>CAUJHX010000182.1 GCA_963204795.1 Pseudomonadota bacterium | reverse complement strand
TGGTCGCATGTGCGGCTTCATACTCTGGATGAGCGCGCAGTGGAGCCGATGGCACACAGAGCGCGGCTTGAAAAGGCACAGGCACATTCTGTCGGAACAGGACCAACTGTCCTTCGACGAATCCATCGGGGCGACCCCAGATCCCTCTGACCTCGGGAGCGCGACATGAACCGCGACGAGTACATGCGGCAGCTGCAGTGGCAGATCGCGAGCCTCTACCAGGATCACCAGCTGCTGTCCGAAGTGTACTGGGACGGCGGGCGCGGGGCGCGGTGGCTCATCGGGAAGCCAGGCACCCGCAACATGCTGAGCGAGATCATCGCCGGCACGTGCGGCTCGCTCGTGGTCCACGGTGACTGCGATCTCAGTCGCTTCGCGCACTACGGCGACCACGCCGACGCTTTCAGCCGACTCTGCTGGATGGGCTTCTGCCGCGACGTGGGCTACTATGCCGCGCAGAAGGCGAGCATCGGGATGGGGCGATCCGGGCGGGGCAGCGACGAGTACGACGAGGACGTCGCCAAGCACGACATCCAGGCCTACATCGGCGAGCTGAAGGCGGAGGGCGACTTCCAGAGGCGCGACCAGGAGGAGCTGATCGAGCTGCTCACCGAGTCGCTGGAGTGGACCGAGAACGAGCGCGACCTACGCGGGTTCCTGTCGGAGCGAGACAAGTGGGATCTCTGGGAGCACACGTTCGGGCGCGTCGTCGCGACGCCGGTGATCACTGGTCACCTGGCGCTGCAGCGCTGCGCATATCTGCTGGTGGACAAGTACGGTGACGAGGGACCGCCGGAGTGCCGGCCATCGAAGGGGAGTGCTGCATGAAGAAGTCAAGGCTTGTTCCGCCCAGTGAGCTGAGTGCGAAATCCCTATGCGCGAGCGACTACGTTACGAGCGAGCGTTCCAAGCACGTCGGGGACCGAGTGAAGTTCGCTGACGCCGACAGCCCGCTGTCAATCCCCGCATATCGCGCCATGCGAGGGACGGTCGTCGGGATCGCGGGGCCGGAGCGCCTGCGTGTCCACTGGGACTGCGATCCGTCGCCTGAGCCTTACTTCCGGCGCCAAGAAACGGTGGCCCTAGCGGAGGACACATGACGCTCTCATGGAAGGCAATTCGGCGCGGGCCGATCTACTGCGCACCGGGCTGCGGCAGCAAATGCTCCTGGGAGGATTACCAGCATGCGAAGCGCAAGGGCGCAGCGCTAGCGAAGCGCTGCGGCCCCGGCTGGCGGGCGCACGTCTGGGAGAACATGGGCTGGCACTGGAAAGCGGTGGGGTCGGATGGTGCAGAGGTCTACGATCATGGAAGCGGGCGCTACGGCATTGGCGCTCCGTACTTCTGGTGCTCGCTTGTGGTTGCAGGCGTTCGACAATTCAGCGGAGAGGCAAAGACCCCGAAGGGGGCGATTCGGATCGCACGGAACAATGCGTTGCGTGCACTGAGACAGCTTCGAGAGCTGGCGCGCGGCTGGAAAGCAACGGAGGGAACATGAAGGCATTAGTGATCTTGACGGCGGCGATGGTGGCGTGCTCATCCGACGGGGGATCCGAGGGGGCTCCCGGGGTCGGTGGGGTTGCCGGAGAGGCCGGCAGCGCTGGAGGGATCGGTGGCGTGAGCGGAGGAACGGCTGGCACCGGTGGCGTGAGCGGAGAGGGCTCCGGGGGCACCGTGCCTACCGGCGGAACGGGCGGTGGTGGCGCGAGCGGCGGCGCCGGTGGCGCGGCAGGAACCGGTGGCATAGATGGCGGTGCGGCGACTGGCGGCGGAGCCGGCGGAGCCGGCGGGGCAAGCAACTGTCTGCCGGGCGTGCCGTGCGTCGCATGTGGCACTGGCCTGAGCTGCAAAGTGGTCGACGTCTACAACCCCTTCATCGACAACCAGTACAACTGCTGCGCGGGACAGCACGCTCTTGGCGACACGACCGTCAAGAACTTCTGCGTGGACGAAAAGTTCCAAGGCAAGTACGACCCGTGCGGCTCTCCCATGGGATACACCGGCGGGGTTCACGTGAGCTGCGACACGGCCACTTTGTGCCCTGGCGGCGGCAAGTGCTGCGTCATCTTCTCGTACAAAAAGATCGACGAGGTGCGCTGCGGCGACAAGTGTGACACCGCGGGGCGCGGGGCGCTTTGCGACCCGTCAGCTCCCGACTGTCCCGCTGACCGCATATGCAAACCGGAGCCTCGACTGGGGTCAGGCTTCCACGTGTGCCAGTACAAGTAGCCCTACGCCTCTACCGCCGCTAGGTTCATCGCAGCGATCATGGCCAACGGCGACGGCAGCACGCCGCGCGCGTTGACCAGGAACCTGCGCTTGTGCGCCATCGCGCCCGGGCTCACGTAGGTCACGGTGCCCTTGTTGGCCATGTACCTCTTGCCGTCGGGCGGCAGGAACTCGCAGCGCGTCTGATACCAGGCGCCCACGCTCTCGTTGGTCATGTACTCGAACGTGATCGCTGCGCCCACGTTCGCCGTGAGCTTGCCGGGCTTGCCGGTCTGCTTGGGGGCTCGCTTGAGGACGCCGGGGACTATGACGCGCTCGCCCTCTTTGAGCTTGGGGGCCCACTCGACCTCGGGGGCCGCTTCCGCAACCTTGGGCTTCGCCTTTCGCCTGGCTTTGCGCTCTTCGGCGCGACCGGCCTCGGCTGTTTCTCGCGTGGGGAGCGCTGTCATAAAACCCTCGGCCCCAAGGTACTGCGCGATCTCGCGCAATTCGGCTTCTGGGGCCAGCTCGGACTCGCCGAAGATCACGTTCGCGACGTCGAAGCTCTCCCAGGCGGCCCTGACCTCTGCTTCCGTGCGCGGAGATCCCTTCTCGGCCATCATGCGCATCACGTAGGCCACTCGCTCTTCCTGAGTCTCTGACTCTGTCAGCTTGAGCTTCGGCTCCGGTCGTCGCCCATATGCAAGCTCATAGAGCAGCTGTGCCTGGGCAGCGAGGTAGTCCTTTCTCGCTTCGGGGCCGAGCTTGCTCACGCGCCCGGAGGCGACAGCTTGACGCTCCATCTCCTCGGGGGCCGGGACCACCCACGCAATGTGGCAAAGCATCACCGCATACAGAGGGCCGTAGCCCTCTTCCTTCCGCTTCGTACGCTTCTCCGGCGGCTGCAGCAGGAAGGTGTTTCTTTTGGCGTACTCCCACATGGCGCGCGCCGCGCGTCGCATGACCAGCTCCGAATCGCGCCCGTCGTACTGCTCCGCAAACGTCTCCCGGTACTCTGGCGTGTGCGAGATCGTGTGGCTGCGGTAGTCGATGTTGAGGAGCCGCGCGTCGAAGAGTGAGCTACCACGAAGCAGGTTGGCGTCCTCTTCTTCGGGCGGAGCCGGAAAGTACTTCTTCAGTAGCTCGTTGACCCGCTCTGGGGTGAGCGGATGCTTCTCGGGCTTCGGATGTAGCTCTGAGACGTCGATGCCAGCAGCCTTGGCTTCCGCTTCGGCAGCCTTAGCGTCGCTTGCGGCCTGGACGTCGCTCGACTCTTCGGCGCTACGCACTTCTCGCAGCTCCAATGGATCCGGCATCCCGAGCGCCTGCAGCGCGCGCGCAACTTCCTGCCGCTCCCACTCTACCAGCAACTTTTCGGCTTGCAGATCGTCCACCTGCCCGGTTCTGGGGATGACGCTTCGGTCGACTCTCTCGGGTAGCACGGGACGCTGGCCAGCCAGCATGAGCTGGATGAATCGCAACTTCTCCATGACCTCGGTGTGCTGCCGCAAGAGGTCTCGCGCCTCCTCGCGCTTCTCCTCCCACGACTTCTCAGCATATTCGGCAGCGTCAGCGCGAGCCTCGCGACGAGCGGCGCCGAGCTTCTGTCCCGTGATGTTGGCCAGCCAGGACGCGAACGTCTCCCATTCCTTGGGATCTCGCTCGTAGATGGCGTGCACTGGATCGTTGTCGGCAAACCACCCCGGCAAGGTCGTGCGCAGAGCCATAGACTCAGCCTCGACTGTTGCCACCTCAAAAGCGCGCGTGAAGACCTGTTCTCCGGGCTTAGCTTCCTTGCCCTTCATGCGCTCATATGCCTTGAGCGTAGTGGTGTAGGTGTGGGCGTTCTCTCGGAACCAGGCCAGCACCCATTCGTCCTTGTGGGCGCGCACGTTCTTGCCGACGGTTGCAAGTACGTCCCATGCGACCCATGTCGGAACATTGGCCACGGGTGTTCCCATGGAAGAACTGCCGATGCGGTCGTACTCCTTCTTTTTGTCGCGGAGATACGCCTGCAACGCTCCCGTCGTGTGCGCAAAGAATCCGTACCAGCGCACAAGGCCGAAGGTTCTCGACGGCGACGGAGCAATTCCTTGCGCAGGATCTCCGGTGAGCCAGAGTGCGTACAGCGCCTCTAGCCCGTCGAGCACATGCGTACCGGTAGTCTCAGCTAATACCTGCTCCGGAGAAAGCACCGGCAGCGGTGGGATCTCAACCCATTCGCCCTCGTCATTCGGAGCCTTGACGCGCCCTTTCGCGTCTGGCCTTCCTCTGGTGAACCACGGAAGCAAGCTCACGGTCCCGATGCCGTAGTTCGGCGGCCACGGATCGTAGAACGTCGCCAGGAACTCGTGGCGGGGTGAGCGCGTCTGGACCTGCTCGTCCTTGCGCTCCTTGCTCCCGCTCAGGGTCACAAGGTCGTCGTCCCGCGGGCGCTTCCGGGGTCGCAACAGCGTGAACTCGATGCTCTCCCACTGATCACCGCGCTCCATCGCTTCGTAGACATCGTCCGGTGAGCCGGGGCTCTGCTTGTCGCGGATCTGGTTGAGCGCGATGTCGGCCTTCACCTCTTCCGGGATGGGATCGCCTTCGACCGCCACGATCTTGCGCTCGGGCGCCGCGCGTGGCTCCGGTGGCTCCTGGTAGACCGTGACGCGCCCGGCGGCCGTCGGGATGGACGCCGCCTCCGGCCAGGTGACGTGCGGCACGACCGCCAGGGTGTGCGGCGGAAGCTCCTCTGGCGCCACATATGCTGGAGCGAGCGCCTGGACGGCTGCGGTCTCCGCCGGCGGCACGCGAGACGCAGCCTGGGCTGCCGCGACGACGGCCGGCGGCGGGGCCTTGGCGGGCTTCGGCGGCTTCGGCGGCTTCGGCGGGCGCAGTGGCGGTTGCCCCGGAACCTGCGGCTCCTGCTCTCTGGGCGGCCTCCTGGGGGCTTCCGGGGCCGGGATGCCGTAGGTCTCGATGACCTCCCGCTTCGGAGGCGCCTTGGGCGCGTGCGGGGGCGGCGGGGGCACTGCCTCGGCCGCCCCCTCGAACTGCGACAGATACTCCAGGATCTCGGCCTGGCCCGAGAGCGCCACCACGTTCTCGATGTCGGCCAGGTAGCCCTCGGTCGTCGTGACGGACTCGTGCCCGAGGATGGCCTGGATCTCGCGCAGGTCTTTCCCGCCCTTCGCCATGGCGGTTGCCGCGAAGTGTCGGAGCGCGTGTGGATGCACCTGCTCGATCTCGGACTCGACCAGGCCGGCCCTGCGCGCGAGACGCACGAGTAGCTGATACACGCCAGCCTTGCTCATGGAGCGGCGGTACGTCGGAGGCCCATATGTGTTCGGGGCGTTGGGCTTGAACTCCTGGTAGTTGTACGTGCTGTTGGCGCCCCAGAAGTGCACCGGCGGAAACAGCGGCGCGTCGGAGGCGCGAGCCAGCTCGCGGTAGCGCCACCGCGGGCTGTTGGGATGCAGGTAGTGCGGCGCCTTTGGGTCGCTGCTCTGCGCGCTGAGCGGCGCGGAGCGCCTGTCCAGATCGGCCTGGAAGTCTGCCAGCGCGCGCAGCGCGACAGGGGGAAACGGGAGCGACTGGAGCTTGCCTCCTTTGCGCCGAACGCGCACGACGGGCGGCTCCGTGTTGCCGACGAACCACCCCGGCCAGCGGTTGATCTCGGACGCCGGAGGCTCCCCCCTTCGGAGGTTGACCGCCTCGGAAAGCCGAGATCCCGTGAATACCAGGAAGTACAACAGCGCCTTGTCGCGCTTCTCGGGGAGCGTCTTGGCCAGGTTCGCAGCGTTGAGCAGTCGCGGCACGAGCGATGGGTCCATGCGCCGCGACGCCGCCGACGCTTTGCGTTCGCGGCTCAGTCCGCGCGTCACGCGCTTCTTCATGCCCTTGAAGATGTTGTGCTGGATGATCGCGTGGCCACCGGGCACGTTCTCGCCCTGGGCGAGCACGTCCCAGAAGGTGCTCAGCGCAGAGAGCCTGAGCGCGATGGTGGAGCGAGACACGCCGCGCGGGCGCGGGATCGCATACTGGAAGACGTCTGCCAGCTCCATGGGCACCCACGGTCCCTCTGGATCGGGACCGGGGACCATGATGGTGTTCTGGTCGATTCCTGCTCGCGGATGCTCGACGCGTACCTGTGAGAGCGTCGGGCTTCGGTCGAGCAGGTCGTGCAGCACCATGCGCCCCAGCGTGCTCGTCAGCAGCTCCAACGTGTAGCCGGGCTTCATCGCCGCCGGCAGCGCTCCGTAGATGCTGCGGCGGTCCGCCGGCCCGATCTTCACCACGGTCTCATAGATCGTGCGGCGTCGCTCCTGATCGAAGTCGTTCAGCTTCTCTTCGGTGAGCGAGAACGGTCGGTTGGAGAGCCAGTTCGCGTAGTCCTCGGCGTCCTTGCGCAGCACCTTGTGTGGTGGAACGATCTGACCGTGCTGGCGCGCTGCCCACTCGAAGAACTCCGTGACCGCGAACGCATATGCCTCGCGCGTGCGGGGCGAGAGCTTGCCGACGTAGCTCGCCCACTCCTCGCCCGAGGCCGTGCTGTCACCGAGGAACGTCGCGACGGCGATGGCATAGCGCTGGGCCAGTGCCTCGTCGCCGTCGGCGAAGGCCTGGACCCACAGGGCCATATGCTCTGGGGCGCGCTTGCCACGCAGCACGGCCAGCTCGGCGCGGTTCTTGGTCAGCTCCACGCCCGTTACACTAACATCGACTCATCTGCGCTGGCCACGCTTCCGAGCCCTTCGGCGCTCGCGCCCAGCACCCTTCTCCTCGGCTTCGCGGCGGCGATACCAGGCGAGCACCTCGGGAACATCTGGCGCCGGTGGCCTTGGGGGCGGCTCGAAAACGTCGTGGTCCAGAGCGCCTTTGAAGGAGGCGGCGGCGGACGACGCGACTGCCAGCACCAGCAGGCGGCACTGCTCCGGCGTGAGCTTCATGGGGCCAGAAGCTCCAACAGTATCGGCACCGCGTCCTCGTCCCGGCGGGCCAGGACGACCCGGAGCCCTTCACCACGCACCACGGCCACCAGCTCGCTCGGGCTGAGCCCGCCGCGCTGCGCGAGGCGCTCCAGGGTCTGGTCGTGGTTCACGAGCGCCTGGGCCTCGTGAGGCGCCACAAAGGCCCACGGGACGCTCCTGGGGCAGCCCAGTCGCTCCAGCTCGTCGCGCTCGCGCTGCGTGCCCCGGAGGACCGGGAAGCGCCTCTCTTCGGTCACGAGACGGCCTCTGGCGGGCGAGCCGCCCGCGCCGAGCTGAAGCTGCAGGTGCGCGCTCGCGCTCGTGGCGGCCGGCGCCTGGGCTCTCTTTGGCGCATATGCCTCGCCAGGCTGCGAAGGGCCTCGTCGCGCACGTCAAGCCGCAGCAGGTAGGCCTCTAGCCACTTGGCGGACTTGGTCCACTCGCGCCAGCGGTCGCGCAGATCGTCGGCGACCAGGTGACGCCCGAGCTTCCGAAGGGCCAGGGCGGCCAGCTCCGCCGCCGGGTTCACGCCGTTGTCCCAGGTGGCCGTCGCCGGCATACTGAAGCCGCCCTGGTAGTAGTCGAACGCCGTGGTGGTCGCGGTGGCCGTCGCCGTCGCCGAGTACCACAGCTCGTTCGTCGTGTAGCTCGTCAGGCTGTGCGCGTATCCAACCATCACTGCCCCTTCAGGTAGAACTCCGGGTCTCCCGGCATGCTGCGCAGATCCAGAATCGTCAAGGCGCCGCGCTGACCGAACCGGCCATCCATGTTCTCCAGGATAAGCGCGCGCAGGAGCGCTGTCACCGTGTGGTTCAGGCGCCGCGCGCGTTCCACCAAGGCCACGTACGCGCCGCGCTTGATGAAGCTGTGAATCGAGTACGCCGGGCGCCCCTTGATCCTGGTGACCGTCACGTGCCTCCCGTCCCAGACCCAGAGCCGCGTCAGTCGCTCACACGGAGGCTCGTACGTGCCGCAGAGGTAGGCATAGATCAGGGAGCGCAATAGGTCCGACTGGCTGATGCCTCCCCACGTGTCCACATGTTTCTCCCAGGCCCGGTACGGAGCCTCGGCACAGGACACCGCCACCAGCCTTCGGTCCCCCTGGTTCTGCCCGGTCGGCGCGCGACCCAGCGTGCGAGCGCGCACTCTGGCCTCTGCCAGCAAGTCCGGCTGCAAACCCATCTTCTGCGCTAGGGCTTCCAGCGCAGCATCGTCGGCCACCGGATCGCGCGCGTACTTCGTCTCTGCCACCCGGGCGATCAACCAGAGGCGGAACTTCTTCACGCTGACGGCTCTACGAGGCGCCTTTCGATATGCGTGATGAAGGCGACCAGCTCGCGACGAATCGCAATGAACGCCATGGCGCGGGCGTTCGGGTTGGGGTCTGTCGTCTCCAGCACGAACATCACGTCGTCACCGTCGGGGTGCACGTGGCAGATCCCCTTGAGAAAAGGGACCGTCACAACTCCGACGGGCTTGCCGCTCTCGTCCTTCTGCAGCACCGGATCGTTCGGGTAGGTCACGCCCACCCACGGCTCGTGTAGCTGCACCAAGACAGGCTTGCCGTCGAACCAATACCAGTAGTTCTTGCTGACCAGATCCTCTTTGTCGGACATCGCTGCTCTGCTAGCTCGGCTAGCGCGCCCCGTCAACCAGCTCTTGGAGCACCGGTGCATTCTGCTTCTGCCACGACCATTCCCAGCGCACAGAGTCGGCGTCGCGCGCCGCTTCATCGGACAGCGCGAGCCAGGTCTCAAAGGCTTCGGAAAGCGCCAGCCGGATGGCTTCAGATGACACAGACGGCGCCACGGCCCCCGGGTAGTCGTCGAGCGGCTCCAGGTCGCCGTGTGCGACCGTGACGGTGCCTTGCGGGCTCCAAAATTCACGGTGTCCGGTGCACTTCGTCATCACGACCGGAACGCCGCAAGCCCGAGCTTCGAGCGGCACGATCCCAAAGCCCTCTGCGCGCGATGGCTGGCAGACGACGTGAGCGTGACGCAGCGCTGCCGCCAGCGCGGAGACTGGCGCCTCCGGATTCGCGACGACGCCCACCGTCTTTGGATCTACCCCCATTTCCTTCGCTCGCCACAGGTACTCGTTGACCGCGAGCGGGTTGGCCACGATGAGCAACTGTGCTCCCGCTGGCTTCTCGGACCAGTTCCTCCATGCGCTCAGGAGCTGCAGTGTCCCTTTGCGCTGGCCCAGCGTGCTCGTGAAGTGCGCAACGCGAAACGTGCCGGCCGAGTATTCCTTGGTTCGCGCTTCGCGGTCCTCTTCCGAGGGCATATGCACATCCGGGTGCACGCCGTGCGGAGCGACCAGCACCCGGTGTGACGGAAACTCACGCCGCAAGACGTCGGCGGCCCACGAGCTGGGGGCCAGGAACCCTGTCGCCGCGGACAGCGGCTCTCTCAGGAACGGTGGGATCCCTTCGCTGTTCGGGGCGAGCAGCAACCAGTGTTCCTTGTGCAGCCCCATACGCGGCCCCAGAGCGATGCTGAGCGGGGCGCCACAGAAGAGCCCAACGAGAGCGTCTGCTCCCGGCTGCACGCGTTCCTGCTCCAGCATGTCCACGGCGACCTCGCCTGCGAGCAGCTCGGCCGACTTGGCCGCCGCTCGCAGGCCACGGGTGACCTGGACGAATGAACTCTCGCCCTTGTGGTGACCGTAGAGGCGGATCACGACGGGTTCCCCCGTGACTCCAAGAACGACAGCAGGAGCTTCGCTGCCTCGAAGGCGCATGCCCGGCATGCGATTGCCGAAAAATGCAACTCGCTGCGTGGTGTGCGGCTCGGGTCGAACGGCGGCGTTGCGCTGATCGAGACGTCCAGCGGCGCCGGCTTGCCGCACCTACAGAGACCCTTGTCGCTCATCCCTTGCCGTCCAGTGAGCGTGCCAGCTCAAGTAGCTTTGCGGCGACCTCGCGAGCCTGTGCAGCCGTCCACACTAAGAAGCTGGGTTCGACCTCCGCGGTGCCGCTGGAAACGAGGACGACGTGCCTATCCTTGATCCCAACCGTTATCACGGCGGGCTGCGCCGACGAGGGCTCAGGTTTTTTTGGCAGGTTGTCGTACTCATGCACGATGCGCGAGATTACGCGCGTGGCGACCATAACGGGAAGAGCGTACGGGTAACGCTCGTCCGCGAAGGGACGAATGGCCTCGATGACCTCGTCGAGCCTCATCCGAACGACCCAGCTCGCTCCAGCATCGCTGGCAGCTCGACATGGCTCCTGGCAGCCACGCGCAAGATGCGATCCTTCATCTTCTCGCCTACCGCATGTGCGCTGAAGCGCGCGTTGAAGCCCTTCGGGTGCACGCGCTTCGTCGGCGGCTGGGCGATGCGCAAGGAAGCAACCATTTCTTCCATGTCGTACTCGGCCCAGTTGCACTCCTCCCAGCCGTAGACCTTGTTCACGGGCTTCAGCCTGTACCCCAACCAGACGTCGGCGTCGTCGGCATAGTCCGCGCTTCCGCCGAATCCAACGTGCACGAGCCGGTTCCCGGCGCACTTGGCGTCGAAGGCTGGTAGATCCCACGCCTCGCCGTGCGAGGCCGACACGTAGATGTTGTTCTGCGCATGCAAGGCCACGATCTCCGCGTCGCTGATCTTGTCCGTGATGATCTTCACGCGCTTGCGCAGGTTGATGTCCGTCCAGCCGTTCGCGCGCACGACCGGGTCTTCCCCGCACAGCGTGAGCGCCTGCTGGATGTCCGGGTAGCCCTCCCAGGCGCCCCAGCCGTGCACCTTGAGCACGAGAGACGCCTTGTCCTTGGGCGTGAAGGCCCGAAGGAACGCCATCAGCAGGCCGGCGTGGTTCTTCCGAGGCTCCCACTTGCCTATGCTGTAGAACCGCTTGCCCTCCGGGACGCGCTCATGGCCGCGAGGCGCCGGGATCTTGCAGACCGGTCCTGCCGGGTCATATGGGTACGGGATGACGTGCACCTTGTCCTCGGGCATGCCGCTGCTGACGAGCGCCTGAGCGTTCTGATGACACGGCACCCATAGCTCGGCGCAGCGCTTGAAGATGTCGATGAGCACGGGCGAGACGCGATCTCGCTCCAGCGACGTGTAGATGATGGTGTTCTGGTAGATGCGCTGCTCCAGCTCGAAGTCCACCAAGCGACCGCCGGCAGGCACAACAAGGTTGCGCACGAAGTCGGCGCTGTGAAACACCGCCTGCCGCACTGCGATCATCACGCTCTTCATGGTGACGTTCGTCAGGTGGGCAACCTCGTCTCGCACCTCGGAGCGGACGTCGCTGTCCAGAAACATGCCCTCGCTGCTGATCGACTGCAGGCGGACCCCAATGCCGGCCGCGGCCAGGGCGAGCGCCTGCGCGCGAGCGTGGCGAGCCATCCCGTCGGCGAACTTCTTCCAGTCAGCCGAGTAGACTACGCCGCACTCCAGAAGCGGTGGCTCGGACGGCGACGCGTACGGGATGTCGAGTTCTGCCTCGGTGGGCGGCGTGCCTCGGCCATCGCCGTCCAACAGCGAGTGCTGGCCTCCCGTGTCGGCATGGCAAGCGAGCTGATCAACCAGCGTCATCGCGCTCTTCTTCCTGGCCGCCATCGAGCTGGCGCGCGATGGCGCGCAGCTCCTTGGCCAGCTTCCGAGGGCGCTCCGGCTTCACCGGCAACACCACCGCCATCTGCTCGACCCCGCCAAGGCCGTACTCCAGAACCTCGTAGCACCCCAGCCTCACCGCCACGGTGACGGTCCCGTAGCGAGCCTGCTGCCTGCTCGAAACTGACTTCATACCTCGTAGACCTTGCTGTCGTTGATGCGGACCGCGTACGTGCAGTTGTAGTTGCTGCACTTGATCGTGTCCTGTGCAGTCACCGTGCCGCAGATGATGACCGGGTCGAGGTTGCCCCACGGATCGCGAAGCGCCACGACGGTCCCTTTGAGTCTCTCGTCGATCCAGAACGACCGATGCGAGGCCTTGATCAGCATCTGGCTCTCGCCCTGGGCGATGCCGCGCTCCAGGCAGCGCGGGCAGACCATGGCGAACATCATGTCCATCTCGCCCGCCTTCGTCGGGTGCTCGTAGAACGTGATCTCGCTCTTGCACTCCTGGCGAACGGAGTGGTCCTTGTTCATGTAGTAGAGGACCAGCCGAGGCGAGTTCTCCGTGATCATGCGCGCGCTGCCGAGGCGGGCGAGTGAAAACCCGCCATCCCGGCTTGTGCCCTGCTGCCCCATGGCCCTCTGCGCGTCCTGGATGCCCCGTCTCTGCTCCGCGTCGGCGCGACGGCGAGCCTGCTCCTTGTCGTAGGAGGCCGAGGTGGTTCCGCCCTTCACGATGACGGTGGGGACACCGAAATCGTACTTGGTATCGTCGGACATTGCGCTAGCCAAGCTAGCCGCTTGCTCGGCTTGCTGCAAGCCATAGTCGACTGAACTACCGAGGGCGCTAATTCAGCTCCGCGCCCGCAGCTAAACTAGCGCTTCCTGAGCGCTCCCTCGATGCGAGGCACGAGCAGGGCGACCGCCAGCGACGCCACCACGAGGCTGCCGATCTGGAGCACGAGGTGGCTCTTGTACCATGGAGGCGTCGGCAGCCTTCCGCCGACGCAGCTCTCGCAGCCCGGATGCGGGTCGCCGTCCACACAGACCTTGCAGCTGCCCTCCCAGAGGTACGAGCACTGCGGACAGGTGGCCTGCGCAGGAACGGAGGTGGAGCCGAGGGAACGGTACATCATGCCTTCATGGGCTTGTTCGCGAACCAGAGCCACCCGAAGGCCAGCCCGAGCACGATGCCGCCAGCGGCGGCCATGGCGACCACGCCGTAGGTCGTCTCCTCTGAGCCCGCCGCACCGATGGGCGCGTAGCGCGGCAGCACGGCGCTGTTCAAGGGCACGTCGTCGCTGTAGGACCCGCAGGACCCGCAACCTGGAACCGGCGTCGCATATGCGCCGACGCCGACGCGCCGCGGGCCGGCGCGAAGCGGGTTCACGCCCCAGCCTGGCACCGGCGCTTCCTGCCAGAGCGGAGTGGCCACCGGCAGCTGCTGGTAGTAGCCGGCCGAGAGTCCGTTGTTGGGCATCTGGTAGTAGCTCATGTCATCTCCTGCTTCTCTTCCGCAGTGCGGCGTGCGCCTCATCCCGCTCCCGCTCGACCGCGGTAAGCTGGGCGCGGAGGTCGTCGCACTCCACCGACAGCTTAGCGTTTTGCGCGCGGGCATAGTCCCGGCGTTCTTCAGCCAGTGTCATCGCGTCATCCCGCTCACGCGCGGTCTTGGCGAGCTGGGCGCGGAGGACTTTCACCTCCGCTTCGGCCTCGTGCCAGGACGTGCGGTCGATGCCGATGCGATTGCGCAGGGTCAGATTCTCCCTCTCCGCCTCCGCGAGCTTGGCCTTCAGGGCGTCGCGTTCGACCTCCCACATCGCCAGGTTGTCGCGGTTGGTCGCCCTCGCCTCATCCCGCTCCCGCTCTATCTGGGCGCAGCACACCGCTCGCGTAGTCTCCAGCGCCTCCCACTTCTCGCGCCAGGCGTCGCGGTCGCGCTCGGCTTGCGTGGCGCGAGCCACAGCCGCGTCACGTTCTGCCCTCGCCTCATCCCGCTCGCGCTTCAGCGCGTCGCGCTCTTCGGTGACAGCCTCTAGGCAATACGGCGCCACGCTGCATTCGTCTGGAGCAAGAACCGGCTCCACGACTTCGCACCCGTCGATCCAGCATCCCTGGTCGTGGTCGTACCGCTCGCGTTGGAAGTACACGAAATGCGGGTCTTGGTCGTCGCTGCGTTCGCACAGGGTGTAGCTGTCGAGCGGACCGCCGAACGTGTAGAACCACCCGTCCGCACCATCGTCGCCCTTGCCGATGAGCATGAAGAACCCATGACCCGTGACCGGATCCACAAGCGCTTCCGACGCCGCCTTGTGTGCGGCCAGCCAGTACTTCGCCGCATCCCGCTCTGCCGTCACGGTGGCTAGCGAGCGCTCCGCTTGCTCGGCGCGTTCTCCGGTCACGGCTAGCGCCTGGTCGGTCACCCAGCCCATCGCGGCCGTGACCTCGCCACACGCAGCGGCGTTCGCTTTCAGCGCCGCGATTAGGTCGGCGGGGGTGGCGTCATCCTCGGGCTTGCCGACGAAGCCCACGAACAACTGGCAACGGTGGCTCTCGCCGCCCACGGTAACGGTGTACTTCATCTCAGCATCCCTCCAGAATCCGTCTTCCGCAGAGTGCGCGGAGGCCGACCGAAACGCATGCGGCGGCGTGGTAATCGCCGCTCGTGACGCCGTGCCGGACCTCCCAGCAGTCGAGGCAGTACTCCCGGCTCACGTCGTAGCTCGTCGCGCACCCGCACCCCTCGCACACGTAGTCGCGGAACAGCGACAGGCGGGAGCGGAGGTCGTCAACTTCCTCAGTTCGCGTGAGCACCCGTTCAGTGAGTGACGCGACGCGGTCGAGCCATGCGTCGTTCCATGCACCGTGCATCACTCCACCTCAATCCCTTCCAGCGCCGCGCGGGCGGCGTCGCACCAATTCGTCAATCGCATGTACGGTTCGGCGTGGTCGATGCGGATCCACTCTCCGCCCGTCGCGCCAGCCGCACGAATCTCCGCAAACGGCCGCAACGCCTCCTCCAAAACCCTCACCCGCTCAACCTCGACGACCTGGAGTAGCTCGTTAGCTTCTGCTTTTGATTCCGTGTCAAACCAGTAATTCGCGAGTGCGTCGTCCAGGGCCAAGAGGGTCTTTTCGCTTTTCGCTACGGCTGCAGCAATGCGATCCATCAGAACCTCGGTGTCGTGAGTGAACGACCTGCGCACTTCCGGGTCCATGTCTGACAGAAACCTCGCGAGTTTCCGTTTGGCCCCCGCAGACAAATCGCTAGCGATGCCGACGCTTCCGTTGGTCGTGTCAAATGAGATTCTAGCCATCATGCCCTCCGCCGAATATACCAGTACGCGCCCAGGCCCGCAGCCGTGATCATGGCCACGCCGAGCAGTGTCTTCTGGATCAGCAAGTTCGCCTGCGCGACGATCTCTTCCTTCTGGTTGTCCACCATGGGCGTGACCTGCTTCTTCATCAGGTCGGACACGACGGACGGAATCACGAAGTCCGTCATGTCGTCGATGTAGGGCTGCAGCTTCTGGTAGATGACTGGCAGGGTCTGATCCAAGAGCTGCGGCAACCGCGCCTGCACGGTGTTGATCGCGTCGTTGGTCATCGCCGGGATGGGCAGCCCGAACGACGTCTTGCCGACAAGCGGCAGATCGAACGCGTATTCGACCTCGCACGGGTCACGCTGGCCCGCGGCCAGGGACGTGCCGGGGCACCAAGTGGGCCTCACGGCGCCAAGAGCAACGGCTGGAGCGGTGCGATACATCAGGCTGCCTCCTGCAAGTGGAGCTTCAGTACCGCGTAGGCGGCGTTGATCTCCTTCATGCGCTTCTCGGCCTTGGCCCGAGCGGCCTCGGTCTTCTGCTTGTCGGGATGGTGCTTGGCCGCCAGCGCGCGATAGGCGGCCCGCACGTCGTCCCAATCGGACGTCTTGGGCAGGCGCAAGGTCTTGTAGGCCTCCGCCACCGAATCCTCGTTGGTCGCCCGCTTGCGCTTCATGGTCACGAACTCCAGCGCGCAAGGCTCGCAAATCCCCTCGGCGTGGTAGCTCACCAGCACATGCGCGAGGCAGTACGCCTTGCCGCAGGCCGCGCAAGGCACAAGCGCCTGTGCCTGGCACTTGTGCGCCGCGCAGAAGACAGGCTTGAGCGCCTGCTCGCCCCAACGCGCCGGAGCGTTCCGGGCGAGCAATGAGCCCCACTGCAAGAGCTGATCGACGACCTTGCCGCCGCCGGCTTGGGCGGTCTGCAGACCGCTCAGGAAGGTCGCCGCGATGCGGCCCCAAGGGGGCGCAGCGCCGGTGTCTTCCAGAAGGTCATCGAACAGCCCCATGCTGCCTTCATCTCACTTCTTCCGGATCAAGAAGAAGGTGAGAGCCGCGACGGCGCCGACGCCGAGAACGAGGCTCGTCTTGCTCATGCCGGCGAACATGCTCTTGCCCGAGACCTTCTCCTGCACGGTGAAGAACGGCGCGGAGACCTTGAACCCAGTCAGGTTGCCCTTCGCCGCCGCCACCTGGCCGTACCAGGCGCTCAGCACGGGGAAGTTCGTCGCGAAGGACTTCGGGTCGCCGACAGGCGCGCCGACGCCGTATGCGAGCACCGCGGCCAAGCCGTTCGCGGTCGGGAAGGTGTTGCCCTTCGAGGACTGCGACAGCTCGTCGACCTGAGACTTCGTCACGCCAGCGAGCTTCTTCGCCGCGGCATCCCACAGCTCCGACGCCTTCGCGCTCCAGATCGGGTCGGCGTAGAAGGCCTCGTCGTAGTACTTGGCCCCGACGTTCGGAGCGGAGCCGCTGCCCATGGCGATGTCGGCGACGATCATGGCAATGGCCATCTTCGTCTCCTTGAGCGCCTGGGGATCGGTCAGGTCCACCGTCTTCGGCGGCGCAGCGACGGTGCCCAGACTGCCATCGCGGAACGAGCCCGCCCACGGCACTCCGCCTCCGCCGAAGTACTCGCCCAAGCTGCCATCACGGAAGGCTGACGTCGGATCGACCGCCGGCCCGTGCATGATGGAGACGGGCCGGTCCACCGGCTTGCCATCGATCCACAGCGGCATGCCGAGCCCGGCAGCTGCCTGGTCGTAGGCTCCCATGCCGCACCCGTGGCAAGCGCCGAGCGAGCCGTCGTGGTACGAGCGGAGCGGCCCCGGATCGTCACCGACGTCGCTCATCCACACGTCCGCGCCGCCGCCGCTGAAGACGCCGTCCTGAAACGCCTGAACCGGCGCCGGAGGACGGGCGCCCTGGGCCGCGTCGAAGTACTCGCCAAGGCCAGCCGCGCCCGACCGAATCGTCGCCCCAGAACCGCTGTAGTACGCCATCTTTTCGATCAACCTTTCCGTCAAAGACTATCCCGCCACCGCGAGCGTCACCACTTCTTTCGCACGAACAGCGCCGCCGCAGCGATCACGCTCAAGCTCACGACCACCGCGCCCCCGGCGACCACCCACGGCAACACCTTCTTGGCGTCCGCTTTCACCGCCTCGATGGCGTCAGCCGTCATCTGGTCGACAGGGATGTCCGCCTCGAACGTCTGCAGGAGAGGGACGTTCGTCTTGATGGTGTAGAGCCTTCCGAGGTCCGTCATGGCGGGGTGTAGACTGCTGAATGGAAGATGACTCCCATCCAGCGGTGACCATCACACGACCCGGCCTCGGCCAGGCCGACCACTGAGCGGCTGTTGCCGCCACCGTCGGTGAGCGAATCCAGAGCTGCCTGTGCGACGGCGCTGAGAGCATCGCCGTTCGGGGCGACGTAGCAGAGAACCCCGTCCACGTTCGGGTAGACGGTGCGCGTCGAACTCGTGAACAAGGTCAGCATGAACGAGTGGCCGTCGCCAGCGCCTGACAGCGCTGCGTCGACCAGATTTCGTCCGGCTGCGATCTCCGCCGTCAGGATCGCCTGTGCGCGCGCCTGCATGTCGGACGCCAGAGACGACTGGATGGAGAAGGAACGCGTGTTCGGTGCGAAGCTCACTCCTGCGAGGGGGATTTCGTTGGCGTTGCCCATCAGTCTTGCTCCGTGTACAGGATCGCGCACATCCAGCGCGAGCCATCGTTCGTTCCAGCCTCGGCGACATAGAAGTACGCGTTGAGCAGGGTAAGCTCAGCGAGCACAGCGTCTCGCGCTGCCTGAAGCGACAGCTCGTCGCTTGCGGACACGACCCGTGCCCCCGTGCGCGAAGTTCCGCTCCCGATGACCGCGGTGGCCACGAAGGAGTGGCCGTCCCCAGCGCCGCTCAGATCGAAGTCGAAGAACGCTACCCCTTCGCCGATCAGCGCGCTGAGCCACGCTTGGATGTCCGAAGCGAGCGACGACTGAGTGCGAAGGATCTGAAGCCCCGTGATGGGGGCAGGAGATCCTGTCAGTGACAATGCGTTTCCCATGATGACTCCTCTCAGGGCGCGTGAAGGATGATCCCCATCCAGCGGTGGCCATCGGCCGAACCGTCTTCGAGTAGCCCGCGCATCCGGCGAAGCGGCGAGATGCTCGCCAGCGTGGCGTTGCTGGCCACGGTCAGCTCGGGCAAGGACGCGGCGCTGTAGCACGCAACCTGATCGCCAGCGGGCACCGCGTTGGAGCCGGTCACCAGATGCGCCACGAACGAGTGGCCTTCTCCGGAACCGGCGAGGTTCAGGTCGACGACCCCGCGACCGGCCGCCGCTTCGGAGTCGATCAGGGCCTGCAACCGAGTCTGCAGATCGGAAGCAAGCGATGACTGCACGTGCCCAGATCGCAAAGTGCTCGCGGTCTGGAAGCTGCTGAGTGGTCCGATGTTGCCCATTGGCTTTCCCTTCTCGACGGCTGTTCAGCCGATGACCTTCTGAATCCTGTCGCGCAGCGTGTATGCGAGGCCGCCGCCCACCACGACACCGATCCCGAGCCACGCCCAGCCAGGGATCCCGGCGTCCAGCTCGTCGGCGCCCAGGCCGGTGAGCCGCCCAACCATCCCGAGCGGGCCCCCGAGGTCAGTCACCACGGACTGCGCAGCGTTGGCGGCGGCAAAGGCCTGGTCCATCTGTCCCTGTCTCACCATCGCTTCCTCCAGAGCACGAACCCAACCGCGGCGCCCACGGCAAGCCCCCCGATCAGGAACGTCCACCGTTGCGCCTTGGCGTCGTTCCACATGCGGATCGCGTCATCCTTGGCGCCGACCAGGGCCTTGTACTGCTCGTTCGCCATACAGGTCGCAGCTTCGCCCACGACGGGCGTCTGCCCGAGCGATCCAAGTCCCTGAACGGCGATGAGGTTCACTTCGTTCTGTCCCGGATCTTGCGCAACAGCGCGTTGATTTCCGCGGGGTTCGGATCTGGCTCCTTGGCCGCCGCATCCAGTTGACGGATCAGTTTGCGCACCCCGGCCGATGAACGCTTCTGGTTGGCGGCATACCTCTTCCCGCCACGCGAGTAGTAGTAGACGCCGCCGCCGGCGACAGCGAGCAGTAGAGCCAAGCCGCCCCACAGCATGTAGTTCGGCTCCGCCGCGTCCTTCGCTTCGGGCTCGGGCACGGGTGGCGTCTGGACCGGCGGGACGTAGGCGGGAGGCGGAACATATGCCGGAACCGTCCCGCCGCCGCCGCAGGCCGGCGTGGACTGCACCTGGGAGTACCAGGCCGGCTGAGATCGCCCGATGGAGCAGATGGTGTTCGCGGTCGCGTCCGGACCGTTGCCCGCTGGGTACGTCTCGCAGTAGCTGCGAGCGGCCAGCCATGTCGCGTCCAAGCAGGCCGGAATCGCCGGCAGCGTCGGTGCGGGCGCGAGATTCCCGCTCGGCCGGACCGGCGAAGCGGGCGGTGGCGACGCCATCAGGTTCGCGCTCGGCGACATGTTGAACGCAGGCACGAGTTCGCTGCGTGCGGCAGCTGAAACGCTGCTCGGGAACGTCCCCGGGATCAGATCCGCGCCCATGCTGGAGTGGTACGTCATCGCTTGCCCTTTCGCAGTTCACGCACGACGAAGAACGTCGCAACCGCCACGCCCGTCCCGACGAGGAGAGGTCCGGCCATCGACGCCTTCGTCGGCGGAGGCTCCGTAGGCGGCGGCGGGGTCGGCGGCGGAGGAGGGGGTGGGATCGGACCTTCGTTGGCCATCTGACTCTCCAATGCGCTCTGGAACGAAACGCCTGGCGGCTTGCGCGTGGCCGTCGTGTTGTAGTTCACCTGGATCGAGTAGGTCAGCGCGCCACCGACCTGGGCCGCGGCCTGAGCCAAGCTCGTCTTCCCGGAGCCCGCATCGCCCGGCTGGCGGTTCTCGGCCCAGTGCAGGAAGTAGACGCGAGGGGTCGGCGACGCGTCCGACTGCTTGTAGACCGCCTGCGTCTCGTAGAACTTGTAGGGCGTGCCACCGAAGGCCTTCGTCAGCACCTCGGGGGAGACCGACTTCTCGGTCAGCACGGCCACGAACGGAATGGGCTGTCCCCACGCCAGCGCCTGCGCCGCCGCGAGCGCACTGTCGTTGATCGCGAAGACGGCGACGTTCGTGTCGGGCGGCTGAGACACGGGCTCCCAGCTCACGCCGCTCGTGCGCGCTGCCCACGGCGTGTAGATGCCGAAGGTCTTCAGCCCGAGCTGCTTGGCGATGTCGCCGATCTGGGGAAACCCAGTCGGCAGCACGACGCCTGGCGGCAGAGGTAGCTCGCCCAGCGGGGCGTAGGGCTCGTAGTTCATCGCGCCCCCATTTCACGTCCACAACACGGCCCAGCGACGTGTCTGAGTACGAGGCGATTGCTCGCATGTCCGACGCGAGAACGGCTTGTCGCAACCCGCCGCCGAACCGTGTTGTAGACGTGAATGTTCATCGGGGCTGGTTGTTGATGGGCTTGAGGCACTCCATCATCGCATCGAGCCACTCCGTCGGAAAGAGCATGCCGGCGATGTCGTACTCGATGAAGGCGAGGGCCGCCGACACCGGGCGGAAGATGACGCAGCGGACCTGAACGGTCTGCTTCGAGCGCGCCACGAGCATGAACGGGACCGACAGCGGACCGTAGCGTGTCGGGCGCTGGGGCATCAGCGCGGTCCCTGCGCCGGCGGCGTTGGCGAAGCTGTTGGCCGCGCCGATGTTGAACACCGATGCCGGTGGCGGCTGCGGGATCAGCCCGCCGGCGCCGGCCGGCCCACTGACTGCGCGCGTGAACGCCTGTGCCGTCGCCTGGATGGCGACCGGATCGAGCTGGTACTGCAGGTTCCCAGGGTGACGCTGATCCACCGTGATCTCGAAGCCCATGATGGAGCTGAACCTGCGGGCCTCGACAGGAACGAAGTCGCCCGCGTCGAGCCCGCTGAGCCGGTACACGTCCGGGCGCAGGTCGAACAGGCAGAGCGCGAACCGATCCGGAACCTGGAACGCGCCAAGCTCGAAGGCGAACGGCCGCTGGGGCGAGACGTCCGGGCTGAACATGCCCTCCTCGGGCAGCCGTCGGTACAGCTGCTCGAAGGGGGTCACGAACGGGTGGACCATCAGGCTGCTGAGAGCCCCACCGGCGAGCTGCACGCGCTGAGCCGCGCACGAGCCGCCCGTCGTCGCCGACCCCGGCTCCGGCGGATACGGCATCGCGCTGGCGCCGGGGCGAAGCACCGGCGCATAGGCTGGCGCGGGTGGGGGAGCCAATCTCAGCTCTCTCGCCCGCGAACCGTCGATGAAGCTGTCGTTCGCCATGCTGCTCCCCCTCTCAGGTCATGCTCACGGGCCCCGGCGGCTGGATGATCCTGAACCCGTGGAAGCCGATGGTCAGGATGCCGTCCGGCAGCCGCGTGATCGGATCGGTTTCCACACCTGCCAGGAACGGATCGGACACGCCCTCTTGCACGTCGTACTGGCTGTCCAGGAACGGGTAGAACCCGCCGGCGGCGAAGCCGCTCACGTTGCCCGCTGCTGGGTTGTTGCTGTGCGTCGGCGTGACTCGCCACTGCATCGTCTCGCCGCGCTCGAAGAAGTCGAGCGCACCGAGCTGGAACGGAGCGTTGTTCTCGCTCACCCAGAAGGCGCTCGGCACCTGGATGTTGGACCGCGGATAGGCCGCGCCCTGGTTGAAGAACTCGACGACGCCATCCCACTCCATCGTGCGGAACGACGAGTGGTTGCTCGGGCTCGCGAAGATCGGCGCGCCTGCGCCCAGTGCGATGACCGGGTTGTAGCCCGCGCCCGCGTCATTCCAGTCGTTCACCGAGTGGATCGGCCGGTAGCGACCGAAGGAGCGTCCCTGGAACGCAGCCAGGCTGTTGTCCTGCGGATCGCGGAACTGGAACTGGAACGCGCTCTGAAAGATCGCGAAGCGAGCGACGGCCACGAACGGTCCGTCCTGCGACACCGTGATCGTGCCCTGCGTCTGAGCGGTCTGGTTGGCCCCGATGGGGATGTCCACCAGCATGTCGAACGGAACGCGTCGCCCCGGGATCGACTCGATGTAGCGGACGTGGTCGCTGATGCTCGCGCCCCCCTGGCCGCCGCTGGCCTTGACGCGCATGAGGGCGTCGGCCACGTTCTGCAGGTCGCGCTGCTGGCGCTGAAGCTCTTGACGGATGAGCGCCTGGTCGCCGCTCACGTTCTGCATGCCAGTCTGGGTCTCGCGCGCCGTCGCCGCCGCGAACCCGATCTGCTGCTGCATCTGACGAAGGATCTGATCGAGATTTGCCATATGTGCCTCCGATTGGAGTACCCGGGATTGGTCCCGGTGCCATAAGTGGCGAAAAGCTGCCCCCAGCACGGGGCCAAGGGCAGCCTTTTGCGCCTTCGTGTGTTACGTGAGCTAGCCCACGTAACTACGCGACATCACTGGACATCGCGTGCGAACAAGCCGTCGAAGCAGAACTGGATCACCTTGGCGATCCCGTCCACCGCGTTCAGGTTGTCGACCAGCGAGAGCATGTTCCGGCCGATGGCCGTCACTGCGCCCACGGCCGCCGCCTGGCCACCAGCCGGGAGGGCGCTGATGTTGGCGACGCACTTCACGTTCTGGCGAGGCGGAAGCAGGATCGCACGCGCGAGCCGGAGGATCGCGGTGTGGTCCGGCGTACCGTTCTGCCAGTGGATCAGGTCCGAGGTCCCGCCCATGTCGCCCGAGAGGCCACCCCCGTCGGGGAAGTACTTGGTCGCCATGTTGGTGATACTGAACTTCTCACCAGTGCCGTACGACCAGTGGAGCTGCTCCATCGACTGCCAGTGCAGCCGGTAGACGTCCTGGATCGAACCGATGGACGATCCGTCGCCCGGAAGGCCGCCGCCCAGCGCCCAGAAGGCCGCCGCGCCGGCCTGCGAGTAGTCGCCGTTGTTGTTGACCTGCACGTTCGCGCCCGGGGCCGCCGAGCGGATCTGCGGGTTGCGGAACCACGTGAAGCAGCGGAGCGCGAGCGTCACGTGCGACTGGTCGGACGGCAGGGTGCTGCCGTTGTCCAGGTTCGTCAGCGCGACGATCTCGTCCGCGCGAGCGCGGTTGGTGAAGAGGTTGGTGGGGCTGCCGACCGGCTGGATGGTGCCACCGAGACCGGAAGTCCGGATCAGGGTGTCGTAGAACGGCTGGTGGACGCGCTCCCTCACGTTGGTCAATTTCGACATGGCTGTAATTCTCCTTTGGAGATGCTGATGGCCTCTGGCTGACGGTTATTTTGAGAGGGCACGTTCCTCTGAAGCCTCGGGCCGGTTCAACGCCCCGAGCCCCGGGCCTGCGGTTTGCCGCAGGAGCCGGGGCTGGAGCGCGCGGTGTGCGATCAGCCGCTCAGGACGCCGTTGCCTCCGACGGTCGCGAGCACGCCTGCAGGCAGCTCGCTCGTGGCCATCGTGTCCTTGGCCGCCATGGTGCCGGCCCACAGCGGACCGTTGGGGATCCACTGGCTCTGCTGGGGGACGGTGCCCTCGGCATAGCCGCCGGCGCCCGGGGTCGCGGTGTAGTACTCACCGAGGCCGGCCGCCGACTCCGCCAGATCGAGCACGTGGTCGAGGTTCGAGTCCGGACGGATGCCGTCCTCGATCTCGCCGATGCCGTTGGCCGCCGCCTGCATGGCGAGCGGGCCCGCGGCCTCGTACTGACCGACGCCCTTGGTGCCACCCGGCACGAAGTACTCGCCGACGCCCGCCGCCGCCTGCTCGAAGGCGCCGGTGCCGGTGAAGTACTCGCCCATGCCCGCCGCCGCCTGCTGGAAGGCTCCCAGCTGCTGGTAGTGGGGCATGATGCTCGACATCCCGGACATGCCGCGGCGGTTGCCGCGCAGGCCGTAGGCCGCCGAGTTGGAGTAGCCGCTCAGGTAGCTCGCTGCCTTCGGCTGGTCGAACTGAGCGAGAGCGCTCACGACGACGTACTGAACGAGCGAGGCCACCATGCCGCCACCGATCTTCATGGCGGTTTCACCCGACATGATCCGCTTGTCGGCCATGACCGAGAGCGCGCCGACACCCACGAGGCCGACGACGGCGCCGCAGATGGGCTTCTCCCAGGTCTTGAGCGCGAGGTTCGGCTCCTTGCCTTCGGGCGCCGTGACGTACGGCGTGAAGATGTACTCGCAGGCGAGCGAGGTGAGCACGCGGTGACCCATGTAGCCGACGGCGACGAGCGTGCCGGTGATGAGCACGTTCTTCAGGTTCGCCATGAACGCGTTCTTGCGCATCCGACGACCCTTGCTCCGCCGACGCCGACGGTTGGCCACGTAGTACGTGCCCTTCCGCAGACGCTTTGCGCCGCTCCGGCGCTTGCCGCCGCGCTTGCCGCCGCGCTTCGCGCTCGCCTTGCGCTTCTTGCCGCCGCCCTTGCGCTTGCGCGTGCGAGCTGCCTTCTTGCCGGCCGCCACGCGCTTCGCGCTCTTGCGCTTGCGCTTCGCGCCGCCCTTCGACTTGCGCCGCTTCGCGCCCGATGCCTTCGCGCTCTTGCGCTTGCGCTTCGCGCCGCCCTTCGACTTGCGCCGCTTCGCGCCCGATGCCTTCGCCCGGCGCTTGCGCGTGCGAGCTGCCTTCTTGCCGGCCGCCACGCGCTTCGCGCTCTTGCGCTTGCTGGAGCCCTTGCGCTTCTTCTTGGTCTTGCGCTTCTTGTTCGGGATGAACACGTCGCCCTCCTTGAGGATTCGGTCGGCAGCGCGCTTGCGCGCCGCCTGCATGCGAGCCGCCATCTTCGTGGCGCGCTCGCCGGACTTCTTGCCCCGCTCTCCCCAGCCCGAGACGGCTGCGGTCGGGATCCGGCGCAGCTTGCCGCCGGAGCGGTACATGTAGCTGTACTCGGTCTTCCCGGTGCGCGGGTTGTAGAGCCGGGCACGCTTGTACTTGCCGAACGCGACGCGAGTCTTGCGCTTCACGGTCTGCTTCACGGTCCGGTACTGGGAACCGGCCGCGCGACGCTTCTTTGCCTTGGTCTTTCGCTTCGCTTTCGCCACTTGCTTTCCCTTTCGCGAGGTCTTCTTTTTCTCTGGAGGAGGAGCCTGGTACTGCGCGCGCGTCGGGCGACGCTGCGTGCGAGGCTGCTTGTTCTTCGCTTTCGCTGCCGGCTTGCTTGCGCCCGCTTCGCCCCAGGCCGACTTGCCGACACCGACGAAGTCGTTGCGGCGGTACTTCTTGCGAGCCTTCACGCCCGCGAAGCTCGTCTTGCGCTTGCGCTCGTTCGCGGTGAACGGCACCGCGCGAAGCGCCGCCCGAGCCGCGCCGGCCTTGGTCCCGTTGCGCTTCAGGGCGGACTTGTAGGCGGCCAGCCGCTTGCCGCGGCGGCGGAGATCCGTGCTCTTGGCGCCCGAGCCCTTGCTCTTCGCGGAGCCCTTGTTGGACCGCATGGCGGAAATGAACGCGGCGCGATGGCCGCGAGCGTTGGACTGCATGCCCTTGCCTCCGATCAGCTTGCGGGCCCGCGCGAGGCGCTGCGCCCTGGTTTGGCCCTGAGCGCCAGCCTTCGCTGACGCATATGCGCCGCGGCCGTTGACCATCGCGAGCGTGGTCACCCCCATCGGGTTCGGGCGCATCTTGGAGCGCGGCTTGGTCGTCCGGTCATATGACCTCGCGTCCTTGTCCGTGATCCTGAAGGCTCGTCCGACGGCTTTCTGACTCATGCCCACATACACCTCTGCCTACGCGGCAGAACAGTGGAGGCGGTCAGACGCCACGACCCACGTTGTCGCTAACGGGTGGAGCCTACCGGGCCCATATGCGTCGGTCAAGCACTTAACTGAGCGGGCCACAAAAAAGGCCGCGGACCCGGACGATGTAGTCCAGCTGCGCGTCTGCACGGCGGCGCACGAGTCGGATCCGCAGGTCCGAGCCGGTCGGGAGCGTGCAGATGCCACAGTAGGCCGCAGCGAACAGTCCGGGGCGGGGCAACCGAACTAGCGCCGGCGCTTCCACCACCACCACCCGCCGGCACCAAGTCCCGCGATGCCAACGGCTGCGATTGCGAGAGCGGAGCTTTTGCCTTTCCTGGGCTCCGCCCGGACGAGTACGAGACGACTGCTCAAGACGCCGAGTTTTTTTGCGTCAGCGAGCAACTGCGGCTTGGAATCCTGCAGCTTGAATCTCAGCTCTGCGGCGAGCTGCGTGGGGATGACTTTGGCGAAAGTTGTCCACTTGGCGGCATTGACCTTGGGCTGAGCTTTGCAGACGTCCTCGCCCTGCGGAGCGGAGTACCCCGGCGTTGTCGAATTGATCGGCCTCGATCCTTGTCCGGCGAACATGTTGGGCATAGGCAGACAGACGTCAGGCCACCACTGTCCCGACTTGGCCTGACCAGGAAGCGTCTGGACGGCCTGGTATGCGCCAACCATTGCCCAGTTGATCGGCTCTCCGGGGGCGGCAGGTGATCCAAACGGGTAGTGATAGGCGGTCAGCAGGAACTCGGGGCATTTGCGACCGAGCTGGTCTGCGACGCTTTGAGCGCTTGGGCCACAGCTCTGACCGGACAAGTAGTTGGTCGCGCAGCGGTTGATGCCGCTTCCGTGCGTATACCCCTGCGCTTTTGCAACAGGATCCGCGCCCACGGGGTGCTCCGACCAGATCGCCATCGCCTTGTACGTCTCGTACAGGTCTTGTCGCGGCGACCACTCCGGAATGATCGGTGCGCCAGGGATGCCGTGCTCCGATAGCCACTTGTCCGCCCACTTCTTGTCCGCCCCAGCCTTCGCCGCTTCGTCGATAGCCTGATCGCGCATTGCCAGGTAGCTGCGAATCGCCAGCTGCCCCTCGGCAGCTGCTCTTACGCGCGGGAGCGCGTTGTTGTTCCAATAATGGGCAATGCTGTAGCAGCCGGGGCCGGCGGTGGCTTTGCCGACGCTGAGCAGCGTACCGACAACCGTTGAGGCGATGCTGGCACACAACGGCGCCGCAGCCGCCGCTCCGTACGCCGTACACAACGCTGCGCCTCCGGCGCCAGCGCCAGCCGCAGCGTAGGCCTTCAGACTGGAGCTATCCGTGGCGCCTCCGCGCCGCACGATTTCTGCTCCGACTGGACCCGTGTTGTAGCCGGTGTATTCGCCGATTCCGGGGGCGCCTATGAAATGGTAGGTCATGTCGTCAGCCCACCTTCTGCAGCTTCTCTTCGAGCTTGCCGACGCGACTCTCCAGCAGGGTGAGCCTCTGCCCCTGTTCGCGCTTGTCCTCGATCAGGAGCGCCAGCGTGCCGTTGATCTCACGGTGATGAGCCTCTTCCTTCTCTTGGAACTGCGTGAGCTGCTGCTGCAGCGTCTTCAGCAGTTCGACGACCTGAGTGACCGTGTTCATCCGACGATTCCATCTTTCTCGACGTCCAGCTCCTTGCCAGTCAGCAGCATGTGCACTCCGCCGGCCGTCGTGTAGACGAAGATGAACGGCTCCTTCGTCTCCGGATGCACCGCAGCCCCCAGCATTCCGTGCTTGACCACGACCTCGAACAGGTCGCTTTCATCGTTTGAGCCCGGCCCGGACAGGCGGAGCTGCACACCGAGCAGCGGCGCCAGGACGGCGAAGTGGCTCGGCATCGGCTCCTGCAGCTTCACCATCGGCCCATGGACCTCGATCTTCTGCCGTGGGTTGCTCCACTCACGCAGGAAGCCCGGGGTCACGTAGACGGCCTGCTCGGACTCGGCAATGTGCTTGTAGTCCTCGAACTCCTTCGGGTTGCTCTTCCACTTGTTGGAGCGGTACATCACCGCCTTGCCGACGCCGATCTCTTGCATCGTCTTTGGCCACGAGAAGTTCATGGGCACGTGACGCTTGTGCTCCTTCGCCATGAACGTGCGGAACGTCTTCTCGGCCTGCTCGCTGGTATCTACGACGCGCGTCATTTCTTGTCCTGTCCCCACACGAGCCACACGAACCCGATGGCCGCAGCGCCGGCCATGAAGGCCAGCCACGGCGGCATGTCGCCTATGAAGGATGACACGGCGCCAATCCTGCCGCGCTCCATGGGAGCAACAACGCCGAGAGGAAGCTCGCCTGTGCCGACGTGCCGCGCGCCACGAGGGATCGCCCTTCCAGCTTCGACCGATGGCGCGCCGATGCCGTTGATGACTTCCAGCTTCGGGACCCCGAGGTCGTCTCCCAGGGGCGCGACCTGCGACGTCGCTTCGTAGTAGTCGTACCCTCCGTCAGGGCGCCATTGTGAGTACACCAGCATGGTTCATGCTCGCGCCGCTTTGGAGAAGCCCTTGATGCCCTGGATGATGTCTGGACCGAGAACGATGAGAGCGTAGACGCCGAGCCCCACCGCCGCATAGGTGACGACCTTGGACAAGAGATCGCTGGGACCGCGAGCGAGGCCGGCAGCCTCGTCGAACAGCTCCGGACACTTCTCCTTGGTCTGCTCGCGTGGGTTCCCCTGGTCATCGAAGCACCACTTCTGGACGAAGCGGTTGAACAGAAAGAGTGCCGTCAGCGAAATGGCAACGAGCGCAATCGCGAACACGACGAGCGCAATCGTTCCGATCACGATGTACCCGGGAATGCTCAACCCGCCGATGACCAGCGGCGCGAGCCCGAGGGCCTTGCCCTTCAGGGCGAACAACGGGTCCAGGAAGCCCGAGGTCCCGAGCTTCGTGATGGCCTGCAGCACTCCGAGTCGCCGGCGGTAGTCGGCGTCCAGCTCGGCCGCAGTCACTTGACCCGTTTTGACGAGCATCTGCCGCGCGTTCGGATGATGCGCCTTGATCCCCCAGGTCGCCGCGACGAACGACAAGAGCAAGAAGTTCCGCATGGAAGACGCTGCAACCTGAACCGGGTTCGCGGCCTCGGCCACGACCTCCACGGCCTTCTTCACGTCCTCCATGTCGCCGAAGACGGTGTCGCCGACGACGGTTGGCTCCGGCAACGCGGCGATGACCTGCTCGGCGTTCTTGGCCCAGTAGAACAGGAACTCCAATCGGTCGTAGTCGCTGGCGCCTGCAGGCAGGGACTCCACCGAGAACTTCGCAGCAAGGTCTTCCAGGCTGGCCATCAGGCACTCCTCCGCTTGTGTCTCCAGATCAGCGCGACAGCGACCGTCCCGAACCCGACCCCAATGAGCATCCAGCGCAGACGCGCCTTGTCAGCGGCCTCGCCCAGGCAACTGGACTGAGCCGCGTCGATGCAAGACTGCACCACGGTCGGCTCTGCTCCCTGGTGGGCGACGCCGCACGCCTGGATCTTTTTGCCGACGCACTCCTGGTAGTCTGGAGTGTTCCAGGGCTGGTTCTTCGGGTCCAGCGCTCCGATCCCGATGAGCTTCATGCCTTCCTCGACTTCTTCCACGTCCAGAACCCGACGCCGAGCAGCAGCACGCCGACGCCCAGCCACGCCCATTGCGGAGCCTGGTTCGACGCCGACGCGAGATCGCGTCCGAACGTGCTCGGTCGCTTGCCGCCCTTGACGTATCCCGCCCACTTCGGATCCACCGCCTGGAGCGGGTCGTAGTAGCCGAGCAGCGCGAGCGTGGGCACGTCAGGGTGGCCGCTCGGCACGAGCGCGGGCTGGCCGGCCTGGAAGGCCGCGAGTGCGCCGAGCGTGATCGGATCCCAGTGCCCGCTCGCGGGCACACCGAGCTTCTTCTGGATCATTTCGACGGGACCAGGCATCAGCGACCCTTTCGCGTGAAGTAGAAGGCGCCCCCGATGGCGGCGACGGCGACGACGCCGCCGGCGACGATCCAAAGGGTCCCGCTGTCGAAGCCCGATGCCTTGACCAACGGGGTGACCTTCGTCGGTGTCCCGGGTGGCGGAGCAGGAGTTCCACCGCCGCACGGGCCCTTCGTGGGCGCGGTGAAGCTCTGGCAGGTAGACGGCGGGGACTGATCCGTCTGGCCACTGATCTCCAGCATCTTCTTGATCGCGCCACAGGTCGCTGCGCCCAGTTTGCCATCTGGTTCGATCTGGCAGTACCCGTTCGCCTTGAGCGCTTCGTTCATGGCCTTCTGCAGCGCCACCGTGTCGGCGCTGTACTGCTTCCACGGATAGTTCGCGGTGACGGCTCCGAGCGAACCCGTCGGTCCGGCGGACAGGACGCCGGCGCCGAGCCCGCGCATCGGCAATGGGTCGTACTGCGCGTTCAGATCAGCCTGACTGCGATACGCCCTGTCACCGGACAGACCTTGCAGCGCCCGCGTCTTGTAGGGGGCGTTCAGGTGCGCGACGTCGAAATATCGGTGGTTCATCCTGCACTCCGTGATCAGTGCTTCTTCTTCGAGGCCGCGACCGCGACGCCGGCGACGAGGCCTGCGGCCAGGAGGCCTCCGACGATCCAGGCGGTGGAGACGCCACCCTTCTTGATGGGCGGCGGCGGGATGGGCGGAGTGACAGGCGGCGGCGCGACGGGAGGGGGCGCAGGCGGAGTCACCGGCGCCGGCTCTGGGGGCGGAGTCCCCGGAGCGCAGTCCTTCAGGAACCCGCTGCCCACTTTGATGGTGGTGCCGCAAGCACCAGGGACCGTGACGCCTGCAGCGCCCACGCCGGCGGCCCATGCTGCCGCCCCGCACGTCGTCGGTCCCAGATTTCCGTCTACCCCGATGGGGCAGTAGTTGTATTGCTGCAGCTTCGCGTTGATCGCTTGCTGCAAAGCGATCACCTGGGCCTTCGACAGCGAAGTGGCAGCAGCTTTCGCGGCGGCGATGCAGCCCTTCTGTGCCGCCTCGATGCACGCATTCGTTTCCGCTGCGCTCCACTTGTAGGCGTAGCCTTCGGCCCCGCACTTCTGGACCTGATGTCCCATGCAGGCCTGGTACGTGGTGTTGTTCCAGGATTGACCCGTCGGGTCCTGGATGGCCCCCAGACCGGCCGCAGCTTGCTCGTACGTCGCACCGAGACCGCCAACGCCGCCAAAGCCAGATTGGGATCCGTCGAAGAGTCCGCCGCCGTAGCCTCCGCTGCCGAAGACTCCACCTCGCGTTCGCACTTGTCGCATCGTTCAGCCTTTCACTTTCGGAAGTAGAAGAATGCCCCGACAGCGGCAACAGCGACCGCTCCGCCGATGACCCACAGCTTCATGTCTCCACCAGCCTTCACGACCGGCGGCTGCGGCGTCGGTGGCTTGGTCCCGGGCGGCGGCAATCCGGGCTCGGTGACGCCGGGAACGACCGGCGGGACCGGCTCGACTGGAGGCGTGCCCGGAACGGGCGGGAGCGCCGGTGGCGTGATCGCTCCACCGCCCGGGACCGTCACGGTCGGCGGGTACTGCACGTTGCAGTTGGCGAAGCACATGCTCAGCGAGAACACGTCCGGGTGCCCGCTTGCCACACCGAACTGCTTCTCGCAGTTGTCTGAGCAGCCCTTGAGCAGCGCGACGGTCTGCGGATCCATGGTGAGCTGGCCGAGGCCATGGAAGGCCGGCGCGAACATGAAGTCCGGCCGGTCGATCCCGCCGCCGAACCGGAAAGCATCAGGGCGGTCGATCCCGCCTCGGAACATGTCCGGTCGCGAAGCGCGGCGACGTGGTGCGTGGTAGCTCATTTTCTCTCTCCGAATCCTTGCACGAACATGATCGGCAGCGCGATGGGCCAGAACATTCCACCCAAGAGCGCCCACCCGATCCCCCAGCCCACGGAACCTCCGTTGCGCTTGTACCCGTGATAGGCACCAGCGGCCGTGCCAGCCAGGCTGCCGACGTAGCCGACGACGCGGATCGCCTGGTACGCAGGATCATCCCACCACTGGCGAGAAGCGGAGCCCACAATGGGCTCACTTCCGACGCCCCACAGCGGACGCTCTTGCCACGGCAAGGTTGCCTGGGGCCTTGTGTAGACCGGGCCGTGAAAACGCTGCCCTTCATTGAACGGACCGCCCGTCCAGGCATGCACCCTCGGTCCGAGCGGATTAGGCACGCCTTGCGGGTACGTCGAGGGATCGTAGATGCTGGGCATCGTCTCACCCCTTCTTCGAGTTGGACACGATGGCCATGATCGGCAGCCCGAGCGGCACGAAGCCGAGCGGCACTCCGATCCAGCCCCACGTCTTCCTCTTGTCGGCGCTCGGCGCCATCGCCTTGCCCATCTGGTAGTTCAGCGCGCCGGCCACGACGGCGACCGCGCCGAGGATCAGCAGCCCCGTCGCGCCCATCATCCATGTGGGCACGTTGGTGTCTGCGAAGACCTGGGTCTCGTCGTCGTATGCGCCGACGGCGTTCGCTCGCATCTTCGCGAACTTGATCGCTGCGAGGCCCGGGGCAGTCAGATCCAGCGCGCCCAACGACTCGACTCGCTCGCGCGCAGCCGGCAGCGTGTAGTGCGCGGGGTAGTAGTCGGCGACGGTGTTTTGCATCGGGACGTACATGCTTCCTCACTTCTTCATCATCAGGGCCGCGAAGAGCCCGATGCTCAAGCCAGCGATGCCGGCAACCAGGAACATCTTCGTGGGCGATGCCGGCTCCGGCGGGGTCTGACCGATGGGGGTCGCCGCTTCCCACGGCGTCACCATCGACATGTCGGGCACGTCGGTGGTCGCGTAGGGGTTCACGCCAGGCGGCAGATCCCAGAGCAGCCGGTTGTTGAACGCCTGCATCTGCGCGTGGTCGATGGAGACGGCTCCGGCAGGCACGTACATGATCTGCTGACCCGTCGTCGCGTCAGTGACCTCCGAGGGAGTGTAGAACTTGTCGCGGGCGATGTAGCCGGGGAGCGACTCGTGATCGGCGAACACGCCGTAGTCGGGGTGCACGTTTCCATGGCTCCCCGCCGGGTCGAACATGCCGTTGCCGTTGACGTCGTCCGCGACCTGCAGCGCGTCCAGCTCGTTCGGGTAGTCCTTGATGCCTTCGTCTGCGCTGTTCATCTGCACTCCGTTCAGTCCTGCCAGGTGGCGGCCGTAGGCGCCTGCATACACCGAGTACGCAGGGTTGGAACCGCTCGGGCGCATGTCCGGTGGGCCGAACGAGCCCGGCGGTGGAAGGTCTCCGTCGAAACGCGTCTGCGAGTAGACGGGATAGCGCGGACGAATGTTGCGGTAGCGGTTCATCCGGTTCTCATTTCTTCTTGGTGGCCTTGTAGACGACGTAGCCGCCTGCGGCCACCAGCAGCAAGCCGAGTCCGCCCCAGAGCGCGTAGTTGGGTTCGTCGCCGGCGTCTTCCGGCTGCGGACCAGGAGGCGTGCTGATGTCCACCGGCGGCGGGGGCGGCGCGTAGGTCGTGCTGATGTTCGAGCGCACGTACGTGCAGATCGGAAGCAGCTTGAGCTGGCACGGATCGATCCCTGCGACTGCGCCAATGCCTCTGACTTGGGTCTTCTTGCAGGCGATGACAGCCGCGTCATGCTCCGCTTGGCTCACGCAGGTTGGCAGTGCGCCCATTCCACTGTGATAGGTCATGCTGCCTCGTCCAGGCTCCAGGTCTTGTAGGTGGTCACGCGCTGGAGCATGCCGCGCTCACCTGTTCCCGCTACCGTGTCGAGAACCACCCACTTGTTGGACTTGGGCTCCAGCACGCGGCAGAACACGTGCGAGTAGCTGCCGCGCTCGCCGAAGCCGACGATCACGAACTCGACGACGCGCCCGAGCTGCAAGCACATGGTGCCGATGAGGCACGCGATCTCGTCGCAATCGGCCGACGCCTTACCCCACGCCATGACCTCTTCAATCAGGCGCTGCGGGTCCTTCACCAGCTCGACGTGCAGCGGGTCGTTCAGGTAGCGCACGTTCTCCGCGACCCAGTTGCGCACAGCGATCATCTCGCCGAGGTAGTCCTTCGGCTGGAGCCCGGCCGTGATCCGCTCGACCACGGAGCGGACCAGCATGGACTTCTCCCCGCGGAGCCCCTGCGCCTGCCGGACCATCGCCCGGACGGTGTCCGGGGCGCCGTTGAATCCCGACAAAGTCGCGGGCGGCTGGGGGGTGAGACCGGGGAACTGCATACACGTGTCCGTCGCATGAGCGTCAGACACGCCAGGCTTGCCCGGGAACTCTATCTGGTCCCCGGCAGCCGCTCAAGCGCATATGCCTACAAGAGCTTTTCCCTCGCGAACTTGGCCGCCGCGCGCACCACGTCCATGAGCGCGCCCTCGGCTGACTTCTTCGGATCCCACGACGGAACCTGCTTGTGCCAGCACTTCGGTCCGCAACGGTGACCCGGATTGAAGGGCTCCCGGTCCGGAAGACCCAGGCTGTCCCAGGTCTCGCGCGCTGCCGCCATGAACTTCTCCGGATCGCGCTCGGCGAGCCGAAGTAGCTCCAGGAGCACGTCCTTTCGGTTACGCGGACGGCTGCGCGGCTTGCGCTGGGCCTTGGGTTTGCTTTTCGATGGCCGACCAGAGCCCCGTGACGAATTTCGCGCCATCGCGCCGCAAGATGGCGCTCATGTCTGCCCCTGGCAAGGTCTTCACGAAGCTCGTGACGTCGGCCGGTTTGTACAGCTGAATCATGCGGATCGCGGCGTCGCGATAGCCCGCGATGAAGCGCTGGGCGAAGTCGGCGGGCTCCATGCCCATGTTGATCGCCATCTCCATCTGCCCCAGGAAGGTCATCACGGCCTCGTCGCCGAAGACCTGACCGAGCTTGTTCTCGACCTGGACCTGTCCCGGAGGCGGTCCTGCCTGCGGCTGGGGCTGGTGGGGTTGAACCGGCTGCGCCGGGGGTGCAGCTGCCGCCTCTGGCTGCTGCGGTTGCTCCGGCTGGAAGCCCATCGGCTGCGCCGGCGCCTCCGCCGGGATGGGCGGCTGGCCAGCGGAAGCCCAAGCGACTGCGCGCGGCCGGCGCGCCTGCGTCGCCCTGGCGGCGGCAGCGGCGGCAGCGAGTTGGGGCGGCGTCGGCGCGGCGGCCAGTCCCTGCATATGGGCCTGCTGGGGAGCGTTGCGCCCGCCGCTGAGCGCCGCGGCTGCCTGGGGCAGCCACTGGTCGATGTTTTGGAGCGCCTGGCCGAGCCCGGCGCCGGCCGTCGCAGCGAAGCGCTCCCACGGCGTCTTCGGAGCGTCCTCGCTCTTCTGGTAGCCGAGGGCCTCGGCGTTTTTCTTGGCCTTCTCCATGACCGTGATGGGGTCATTGCTCTCTTCGGCCTTCGCGCGCGCCTCGTGCGCCTCTTCCTTGGCCTCTTCCAGCCGCTCGCGCAGAGCTGCCAGCTCGAAGTCTTTCGTCGACACCGTCGTGCTGAGCTTGGTGTCCCAGTTCTCCTTGACGGTCCGGATCTCGCGCTCGAAGGACTTCTCCTGATCGCGAAGACGCTCTTCGTAGCGCTCCTTCGTTTCGCGCACGCGAGCCTCGGCGGCGTCGCGCTCGTCACGCCGGATCCGCTCCAGCTCTTCCTTCAGGTGCTTCTCACGCTCTTCGCCCTTGCGGCGCTCTTCGTCGAGCAGCTTCTTGTAGTAGTCGTCGGCTTCCTTGAGCCGCGAGTCGGCGCGGTTGATCTCGCTCTTCTGACGTTCCTCCATCGTGCGAATCAGATCCTGATGGGCGGCGCGCACCTGTTCCAGCTGCTGCCGGTAGAACTCGGCGCGCTGCGCTTCGCGCTCGGCGCCGTTCGTCCCCAGCGTCTTCACCAGCTCCAGGGCCGTGCCGTCGGTGCGACCTGTCGCTTGCTGGATCTGCAGGCGGATCTTTTCGATCTCTTCCTCTTTCTTCTCCGCGATGCGCCGCGACTCGGCAAGCTCTTCGCGCAGGATGCGCTCGCGCGACTCGGCGTCCTTGCGCACGCCCTCCAGCACCTCCTTCTGCCAGTCGAGCATGTGCTTGCTTGAGCCGTTACCTTCCGACTCGCGAGCCTTGCGCAGCTCACGGTTCTCCTCCTGCGTCATCTTGAGGACGTTCGTCACCAAGTCGACGTTGGACTTGTGCACCTGAGCGTCGGCGGAGGTCGTCGGCGGCCCGGCGGGCATGGCTGCGGGGGCGAATGGATTCCACGGCTGCGTCATTTGCGACTCCTGCTTGGCTTCTTCGTTCGTGAGCATGGCCGGCAGTACCGCCAGGTTGGGCGGGAGCAGCGGCACGATGAGCTTGATGGGATTGGTGAGCGCCTTGATCCGGGTGAGCCCGGTGGTGTGGTCGGTGCGTCCCTTGGGATCGGGACCATACAAAGTCAGCTCGTACTCGCGCCCGCCGAAGCACTGCTGAAACTTCTTCTCTGAAATGGGTTCGCGCAGATCGCCCAGGTAGCCCGCGCACGGGATCTGTTGCCACTGCTTCGGCTGCGTGCGCTCGACCCGGACATAGTGCTCGCCGTCGCCAACAGGCCAACGGCTGTAGAGATCCATCAACGTGCGCGGATGGCGCTCACGCTCCGTCCCGAGAATGTCTGGCGGCGGATCGATTTCGGTGATGCGCCCGACGGTCACGCCGGACCGCAGGTACGGATCTGCTTCGCCCGGAGGAACTTCCGGGTCAGCTGCGTACACGCGGTCACCGGGCTCCACTTCTGGCTCGGCCGGCTCTGGCGGAGTCTCCGGCTCGGGAGGAGGGGCATGCCGCTTTGCGATGTCGGCAAGCCTCGCCTCCTTCCGTTCTACGTCACGCTCTTCTTCGGACAGCTCCATCCACCGCTCCGCGTTCACCCCGAGTCGCTTCGCCTCGGCCTTCAAGCGCTTCGTCCTCTGGATCTTGTAGAAGGTCCGCTCGCGCGGCGTCATCTGGACGTATTCCGACGCGCCCAGCCCGAGAAGGGCCGCCTCTTGCTCCAAGACCTGAGTGGTGTCTGGTTCCACGGATCAGTTCGCTCCGGGTTGCTCTGACTTCGGTTCGTACTCGCTGATCTCCAGCACGAACTCCATCTGGTCCTCGATGAGCTTGACCAGGGTTTCGAGCCCTTGCTTGCTGTCGCCCACGGCGCCGGCCGCCATGACCTCTCGTGCGAGCTTGCGACAGGCGACCAAGAGACCGTGGAGCTTCTCCGCGTCCTCGTCGTCCAACCGCGAGCCCTCTTCATCGGCCTGCAAGTCCTGAATCGTTCCACCGGTCGTCGCGATGAGATCCTGGATCAGCTGCACGACGCCGCCGGCGACCTCGCGCAAGACCGCCGCCGCGGAAGCGTCGCCGGCCTGCTCGGCCTTCATCGCGAGAGACTTGAGTCTCTTCGATTCGCCTTCGGCCTCCGCGAAGAGCACCCGAAACTCGTCTTCTTCCTCCTCGTCCTCTTCCTCCAGCTGTTCCTCGCCCTCGGTCTCGACGATCTCGCTGCTCTCATTTTCCGCCATGTTCGCCTCCAAAGATTCCTGGTTCCTGAGAAAAGATGGGCACGTGCTCGCGGCGCGCACCCTCCTGCATTTTCGCTGTATCGAAGTCGTCCAGCAGAGCGCTGGATTCCGCGTGGGGCTCCCGAAGCTCGCACGCCCACATGGCTCGGTCGCGGAGCGACATGAATGCCCCCTCGGTGGTCCGCCGCGCCGCGCACACTCGCAGCATCACCTTCGCCTGAGCGTTCAGCTCGAATTGGGTCAGCTGTCGCGCGTAGTGCCTGCACGGCGGGCGCACCGGGAACACTTCGATCCACGCATGATTGACCGCCATGCCCGGGTTGACGCCTCCGAGAAGCTGAGTGAGCAGCTGCTCGTCGTCGGGGTGCACGGGCAGCTCGTGCGCTTCGCCGTACTGACGCACGCGCTGCAGCTCCAAGCTCATCTTTTCCATGACCGCTCGCTTTGATGCTCGCCATCGGCCGCTCGGCGAGCGCTCGACGTCTGCCGGATCGAACTCGGCAACAACGTCGCCGAAGATCCCGCGCAAGACGAACTTCGAGAAGTCGCCCATGCAAGTCAGCGTGTCCGGCGACAGCACGGGGATGTCGCTCTCGTCGTGCAGCGGCGGCGCATATGTCGGCAGGCCATCAGCCGCGGTGACCTTGACCACCGGCCCCGGCTTGAAGTCCTCCTGGATCTCGTCGAACGGGCTCCAGTCCTCGTCGCCTTCGGCCTCGGCTTCGACGACAACGTCGCCCACCGGCGCGCTGTCGCGCTCCACTTCATCGTCGGACATGTGGCGCGCACAGTAACCACTGCGCGCTCATATGTCATGTCTTGATCAACCCGGCGGCGCCTCGGCCGTTTTGGGCCCCGTCTCTGGCCCCGGGGTGCCCGGCGTGGCGGGGGGCTGGTCGGGGATCTTCGCTGCGTCGGCCGCGAACTCCGCCACGAGCGCAGTGAGCTGCGCCGGCGCGGACACCTCTGGTTGCCCCGCTTTCTTGCGGTAGTGGTTCAAGGCCTGCAGCGCAGAGCTGTACTCGCGAAGCAGCCAGTTCTGGGCGACCCCAGCCTGGCGCGTGCTGTCGCGGTAGATGCGCCAGATGACCTGCTTTTCTTCGATGACACCCTCGATCAGGTCGAACCGCTCCTGGGCCAGCTTCGCCTGGGCGTCGCGCTCGCGCTCGATTTCGGCGACGGCGATGCTGGCTGCCTCGGTCAGCGGCCCCAAGGAGTCCAGCTTGGCCCTGAGCGCCTTGGCCTCTTCTTTGGCCCTGAACTCGGCCAGCCTGCCGTCCTCGGCGACGCGGGCAACTTTCCTGGTCTGCAGGATGGCAGTGATCCATCCGGCGATGGCGAGCAAGACCGCTAACGTCTGCAAATTCATTGGGTTACCTACGTCGTTGTTTCACGTGGAACCGCCGTCAAGGCGCTTCCGGCCGAAAATCGTCGTGCAGCGAGGGTGAGGTCTCGCTCGGGCGCCGAATCACCCCGGAGCCCTCGCAGGCCGAGCACTCCGACGGCGCAGCGCCGCGCTCGTCGCGAACACCCGTGCCGTCGCAGGCTTCGCATCCAACAAAACCCAGGGACTTCAATAGGTTTACTAGCCCAGGCTTCACCGTTTGCCTCGCAACCGCCGTGGATCTGGGCCGCGCAGCTCCGGGGAGCGCTGGCGCCCCTCCAGGGAGTCCACGCGGTCCAAGAGCCGCTCCAGCACCACACCCAGGCGCGCCATGGCCACGCCGCCCTGCGCCGCCTCTGTGCGGCGCCTGGCGCTCGGATCGTAGTCCGGCATGGTCACCGGCGCGTCCCCGAAGATCCCGCCTGCGGTCCCGCCGCCGGCGCCGTAGACGCCCTCGGGATCGTCGTGCTCCTGGTCCAGCCAGCGCTCATAGGCCTGGGCAGAGGTCTCGCGCCCATACATCTGCACGCCGCGCAGGTGGGCGTCACCAACGGCAAGGCGTCCCGAGGCCCGGCGCTCGATGGCGCGAGCGTGGTTGGGTCCGGCCGGGAACTCCACCGGCGGTTCCTCGCGCGAGGCGCGAGCCAGGGGCGCCGCGGGGCGCTCATCGCTGGTCGCCGCCTTCTTGCGGCGCTTCACGACCTCCAGCAGAGCTTCAAGCTCGTCGGCGTCGAGGCCCTCTTCCTCGGCCAGCTCGGCGAGCAGCTCGGTCAGTTTGCTCATGTGTCCTCCCCGCATCTGGTAGCACGTCCGGGGCCTCGGGGGCCAGGCTCTTCCATTCCAAGATCCGGATGACCTCGCCGTGCCGCTGGCGCGCCTCGATACAGGCCTTCGTGCGCGCCGAGAACCACAGCGGCGCCGTGACCTCGATCTCTACGGGCTTGCAGCACAGAAAGCAGATGCACTCCGCGCTGTGCCCGTTGCTCAAGGCGGGAGCGAACAGCATGCTCCGCACCACGACGCGGAAGGACCAGCGGCTCATCGCTTCTGGAACAGCCCGTCGAAGGCGTAGGTCTCGGAGTCAGAAAGCACCTCATCGAGAACTTGCAGCACCACCTTGCGCGGCACGAGTGCGCAGCGCATGCGCGCTGCTTCCTCCGGCGAGACCTCCTCGGTCGCCCGCAAGAACTCGATCATCACTTCGAGGACATCGTCGTCGCTCGCATTGTCTAGGCGCGCGTACCCGAAGGCCCCTGCCTCTAGTGTCAACGCCGCAAGAGCCATGTACGGCGCGCATGCCGCCCTTAGCTCTCCAACGCTGGCCTGGTTGCGAACGGAAACCACGGGGACACCAAGCCCGGCAGCGCAAGCCGCTACGCCGGCTCGGATCTTCTCCGGGTCGAGCTTCCGCTTCATAGTTTCTTGCCCCCATGCCGATGCTCTCGCGTCCGGTTGTAGGCGTGCTTGATCTCGATGGCGCGCTCCAGCTCTTCGCCGCATATGCCAAGGCTGCCGGCCCACCAGCACAACTCGACCAGCGACCTCCGAAGCCAGCCTGCCGTCTGCTGCGTGGTCGATGTGCCACTGACAAGAGAGGCTGGATGCCCGGGATCGCCCGCAAAGCACAGCGCCCGGGTTACCCGGATCATTCCGAGCCCGAACTCGGCGGGCTCCGTTGCGCGAACCAGGCTGGCCAACCTTCCGAGCCCGAGATCGATCTCTAGCTTTGGGCACAAGCGAGTCGTGGAGGCAGACCCAGAGGCGATCTTCGGCCGACACCCCATCGAGCGACAGGATTTCCAGCGCGCTCCACCGCTCGCGGCGGTACGGTGCGACCAGCGCCGGGATGCGCTCGGCCCAGTCGCCGCACGGGCGGCGGGCGATCACGTCGGAGACGGTGACGGTGGAGAGGTCAGCGGACATCGGAGCCTCCGGTGGCGAGGGCGCGGAAGTGCGCCTCAGCGTCGGCAAACCCGCCGCATCGCGACGCCGAAAGGCACTCGCGCTGGAAAGCGTCTTGCCAGTCCTTCCCGGCAGCCTTGAGCGCGATGGCTTCGCGGCGGCAGTCGCGCGTTACCTCGCGAACGTCGGCGACCTTCTGAGCGAGCCAACGCGCCGCCTCCGCGAGCGCCTCCCGCCTCACCGCGCGGTCGCGGGACCGGATGCCATCGGCGAGATTGCGCCCGAGGTTAGAATGTTCGACTTCGTACTCGGGGATACCATCGTCAGCGAACACCAGCCGCACGAAGTCCTCCGCGCTCTCGATGGGATCACTCATCGCGGCCCCCACAGCAGCTCGACCGCGCGCGCTTCGAGCGCGTCACGCGCGAAAGCGACCGCCGGTTTCTCGAAGTACACCCGCGTTGGCGGGCATCCCTTCCGGTGCTCTTCCAGCGCCTCGGCAAGCTCGCTGATCACCAGCGCCATCAGGTCGGCGAACGAGCGCTTCATGTCGTCGTCGTGCCAGCCCTTGCTCTTGGCGATCTCGTAGCTCGTGTCTCGCAGTTCGTTCAGTCTCATACAGCGCCTCCCTTCTTCTTCTTCCACTCTTCCTGCGCCGCCTGCCCCTTCAGGTAATTCTCCGTCGTCAGTTCCTCCAATACATACTCCGGCTCGCAGACGCAGCGCGCCGGGGTGCAGTCGTCGTCGTGGAGCACAACTACGTGCAGAGCGCCGCCAATACTCATCGCGGCTCGGTATAGCTCCTCTCGCGACTTGTAGATGGTTCGCTTCACTTTCGCTCCATCTCTCTGCGCACCAGCAGCTCACGTAGGCAGTCGCGGATCACCGTGTAGTGAAGCAACAGCGGGCCGCTCTTGGCGGACATCGCCGTCGGGCTGTAGACCATTTCCTGCTCGATGCACTTCAGCGCCGCCATCACGTCTTCGTGCGGGCGCGGCGTTCCGGTAACGTCTTCGATCTTCATCTCGTTCCTCCGTCCATGTTGCCGCCTTCCGCCGGCGGCGGCGGCGGCGGCGGCGGTTCAACCATCTCAACGGCGATCTCCAGGGTTGCTTCGCCGGTGACAGGATTGTGGCCGACATTCCACGTCAACCGCGCGGTCCCGCGAACTCCCCGTCTGTAAAGCTCCGCGAGCACCAGCTCGCCAGCCTCCTGCTGGCTAAAAACGTACTTCATCGCCCCGCGAAGCTAGCACAGCTAGCTAGCTCGCGGCTCAGTTTTCTTCGACCCACGGCGCCGCTGGCTCTTCCCCCATGCGTCGTGCTTGATCGTGCGAGCAGCCGCGTGCTGGTCCGTGACCCCGTCCCAGTGTGGGCAGTCCCTGAGCGGGCAGAGCCCCGAGTATAGACCGTGAGGGCACCTGGGGGCGCGATGACGCATCGTGGTCAGTATGCGCAGGACTCGACTTGGTCGCAACGCTCGATCTTGACCACGCAGGCCGGGTGCAACGTGATGGTGCCCGAGGCCTCCACGTTGTTGCATACGTCCTCGCACGTCGCGCCCTTGGGCGTCGGCTTGCCCTCTTCGCATCCGAGCTTGCGCATATGCGCACATGCGGCAGCACAGTCCGCCGGCGTGCCGGCGTCCACGGGCTTGGGGCGCACCGGCTCCACCGGAACATCGCACCGGCTCCCGAGCGCCAGCACTGCCAACATGTACACCGACAGCCCTCGCCACGTCTTCATGGTCGTCTCCATCAGTACCCCAAGTCTTCGATCAGCAGGTCAAGCGTCGTGCGTTGCTCGTCGAGCGCACGACCGCGCTTCCACCACCGGCGTCCTCGACGGCGCATCTGGCGCTTGATCCTCGCGCGCACCCGTGGCCGCTGCATCCGCGCGCAGACGTGACGCCACCGCGTCGTGGCGTCGAACTCATCGCCCGACCGCGCTTCGTATCCCGGCTCCACGGTGCTCAGGCTAGCACGCGCCCACCGCTCGGTTCCACCGCAGGATGCGAAGCCACCTGGCGTGTGCCGACAGCATCGCGGAATCCACGTACCCGCGGCCCTCGCACCAGCGGCACTGCACCTGGCGATATGACCCGGTCGCAGGCTGCAGCAAGCACACGCCGGACCCGCCGCACGCCGGGCAGGGCGAGAGCGTTTCGCGTTCCTTCGGCGGCTTGCTCAGCCGCAGCTTGAGGCCCGCGCTTGAGCGCCGCCGCCAAGTGCCCATAGCGTCACACCACGATGACCCAAAGATCGCGCGTGCTGACCCAGGTCAGGTAGCTCTCGGTCATCCAAGCGAAGCCTTGGTCGCGCCAGCCGGTGCCCCAGGAGTTGGCGACACGGAACATGTCGTCCTTGTAGCCGACGAGACACATGGCGTGGCCGCCCGCAATACGCTCCGACGAGTCCGGGCGGTCGATCCGGAACGGCCCGTCGTCCTGCGTGAAGCTCTCCGCGACGTTCGTGCCGAAGACGACCGGGTGCTCGGCCGCCAACGCGCGACGGATCGCGTCGAGTCGAGCGTCTCCGATTTCGACGATGCGGTAGTAGCCCTGCGGGCCCTTGCCGTCGTGGGCGTTGCGGTATGCGCGCCATGGTGGACGCTTGTTGATCAGCGAGGCGTCGAACGGCCAGTCTCGCTCGCGGAGCGGGCCGAACTTCACCGCGGACTTGATGGCGGTTCGCACATGCGTGCCAGAGTCGAACTTCTCGACGCCATGCTCGGCGCGGGCGTTGAAGTAGATGCCCATGGCCGACGCGGGGTCGATGATCCCGTAGCGCGCCTCTTCGACGCCGAAGCCCTGGCGGGTCGCCTGTCCGACGCAGCTGGAGGTGCCGCCCTGATTCGGGATCGCGACACAACGGCCCTGAAGGTCGACTTCGGGCGGAACCTGCTGCGTGGACAAAAAGTCGAACGGCAGATCGCGCTTGTCTTCTGGGTCAGGCAGGTATCCGAACATCACGCACCGAGCGTTGCGAGGAAGTTGGCGAAGTTGGGGTTCGTCAAGGCGGTCGGCCGCATCATCTGCACATGTCGCAGCGCCTGACGCCCGGTTACCCCGCCGATCCGGCGAAGCGCGAGCGCGCTCACGAGACCCGAGCGGTTGCGGCCGGCCATGCAAGTCACTAGCACGCGCTCACCCCTCCGCCACCGGCGAACGACCTCTTCGGCAGCTCCCGACGCGACCTGCGCAGTCCGCGTATCCATTTCGCCGTCGTCGAAGCCGGCGTGCACCGCGGTCGCCGATCCGAAGGCGCCTCGCGGCTGATACTCCTCGGCGCAAAGAACCACCGCATCGAACCCGCATGCGCCGAGATCCTTGTCGCGGCTCGGAGCTGACCCGATCCACAGCCGCTCGATCAGTCGGTGGGCATCGATCCGACAGCCGATGCCGCTTCGGGCCGTCACGAGCTGGATCACTTGGCTGGACCCGCGTCCTGCGTCACGGTCACGACCGTCTCGGTCTTGCACGGGGCCGAGCCGTCGCCCTGGCCAGCCGCCGCCTGCTTGGCCTTGAGCACTTCGCGGATGAACGGGTCGAGCACCTCGCGCGTGCTGCAGGCGCCTCGCGCGGCGTCCTCGAAGGAGATCCCTTCCTTCTCCGAGAAGAACATCGAGCACAGGTCGCGGGCGACGTCGTTGACCGTCCGCGCGGCGGGCTTCACCGATGAACAGGAGGCCATGGCAGCGCCAGGAACGGCAGCAAGCGCGAGCAGCAGCGCAAGGGTTCGGTTCGACATGGACCGGAGTCTAACCCCAGGGCGCGCGCTTCGTCTAGCGGATCACAACCACCGGCTCCTCCGGGGGCGCCGGAGGTACGCCTGTCCTCTGGAGAATCGTGACTCCGAGAAATCGCAGCCCAGAGGTAGCGCCGGCGGATTCGGCGCCCGCGTACAACGTGTAGCCAGCGGCCACCGCCGCCATGAACGACGGCAAGATCGAACTCTCGATTGCTTGCATGTTGGAGCCGTACCCAACCACGAAGCGTAGATCGGCAAGGGGGAGGCCCCCGGGCGTGCCCGCCGCCGTGCCAGCCACCAAGCTCAGGATGTAGTGCGCTCCGTCGCCGGCAGATGCCACGGCGAAGGTGCCGAGCGTCGCGTCAGGGATCTCGGTGAGCATTTCCAGGCGGGCCATTTCAAGCCGCGCCTCGATCTCGCCTGGGTTCGCCGTCTCGACGTTTCTGCCTGTCAGACCCAGGGAAGTGTCGATTGTCGAGATGCGCATGGGGTCACCCTACTCCGCGAACGGGCACCCGGCAAAGGCTTGCATGTGACGCGCTCTGGGGAGGCCCTTACAGGTCTCTGGGGGAGACCCTTACGGGCCCCTGGGGGGGGCCCTTACGGGCCTCTCCAGAACGCGTCACCGCCATCACTCGATCCAAACGCTGCCACGCGTGCGGGCGAAACGCCCGTTCACGCGGTCGTCCTGCTGATCGTTGCACACCACGATGACGTCGGGGCATAGCGCCGAGCGCGCCCCGGTCGCCGGGTCGTAGTAGCAAACCCGAAAGTGATTGCGCTTCAGCGGCTGCTTCGAGCGAAACTCCGACAGTGCAAACGTGAACTGGTTCAGGGCGCCGCGGAAGTACGGCAGGTATCGCTTCCCGTCGCGCCGCAGCACGCCCATGTTCCCGCGCTGTCCGCCGTTCCGCCAAGTCTGTCGCCAGAACTCGACCTGCACGTTCGGGAACTCGGGCACGCGCACGCCGTTTGGGAAGTCGACCCCGCTACTGGAGTTCCACGGGGCAGTGTAGGTCGTCGGTACACGTACCTTCGCAACGGCGCTCGGTTTGACGAGCAGCGTGCGCTCGAACCAGCGGAAGCGGAGCAGCCACCCCGTCGGGACTGCGCCGCCGACGAGAGTGAACCCGATGGCGGCGTCTGCCACGGTCGGCGGGGGCGTAACGCGCTGCAGGTGCGCGTAGTCGGCTCCATATGCCTGAGCGATCCACCCGGTGCCCGTGTTGATGTCGAGCGTCGTCTCGCCGACTGCGTTCCAGAACCAGTTGCCGACGGGGATGGTGTAGTTGTTGCGCCCCGGCACCGACGAAACGATCATCTCGTGCCGAACGGACAGAGCGGTGCAGCATCCTCCGCCCTGCTGCGTTGCGAGCACCAGGAAGCCGAAGAACACGGCAGCACTGGACGACCCCTCGATCTCGGCGTCGCGCAACGGGACACCCGGGTTCGCTGCCATCGCGTCGGCCAGCGCCGCGTTGTAGGCCGAGGTCGCAGCGACCGCGGTTCCTGCGCTGTACACGCGGAAGCTGGCAGCCGCCTCGACGGGGTCGATCCCGACGCCGTCTGCCGCGGGCGTGTGCTCGATGGCCAGAATGAACAGCGACCCCGCTCCGCCACCAGTGAGCGTGATCGCTGAGATCAGTCGCCCCGCCAGGGCCGCCATGTACGCCGCCGCCGCCGCCTGCATGTCCGCCGGATTGCTGTGCTGGATGTACGCAGTCTGCGGCGCGCTCGGGTTCGGGTTGTACCTGGCCATGCGTGAGTGAGCCTACTCGATGGCGATCTTTTGTTCCAGCAGGAGCATTTTGTGAACGACCCGGGCCATTTCCAGCGCGTTCGGTTCCAGGCGCCACTCGGCAAGGGCCTTGGGGACGATGACGCGACCGGTCTTCAGCGAGACCGCGAGGGTCTCGTTCGCGATGGGCCAGCAGACGTACGCACGCGGTCCGACGACCTGCGTGAACTTCACCTGCTTCGTGTTCCCCAACCGGTGAATGAGCGTCACGACATCGCCCGCGATTGGCAGCTTGCCCTTCGGGTACGCCTCGTACTTCTCTGGCTTGTGGTTCTTCAGTGCAGGCGTCGCGTACGGATCGAGTCGCGCATCCGGGTCGTCCGGCAAGTCGAAGCTCAATTGCTTGGTCATGCTGCCCCCGTGAGCGCTTCGTGCCGGCGCACGAACGCCTCTCGCGCCTCTCGCCAGCTAAGCTCAGTCAACAACACCGACGCCGGCGCCGGTAGCCGCGCTAGCATCGCCTGCACCGGTGGGTGTGCAGGGTCGCCGAAATGTTCGTTCAACTCCTCGACCGGCACGCTTACGGCGATGCGCGCCTCTTCGTAGGCCGCGAACAGGTCGGCTAGCTTCAGTTCCGCTTGCTCGCCCTCGTCCAAGGCGCGAACCCCGAACGCCGCGATGCGGGCCGTATCGAAAAGTGTCTCCAACTGTTCCAGTCGCCTGCTCTTGAGCCAACGCTTGACCGGCGTGTTGATGTCTCCGGTTAGGCACTCGTGCGCGTCATGCAGTAGCCCATGCAGAGCAAGCTCTGGGCGGACCAGCAGCGACACGAACACCGAGTGTTGCGCAACGCTGATCGGATAGTCTGCCCACCCTGTCCACCGGTTGATCTGACTCAGACTGTGGGCCAGCTCGCTGATGCTCGGCAGTGGCGTTGTACTTTCGAGTGTCAGGTGTTTCGCGTGGCGCATCCAGATGAAGTCGGTGTTCGTCACATGTCCTCCTCAAAGTCATTGTCACTGTGCCAGTCGCGGCGGACCTCGGCATCCTTGTCGTCGTAGATGCCAACGTCCCCAGGCTGAAGGTTGTCGAACCGCGTGCAGTCTTCGCGGAACGCGACTCGACGCGTCCCGGTCGGCCCGTTGCGCTGCTTCGCCACGATGATCTCGGCCCAGCCCTTGAGCGCCGGGTCCGGGTTCTTGCCGCGGTCGTAGTACGAGGGCCGGTAGATGAAATAGATCCCGTCAGCTTCCTGTTCGAGCGCGCCGGAGTTGTGCGACACAATCCCGTCGGCGAGCCAGGACGCCGGACCCGGCACCGTGATGTCGTATACTTTCTCCCTGCCGGCTGGCTTGATTGAGGTCACGCGATCCCAGAACAGGCAACTCGACGCCTCGTCGCGCAACCCTTGGTCGTCTAGCAGTTCGGCGTACTCACTGAGCAGCGCTCGTGACGGGGCAAACCTGAAGTGCGAGTCGCCGCCGTAAGCTGTGCCACGCAACGCAGTCATGCCGCGCTGGGTAATTCCTTGCTCTCGCATTCGCGAGCGCACCCTTTCCCAGACTTCCCGCGGCACAGTGTCTACGTTGGTGTTCGCAGTCATGCCGCTCAGGAGCTTCAGGGCGCGACGGGCCTGCGCTCGTCTTGGGCCAACAGCCGGAACCGATCCCAGGAACGCCAGCTGCGCGGCGGCCCCAGAGACCCTGACCATGAAGCACCCGTCGCTTTTGACGCAACTCACCCGAGCCACGATCCCCAACCGCAGAAGCAGTGCCGACACGTCGGCGGCGAGAGCGCGGCTGCTCGTGGAAAACGAGATGTTGATCGGCCCCCTCCCGCTGCGTCGCAGCGCTATCGTGCCATCTGTCGCCCATAGGTGGCCCAAGAAGAACGCGATGTCCTTGTTGCTGCCTCTGAAGACCACGTCGGGCACGCGCTTGTCGCTGGAGCGCTGGCCGAGAACACCAAGGTCCCGCAGCCAGGCGCGCAGCGGCCCGTAGTGCCACCGATTGGATGCGTCCGAGAGTGTAAGCTGCCACCACTTGCCTTGGTGATACGGGTAGCGTTTGGCCGTCGCTCCAAATTCCCGAGCTGCACGTGCCACGATGCGCGAGTTCTCCTCGCTTGCGGTCGTGTACCTGATGCTCTGCTTCTTCAGGCAACTACCGTCTCCGATTAGATGTGCCAGAAGCGCCAGTCTCGAACGCTTAGTCTTCGTCGCCCGCTTGGGAGCGGGAATCTTGCGCGCCAGCGCCACGCGATCACCCGGTTGCATTCGTCGCGCCGTCAGCCAGCCTCTTCCGGTGAGAAGCCTGTGCTGTGCTGTGCATCGCACCTCACGCCCGCTTGCCAAGGTGATCGTCAGTGTTGGCCGAGTGCCGACGCACCACACCTTTTCAGTCTCCGCGAGACGGAGTTTGTCGCTCTCGTAAGCCCACACCTTCGGGCGCGTGCCCACTAGCGCACTAATTGGCACTCGTGACCCATTTGCTAAGACCACAAGCGTGTCGCCTGTAACGCACTCGCGAAGGTCGCTGAGCTGCGGCCTCTTCTCGACGCGCTTCTCGACTTCACGGTTCAACTGGCAGAGCGCGATGATTGGAATGCCCAAGACCTTGGACAGGATCTTCAGGTCGCGACCAATGCTTGCCACGTCTTGCTCGCGCGAGTGCGTATCGCGCGTAGGCCGCACGAGCTGCAAGTAGTCGATGAAGGCGGCGCCGATTCGACCGGTCGTGACGTTCGGGTGCTTACCGCCAGCGACCTCGCGCTGGATGCGTTTCACGCGCGCCTTGATGTCGAGTGGCGTGAGCACCGCGGAGTCGTCGATGAAGAGTGGCAGGTCGCGCAGCAGCTTCATGCTTGCGTCTGCCTTTTGCCGTTCCGATGGCGGGAACGACTGCTCGCGCATGCGCTTCAGGTCCACGCGAGCATCCATCGCGACGAGGCGAGCGCCGAGCTGCACACGCGGCATCTCAATCGAGAAGAACGGGACGGCGTAACCTGCAGCGGCCATGCGCGCGGCCATGCTCAGCGCGTATGCGCTCTTCCCCATGCCTGGTCGCGCCGCGATGATGTAGAAGTCGCCGTCGTGTAGGCCGCTCGTCTGCGCGTCGACCTCGGTGAACCCCGAGGGCACGCCCGCTGCGCCGCCGGACTTGATTGCGTCCAACATGGCCGCGGTCTCGTCCATGACCACGGGCATCGGAGCGAGCGTGCGCTCTTCGTGAACGTGAACCAGATCGGCTATCGAAGCCTCGCAGCCTTCAAGCCACTTCTGCACGCCAGCGGGGTCGGTGCCGATGGTGGAGTAGCCCTCTGCGGCGATACGCTGCGCGAGGTGCACAGTCTGCCGCACCCGATGGTGCTCTCGCAGGATGCGCGCATGCTCCTGGACGTTCGCGATTGCCGGCGTCGCGTCGACCAGTTGAGCCAAGTAGGCGGCCCCGCCAACCTGCTCGGCGCGTCCTTGGTCGCGCAGCATCTGCAACACAGTGACGACGTCGATCTGTCCGCCGCGGTCCGCGAGCGCGCACACCGCCTCGAAGATGATCCCGTGCGCGCGGCTGTAGAACGTCTCCGGTCGCACAACGGTGCGAACTTCATCGAGCCTCGCTCCGGTCGCATCGAGGAAGACCGCGGAGAGCACCGCTGCTTCCACGTCCAGGCTATGGGGCGGCATGCGTCCGCCGTTCGACGTCGACTGCGTCATCGCTGGTCCGTGCCTCCGACGAGGCGACGATACGGAGTCAGCGAGCGCAAGCGCGAGTAGGCGCGCTCACCGAGCAGCTCTCGGTACTCTTCCAAAGTCCGGTTGCTTGTGACCAGCACTGGCTTCTGGTTCGCCCAGCGCATGTGGATGATGATCCCGAGCTGGTCGCGCACCCACTCGGTCGTTCGCTCCGCGCCCAGGTCATCCATCACGAGCAGATCGCACTGCAGCACGCGCCGCATGAACTCGTCGCGTTCTTCGACGGGACGGTCGAAGTTGTTTCGGATCTCGTCGAAGAACTTCGGCACGTACGCGAAGTAGGCCGAGCCAATGATCCGCTTCTCGACGAGCGCTCGCGTTATCGCTGCGGCCAGATGGCTCTTGCCTGTACCGACGCTGCCGTTCAGGTAGTAGCCCTTCGCGCCTACGTCCTTGAAGCTAGCGACATACGCCTGCATCTCGGCGCGCAGCTCGTCACTGACGCTGAAGTTGTCGAAGTTCGCACCAAGCAGAACCTCTGGCACTCCGAAGCCGGCGAGTCGCAAGCGGATGCGGTGCTCGTAGAACCGTGCGCACGGCTTGAACTCGACATCGCGCGTCTCGGCGTTCCACACCGGCGCGGTGCCTTCACCCGCGCCCATGTAGTAATCCACGTCGCACGCGCCGCCGGTCTTCGGACATGTGCTGCACTGATCCAGCCGCTCTTGCGCCCACTGCAGCACCGGCTCAAGCGCTGCGATCTCTTCGCGCGTGACGTCGGCCGGCAGGATCAGCTTTCGCACCCAGCGCCAGCCCTTCTCCTTCGCGCCGTCAGCGATCTCGCGCTGCGACCACCATTCCAGGCGTCGAGCCCTCATCGCGTCGTGCGCCGGCTTCAGGTGTTCCATCATCACCTCGCTGAGCGGCACCAATCCACCAGCGCCACGCTCGTCCTGGCTCTCGCTCATTTCGCCTCCTGCTTCTTGAAGTCGGGATGCCATGGTGGCTTCAGCGCATACCCAGCAGCGTCATTGGGATGCACCGGCGTCGCGCGTTTCTCGGCTGGCGGCGGGGGCGCTACGCTCGGCGGCTTGTCGCTGAAGTTCTGGTTCTTGAGCCAGCCCTTGAAGGCCTTGTCGTGGGCGGCCTGCGATGCCGTCGCCAGCTTCGACCGTTTCCGGTAGCGGTCGAGCGTTTCGCCCAGGGCCGTCGCGTCGAGCCCCGAGGCCATCGCGGCGTCGACCAACCAGTCCGACGGGACGTAGGCCTCGACCGCGACCGGGCTCACCCGGTCAACGAACTCTTCGTCCGGGTGGCGCTCGCGCTCCAGGCCGACTGGCCGGAGCGTAGGCTCCGAATCTGGAGCTGGTGGGGCTTCGGCGGCGGCCTCTCGCGTGCGCGCGTCTGCGCGCGCGTGAAGACCTGCCAGCCGCCCATTCGGGATCGGGTCTTTAGATCTTTGTTTACCAGAGATCCTTTCTGTTTCTGCCTCTGCCTCTGCCTCTGCCTCTGGGGTTACCGACGTTACATTCGTTACAGGTAACGCTGTAGCCTTACGTTCACGATGGCGGCGCACGCGCTCGGCGGTGCCGATTTGCTTCTGCGTCCGTTTGTCGCGGTATTTCCGATGGTTGACGACATGCCATCCTCCGTCGGTCGCAACGATCCGTCGCCCGTCCAGATCCTTCGTCCGAGAATCCGGGTCGGGAGAGGTAAGAGTTTGTATGGCGCGCTCGCACTTCTCTCGGCTGACCCGAGCTGCGTGCGCCAGACCGCCCAACGAAGCGGCCACGTCCCCGTTCTCGTCGGCCATGATCAGCATCGTCAGGAAAACGATGCGCGTCTCGGGCTCTTCGAGCCAGACGCTGGAGTGAAGTATAACGTCGTAAACCTTGACGAATTTTGATGCCAAGGGTTCCCCTCGTGGCAGAGTGACCGACTCTATGACGCCCGAGTCAGGGCGTTACATGTAACGCTCGGGAGAGTCAAGCATTCGGACGGACTACGGATAGAGATAGGGCGGCAAATCCCTTGAGAGATCGCCGCCCTATCTTGCCGATCCTGAAAATCGTCTGGAGGTTCAGTCTTCGCCGGGCTGCCTGCCTGGAGACGGAGCCGCCGCGGAGTCCTCTGCGAAGGTCACAGTCGGGGTCAGCGCATCCGTCCCCTGCTTCGGTGTCTCCGGCGCCCGCGCGCGCCGCGCGCGCCGGGGCGGCTCGCCGCCGGCCGGTGCCCCGGGCCTGACCAGCTCCTGCTCCGCCTCGTCGGCCGCGCGGTCGAGCGCGCTCTGCTCGGTCTCGATGGGCATGGGCGGCGCCTCCAACATGCCGGCGCCCCCCAGCTCGACCAGCACCGCCCGAGCGGACGGATCTTCCTGGGCGCGCTCGCGCAGAGCGTCGTGCCCGTCGACCCCGTCGCCGCGAGCCAGCTCGCGGGCGACGTCGCTGCTGAGCGCCAACTGGTTGCACAACCTCCGCAGCGCGGTCTTGCGCCACATGGCTTCCTCGTTGGTGTTCCAGGGCGAGTCGGGCTTCTCGGTGCCGCCGGCATAGCGCTTCGCGAGCGCGATGACCGACGAATCGATCACCTCGAAGCGCCGGTAGCTGTCCTTCCAGACGGCGACCGCGTACGCCTGGGCGAGCTTGCCGCGCGCCCCGCCGGGCGCCGGCTTGTGCACGCGGATGGTCGGCTCGATGCCGAGCGCGTAGTCGAACATGTCGTTGTCGTACACGGCATAGGCGAACACGTCGCGCAGCTCCGGGTCGCCTTGGAGCGCCAACTTGCGCAAGCCCTTGTAGCCGATCTGGAAGTTCGCAGCATGGCGCCCGCCCAGATTCTTGTTGCGCCTCGGAATGATGAAAGCCTCGCCTGTGACCGTTTCGAGGGAGAGCCCGAACGCGGCGGCACGCATGACCGCACCGACGATGCTGATGGGCTCGCAGTCCAGGATCCCAGGCGACGTGTTGCACGCCGTCAGGTACACCCGGAACATGCGCTCGGGGTCGAGGTGCTTCGGGAGCGCGCTTAGGATCGCGCCCTGCGCCTTCGTCAGCGCTGCCTTCACCGCAGTTTGCTTCTGCACGTACGTCTGAATTTCGTTGCTCATGCTGTCCTCCGTTTTCTGTCCTCGATCCATCTCACCAGCAGCTCGACGGGCGCGAGCGCCCCTGGCCGCATGCACACTTCTGTTCCGAGCCTGCCGCGCTCGAACGGTTGCTTGTCGCGCATGAACACGCGACGTGTTGTCCACCCGCGAACGGCCCCGCGCATCCGCTCCGCATCGACGTATACGAGCGCGGCGATGTCGGTGATGAAGTCTCCCGGCGACTGGTAGAGCAGAACCCCACCGACATGACGGGTGCTCTTCACGCTGAGCGTTCTTCCTTCTGGAAGACCGAAGTCGACTCCGCGGTCACCGCCGTGAGCGTTCAGACGATGGGGGGCGAGGCCGAGCCTGTCAGCGATGACCCACTCACCGATCTCTCCTTCAAGGCTCACAAGATGCCCGTCGCGCTCGCGGGCGACCAGCTTCGGATCTTCCAGGGGCGCCGCCTTGCGCTGGTATGCTGCGCGGTGGCGAACAAGCTCCTGGACATCGGCGGGCAAAGAGATCCACTTCATCACAGCGCCAACCTCCGCTTGAAGCGGAGGACCCGGCTGCTCGTTTCCGGAACCGAATGAGCCTCTCGCGTTTCGGTGACGCACTTATAGAGGCCGTTGCAGCCAAAAGGCTCGCCGGGAAGCACTCCGTACGCGGACTGTCCCAGCACGGCTAGGATCTTCCGGCGGTACTCATCCTTGCGTTCCTTGGCCGCCTTCTCGTCGTCAGTCGCCTTCCTGGCCTCGACGTGCCACTGCAGGACGATGTCGGGCAGCTGGATGGCCTCGCCTCGCTCAATCATCTGCAGCAGAGTGTCCGACGTGCTCGGGCTGTCGTCGGGCGCCGGCGCTTCATCGTCCTGCAGGCGCTGCCAGAAGCGTTTGGTCTTGGCCGCCAGCGTCGCGATGAACCTGGCGTGCCGGGCGATGTCCTTCCATAAGAAGGCCTGCCCGCCCAGCAGGACGGCAAGGCTGCCGAGCTTGAGCCCCGTCACGAGCATCTGATGCTGCAGCTGGCACTGGTAGTGGACCGGCGGCTCGTCCCTCCAGTCCTCCGCCGCGAACGCGCTGCCGGTCTTGATCTCCAGTAGGCCGTCCTCTGTCCACTGCTTGTCGCGCTGTCGGAAGTCCGGTGTCGCGCTGAGCCATGGATACTTGATGCTCTGAAGCATCCACCCGTCGGACCACACGCCCCTGCCAGTGTCCTCGGCGAACTTCTCTGCCACCAAGGCTTCCAGCCGTCGTCCCCACTCCATGCTCTCGTTGTCTTCGATGCCAGGGATCCGGCCGGTCCGTCGCTGGAAGAGCGTGAACTCCGACTCGTAGGGATTGAGCCCCATCACCGTGCTCGACTCCGAGGCCCCGAGAGCAAGCCCTCGCGCTTTGAGCCACGCCTCGCGGTTCCCACTGTAAACGACTCGCTTGCACGCGAGCTTGACGCGCCGACCCTTTCGGCTAGTCTCGGCTTGCTCCATGAAGGTGTCCTCCTTTCTGGGCTAGAGCGGGCGGCAGCGATGTCGCCCGTTCGCTTTTCTGCTGGGGCGACAATGCTCTGCGCGAAGTGCCACGTCAACGGCGGCACGGACAGGGAATGTCACCCGCGGAACCCTTGACTTCCGAGGCTATCCCAGCTAGCAGAGCTAGCAATGGCGTCGCCGTACCGCGTTGCTGGTCTCGTGGACGATCCGTTCGACCTTCCGAACGATGCTCCGGGACGAACGGACCACGGAGACGTCTGGCTGCGCTGGGCCAACGTCGGCTCATATGCTGGGTGGTACGCCGTGGGAACGCGACGGCCGACGGCCGACAAGAACAGCAACTTCTGGACTAAGGTCTACGCCTTGTCGGCCGCAGTGGGGAACGGCACGGTGGACGGGGTCCACGCCATTGGCCCTGGCATCTTGTCGCTTGGCGGGCTCGGCGTGACAGCCGCATCGGGCTTCGCGCAGGCACTACTAGGAGAGTGCCTGGAGGCCCACCCCGCCGCGTGGCTCAAGTGCATGGGGCCCGCGCTGATTGAGTCAGCTTCCTATCCGCTCCCGGACCCCGAAGCGCTGAGCGGATGGTCCTTCGGTTTAGTGTCCCCCGAAACGATCATCAGGAACGGCAAGGAGCGCGCGCGCCTCTGGGTGCTCTGCTGCTCGCATATGCTGCGAGACGAGCGGTTCGACGACACGCAGGTCAGGTTCCTGACGCGCGTCGGCCCAAAGGTGATGGCGCCCGAGCTGCGCGAGCGATTGCGCTTCGGTAACTTCCGCGATACGTGGGCGTGGTCGCAGGAGCAGCAGGCCCTCTGGGCGACCGCGTTGGTCCTGGCGCTCGCGGACACCGAGATGGCGAAGCTAGTGATGCTGGATGCCTACCAAGAGGTCGGCTGGGACATTGCTCACCCGCAAGCGAATGGGCCAGCCGAGGCGGCGCTGCTGTCGCTGCGCGCCGCTGTCCCGGTCTTGGCGGGGCTCGCGGTGCCGGAGCACTTCGTGTCGCGGCTCGCGCGCACAATGGAGCATTTGCCACGCTACTTCGAGGTGAAGCTATGACGCGCGACGAGTTCATCGACGGCTACTGCAAGAAGTCAGGCATCACGCGCGAGTTCTTTTTCGAGAACGGCGACGCGGTGCCTTGCGACTGCGGAGAAGACGGATGCGCTGGGTGGCAGTACGATACGTCGCGGAGCCCGGCTTGCGACGGGCTTAGCGGCTATCGAGAGGAGGCGGGCGTCATCTACGCATCAGAGGACGTGATCCATCTCACCGGGTCAGCCGAAGCCGCCCCATCGCTGCCCGACTCCGTCGGGCGAGTGTACTTCTTCAAGGACGCTTTTGAGGCCGGCACTCTCAGGTTCGCGATGAACAACAAGCCGGTGGTGTGTTTCAAGCCCGACGGCACCATCGAGATGGGCGAGGGCTACACGCCGACGGAGGCCGCGGAGGAGTTCATCACGATCTTGCGAGACGCGCTGCCTAGCCGCATGAACTCGTCGCGCGAGGCTCTCGACTACGCAAACCGGAAGCTGGAAGTCTACGGGGCTCGGATCGCTGCTCTTGAAGGAGGCATCGTGGCCGAGAACAAGCGAACGAGCGTGATCGAGCGCGAACTGCAGGCGGTTAAGGATCTGCTCGTCGGTCGCGACGAGGACTTTCACCCGAAGGGCGCAGCAACCGTCGCCGAGGTGGTCGAACGCATCCTCGGGGAGAGAAGTCTTCTTGCGGATCAACTCCACAGCTCTGAGCAGGACAACATTCGCGTGGTGGGCGAGCGGGATGCTGCGCTTAATTGTCTCGACCGCGAGCGCGAAGCCTGGGACCGCGAGCAGGTGGTGCTCACGGCGCGCATCGAGTCCGTAGCGCATGACCACGCCAAGGCCATCGCGGAGCGGGACGAAGTCCGCAACGAGTGGAAGGCGCTCGGCGCCACGGTGGCCGAAGCGTGCGGCCTCGACGCTGCCGACGTCGCGCACATCGTGAGCGCGGCGCAGATGCGAAGGATGAGCAAGGAGCGGGACGCGGCGCGGTCGGAGCGGGACACGTTGGGGCGGCGGGTCGAGGATGCGCAAGCCGCGCTGAACGAGTGTGGAGCCGGCTTCACCGGGCAACCAGAGGCGACTCGCATCCGTGACCTCCGCGCCCGTCTTGCGCGACACGAGGCGGTGGTGGAGGCGTTGCCTCGGTGCGAACACAGATTCGGCTGCGCCGCGCGCAGCACGCGCTCGGACGGCTACACGACGTTCTGCGACGAGCACGGCGGCGACTGGCCGCTGCTGCCGTGGCACGCCGCCATCCGCGCCCTCGAATCCCCCGAAGAAACCTCCGGCGGCTCAGGTGCCGCGCATGACGGTGGCCGTTTGATGCCAGGCCCGACCGTGGCCACGGCGGACCCACCTAAGCCCGCCGGAGGCTGTGACCACAAGCACCGACGCTGCGAGAACGACCATGACGCGTGCGTCGATTGCGGAGCCGTCAACCGTGCCGTGACAGGGCTTGCTGACTGGGGTCCCGCCGCGCCCGCTGGAGCTTCCGCTGCGGCTCGCCCCGACTGCGAATGCCTGGACTGGACTCAGGTTGGCCATCCCGCGAGCGCCTACTGGCCGGACCTGCACCCCAACTACCACCACCCGGACTGCGCGAAGTACGTCGCGCCTCTGACCTGTGAGAGGCCGGGCTGCGGCGCCAGGGCTGCGCACGCCGAGCACTTCCATGACCGCGTTCGCGCATGGTGCGCGGCGCACGTGCCGTGGTCTGGTCACCATGAATGCTGCGACGACTTTTGCCGCGTGTTGCTCAATGCAGGGAAATGCTGATGCGCGGCGCGACGGCGAAACGGGGGACGCACGGGCTCAGGAAGCGCTGCCCCGTCTGCAAGAAGCTCAGGAAGTTCAGTGCCCCCGAGCACAGGGCCGCGTACGGCTGGACGAAGGAGCGCGGCTGCTGGGTGTGCCCGCTCTGCAGCGCCCGGCTGCAAGAGCAGCGTCGCGGGCCGATCACTAGCCTCGACAGGCTCATGGAGGTTCCGTGAGATCAAAGCCCAAGACCCAGCGGGTCTGCATCATCTGCGACGGCTACGGCGCGGTTCTCTGTCAAACCTGCCAGCGCGCCTACGACAAAGCGACCGAGGCCGACGACGGCACGGTCATGTCAACCATCCGCTGGGCAGCAGATCGCGCCAGTGCCGCGGAGCGCAAACGGGCCGAGAAGCTCACGGACGCGGCCTTGAAGAAATGGGGCGCCGCGATGGAGCTGCTCAATTCCTTCGACGCTCTGCTGGAGTCAGAGATCGACGACAAGCTCACACGTCTGGACGCGGCGTGCCGGGTCATGCGCCGCCTTGGGGCGGCACAAAAGAAGGGGACAAGCAGTGGCGAACCGCGATGAGCTGCTTTTGGACTGCCGCCAGTGGATGCAGGCCGCGCTCGAAGAGCTGACGCTCTGCCCGACCGCGCACACTAGGCCATCGCTGCGCGAAGGGGACGAGCTACTCAAGCGGATAGACGCCGCGCTACGCAGCGGCATCGCGCTCGCGCCGAAAGACGAGCGAGAGTTGTCCGAGCTGCGCGAAAAGCTCGAATCATCTCGGACCTACCATCGGCTCGCCGCGGCGCAAGGCGATCCGCTGCAACTGAAGATTGCCGAGCGCGATCAGGCACTGACGCAGCATGAACGACGGCTACATGAGCTGGAGGCGGCGCTCGTCGCCGTCGGCGCGGCGTTCTCGTCGCTGGACGCTCTGGTCGGCGCGGCGAAGGCTATCGAAGAAGGCAGGAGGATGAAATGAGCATCACCGTGCACCCGCTTTTCGAGCGACTCGCGCCGTACATCAAGATCGAAATGTACGCGCGCGACGGTGGCCACCAGAAGCCGCGCCGACGCATCGAGCTGAACAGCCAACTGATGGACAAGGACTTGCTCCAGGCAGCTCTTGCCGTGACGGTGGCGTGCTGCGCTTGCGGGCAAGCGATCTCGCCGTTCCGTCCCAGGCAAAAGGGATCGGGGGAGCGCGCGGGTCCACCCCGGCACGTCTACGTTGCCGTCGCATGCGACTTGGCAACCAACCTGGGGTGCTCTCGCGGTACAGCTGCTCGCGATGAGTACATTCGCATCGAGAATCGGCTGAAGCAGCTAGCGGAGGATGCGCGGTGAGACACTTCGTCCTGGTGTTGCACAGCCACATGCTGGAGATCCGGGCGGACGGCTCCGAGGGTCTCGCTTCGAGCGAGGACTTCGCGGGCTTCCCGTTGGACTCTCCGCGCATTCACGTCTGGGCTCGCTCGCCGGATAGCGCAGTCAAGAAGATCGAAGAGCGCCTGAACATACTGGTCGGCGACAAGGAGCACAGGCCATGACGCACGTGACCGACAACCGACAGCTTGTGACCGCGGTGTACTCCGAGGGCACCGTGGTGGGCGCGAACGTCTGGGCGAGCGCCAATGACGAGGCCGTATTCGTACACGTGAGCGACCTGAAGCGCGTCATCAAGGCGCTGAAGAGACTCGCAGAGGAGAGCAAGCCATGAGGATCTATGTCGCGAGCAGCTGGAAAAACGCCAGGCAGCCAGCAGTCGTGCAGGAGCTGCGCGCAGCGGGCCACGAGGTCTACGACTTCAGGCATCCCGAGCCCGGAGACGACGGGTTCAGCTGGACGCAGTGCGCGCTCTCGCCCGAGCACCTGAAGGATCCGAAGCTGTTTCGAGACCGTGTGCTCTCGCACCCAGTCGCGCGCGCTGGCTTCAACAAGGACATGAACGCGTTGGCTGCGGCCAACGTCACCGTGTTGGTCTTGCCCTGCGGGCGCAGCGCGCACTTGGAGCTGGGCTGGGCAGCGGGCCACGGTCAGCGGACTGTCGTGCTACTCGACGATCCGCTCAGCGAGCCCGAGCTGATGTACCTGATGAACACCGCAATCTGCGCCTCGATGGAGGAGGTGCTCGACGAGGTGTGCGCGCGGTGCCGCTACTGCGGGGATCGCGCCCCGGCGTGGTTCTCGCTGCCCGCCGGGTCATTCTATCAGTGCGCCACATGCGCCGACGCAAGGGGGCCGTGATGTTCACCTGGGGCGACGCGCTCTGGACCGTGATTGGCGCCGTCACGGTCCTCGCTTTTGGGTGGCTCATACCTGTGCGCGTCCTGGCACGAGAGAAGACCATCATCGGGGTGGCATTCATGGCCGGGGCGTTCGTTGGCATCATCGGATACACGTCGAGGGAACATCGACCTCGACCGGAGTGCGTGGACAAAGCGGTGCAGCTCGGGACGACGGCCGGCAAGCTCGAAGAAGCCCAGTGCTCGCACCGAGAGCATGTGCTCCAGCGCGGCCGTGAAGACGGCTCGCTCTGGTTGTGCATATGCGACGCAAAGGGTTCGGAAGCCAGGAGGAAACAGTGAGCGGAATCGGCAAGAGGAAGGTGACGGAGTGGTTCGGAGAAGAGGCCCTAAATCGACTCGCCAGCGATCTCGATTACTTGACGGAAGTGTCGACCGGCAGCGAGAAGGTTTTCGTCGAAGTCGTCGGCCCGAACAGCGACACGCTGCAGGTGTCTCAATCTGTGCATGGAGTAACGCAATGCGTGGGGATTGCCGAGAAGTCGCTACCAGCGTTCATCAAGTCACTGCGGACAGCGATGGCGCAGCTTGGCTACACGGTGACGGTGCGCCGCGACTGAAGCCAGGAGAGCAAAGCTATGACTCGACGAAGCGATCTAATGCTGGAGGACTTGACGGGCTGCCCGCACAAGCCTGAGACGCCCGTCTGCGACGACGACGGCACGGAGATCCTCTACTGGCTGTGTCGCTGCGGGCGAAGGCACGAGGTGCCCGCGCCCAACACGTCGAACGGCGTGTTCCGCCCCGAGTCAGCTTTCGAGTCGGCGCTCTACAAGGACAAGAAGTGATGACCGAAAGGACAAGAAGTGATGACCGAGACTTCAGCGAAGATCATTGCCGACAGCATCAGCCCCGCCGGGCACCGCCTCACGACCTTCGAGGCGGTCTACCCGAGAATCGTACTGGCGGAGGTGAACACGCACAGGCTTTTGTCCCGCGTGTCCGCCTCCAGCCGCGCCGTGCCGGTCGAGAAGATGGTCCGGCGCGTGCTCGAAGACCCGTACGTGCCCACGCACTGGGGCAAGAATCAGAAGGGGATGCAAGCGGAGGAGGAGCTGAGTGAAGGTGAGCAAACTGTGGCCACCTCATGGTGGCTAGGCGCACGTGATAAGGCGGTGGAGAGTGCGAGGGCGCTGCTCGCGGTTGGCGTCCACAAGCAGATCACGAACCGCCTGATCGAGCCCTTCATGTGGCACCCGACTGTGATCTCGGCGACGGAGTGGTCGAACTTCTTCAACTTGCGCGATCACACGGCCGCGCACCCGGACTTCCGCGATCTCGCGCACGCGATGCGTGAGCTGTATGGGAAGAGCGAGCCGAGGCAGCTTGGCTCCAATGAATGGCACATGCCGTACATCGGTCCCGAGGACTGCGGTGACGAGGTGCTTGCGGACGTGAATGCAGCCTATGAGAAACAAAACATGCTCTGCAAGGTTTCCGTCGGCCGCTGCGCCCGCGTCTCCTCGCTCACTCACGATGGCAAGTACGACCTGTCGGCGGACGTCGGTCTGCACGACAAGATGCACGCGGGCGGGCACATGAGCCCGTACGAGAACGTCGCTCGGCCCATGACGCCGGATGAGCTGGAGCTGTTCGAGCAGAAGAAGCTCCGTTGGCATCACGAGCACGGCTGGTACTGGGTCGGGGCACAGTGGAGCGACGGCAGACTTCACGCGGAAGAGCGCTGGATGGGCAACAGGAAGGCGGTGTGGACTCTTGTTGCGCCAGGCGAGTACACCCACTTCCTGGGGAACGTGCAGGGCTGGGTCACCTTGCGGAAGATGATTCCCCACGAAGAGGACATTCTGGGAGCGCGCACATGACGGACGACAAGCGCGAGATGGGCGCGGCCGAGTTCGTTCGCGCGGTAGTGGGCGAGACTGGGCGGCTGGTGATGCAACGGCTCGCAGATCCGAGCGAGCGCGAGCTGTTCAGGCAGGCCAACCTGGAGCTGGCTCGCTACGGGCTGCGCCTTGCCCGACTGAGCGATCCCGAGCCTCTGTGGTTGTGCGCTTGCGGGCCTGGCGCGGAATGGGTGTTTGACATGCTGACCGCGAACGAGGTCTTGACGAGTGCGCCGCCCAAGGTTTGGTGCAAGTGCGCGCGCTGCGGCACACGAGAGGCGCTGCTCTACTACGCGCGCCCGGAGGAACCATGAACAAGTTCATCGTGCTCGAAGGACCCGACGGCGTCGGCAAAACCGTGCAGGCGAAGCGACTCGCGATCTCGCTTCGCGAGAAGGGGCTCGACGTCGTCGAGACGCGTGAACCCACGAACCTGAGCCCTGTTGGCCCGCTCATCCGGTCGCTCCTCGCTACGCCCATGGTTCACGGGCTCGACTGGCGCGCGATGAGCATGCTGTTTTCGGCAGACCGCGCATGGCACGTCGAAAACATCATTCAGCCCGCGCTCGACACTGGCCAGACGGTCGTCTGCGACCGCTACTACCTGTCCACGGCGATCTACCAGACGGCGCGGCTCTGGGTGGAGGCGACGAAGTCGAACGCGAATGATGCGCCGAGTGCCTTCGATCTCTTCCGCGTTGCCGGCGAGTGGATCATGGAGATCAACCAGTGGTGCCCGGTGCCGGACCTGACCCTGATCTTGCACAGCGTGCACGCGGTCGAGCGCCTGAAGGCCCGCGGCGCTCAGAGCGCCTACGACTCCGACTCGGGGCTGCAGGCTGTCGTGGCCTCGCTCTACCAGACCCCCGAGCACTGGCTCGGTGGCGAGGCGGTCGTGCACATAAACGCCAACGGCGAGCAGGACGAGGTGGCTGCCCGAGTCCTGCGAGCGTGCGGAGCCGCGCTGCCATGACGGACTTCAGGGACCGCATCATCGAGACGCTGCGGAACTGGGGCGAGGGCATGGACTACCCCGAGGCTCTGTTCGAGCTGCTGTGCCCCATGTTCGCGAACCACTTCTGTGTCGCAGACGCAGCGCGGGCATCGGCGGTCACGCTGCAGGTCGCCGCGGAGTGTGTGGCTGCCGACGGGTACACGTCGTCCCGCATCGTCGAGCGCCTTCGCGAAGAAGGGCTCGCGGTGACCATGAGCGACCTGCACCCACACGCGCTGAACTTCGCCAACGCGGTCTGCGACATGCAGGAGGTGGCCAGAGATGGGTACGTCGAGTGGTACGGCTCGCAACTCGACGACGGGCCAACGCGGCGCCGCGTCCATGTGGGGGTGGGCGAGTCCGAAATGTCCAGCTCCCACGCGGTGCAGTGGGCCAAGGACGTGCTCAATGCGATGGTGTCAGGCCTGAGCGCGGGCCGGATCGGTCGCCGTGTGCGCGGCATCCCGTGCCCGCACTGCGGATCGGTCGCCAACCTGCGGTTCCGGGGCTCGACGCTGCTCGGCTGCGACTCGTGCATCAAGGGGACCTGCGGCAGGTGCGGGTTCGCGCAGTGTTCCTGTCTGGGCGGCCCGCGCGTCGAGCGGGCCCCGAGCGAACTTGACAGAAAGCGAGTCGGGCAATGAAGTGCATCTGGCATCCCAAGCGCCGCGCCCTGGTGTGCGGATGGCTCAGCCACTGCGGCTACTGCCGTGAGTGCTGGGGCAAGCCGACGCAGCTTGGCTGCGGCCGTAGCGTGGTGGGCGCCGACGCCACCTTGTGGTTGGCAGCATGAGCGCCGCAAACAGGGGCAGTGAGCGCGAAGAGCTGGACGGCTACTGGACGCCGTTCGGCTGTGCCGCGGCGATCTGCGAGCGGCTTCTAGCAGACAAGCTCGTGTCGGTGCGCAGCTCCATCCTGGAGCCGAGCGTAGGCAAAGGGGCGTTCGCCGACGCCATCGGACGACGGCTTGCTCCAGAAACCCTTGTAGGCGTAGACCTGCGTCGGCAAGAAGCTCTCGACGCGGTCCCATTGGACGAGTTCATTGAGGGCGACTTCCTGGACTACGAGCCCAGCGTGTTTTTCGACGCGGTGATCGGCAACCCGCCATTCGTGCATGCGGAGGAACATGTGCGCCACGCGCTGACCATGCTCGACCCCGACACGGGCGTGCTGGCGTTCTTGCTTCGCCTGAACTTTCTGGAAGGCAAAGACCGCACGGCGGGCCTCTGGCGCGAGCACCCGCCGAGCGTCATCTACGTGCTCAACCGCCGCCCGAGCTTCAAGAAGACCAAGAAGCCCAAGCTCGATCCGTTGACCGGCTCACCCATGCTCAGCAAGCGCACCGGGAAGCCGCTCATGGTGTCCAGCAGCAACGACGCGACCGCGTACGGTGTGATCGTGTGGCGCGCCTGCGAGCGTCGGAGTCGGGGCTTGCCGGTGCCAGAGCCGGTCGTCCGGTGGTTGGAGTGGTGATTGGGCGAGCTGGAGAGACGCCCCATAGCCGCGAGCTTCTTGCTCGTGGTAGCCTCCGCATATGTCAGAGACCGACGTGGTTGTGTCCGCGTTCGCGACCCCGCCCCAGGAGTCCTTCCGGGCGCTCGCTCAAGACCTGACCCTTTTCGCCAACCCGCCCGTCGTGATCGGTGTCGAGCCGCAGATGGCCGAAGGCGAAGTCCTTGCGTCGGCCGGCTTCAACCGCACTGCCGACTCGCTCAAGGCCCAGGATCCGCAGGGTTCGATCCTCCGCCCGCTGCTCCGCCGCCTGAAGGGCTACAAGATCCGCAGCGTCACACTGGTCGGCTTCAGCGCGGGCAACCAGTTTCTGAAACGCGTACTCGCCGGCCCGGACGCCGCATGGATCGACGGCGTCATTTCTTTGGACGGCGCCGTAGTGCAGAAGGTCTACAGCGGCGCGCTGCATCAGCCGGACCTCGACATCTGGGGCAAGTACGCGCTCAAGGCCGCGCGCGACCAGCGCCTGTTCGTCAACGCGTTCACCGGGATCTCGTCACACTCGAAGCAGGTCACGAGCACCGCGGAGGCCGCGGAGGCCATCATGGACTATGTGCAGGACAACTTGTCTGGCGCAGTCACCGTCCCATCGTACGATCTGAACGAGCTGGTCGCAGGGCCGCCGCCGCCCTCGGTCACGATCACCGTGAACCGACCAACTGCCAGCGGCACCGTCCCAATCACGCGCACGTGGGATACGATGCCGATGCCTGACATCGCAGCAATCGGGAACGCCTGGAACCTGAGCTATGGCGGCAACGCGGAGCCGGATCATGTTTTCATCTCAAGGTATGCGCAGCGCGCGATCTGGAAGACGTTCCTGGCTCCGCGTCTGAACCAAGGGCTCACGTGCGCTGGTACATCTGTTCCCGTGTCTGGACTCGGCGTCGATGAAGCGGCGACGTGCACGCTCAACAGGAAACTCGTTCCAGTGGACGTGTACGAAACGGATTCTCCGTGGCCCGGCATAGCCGCCGCAACGTCTGGACTCATCGTCGGAATCGGCGCGGGCTACTGGTTCGGCAGGCTGGCTCGATTTTGACCGGATGACGAAAGCGACTTAGGCTCCGCCGCCATGCCGGCTCTTTCCGTGGCGCTCGCCGCCTTCTTGACTGCTCACTCGGCCGCGGGGTCTAGCGTCTACAGCTTCGAGGTGCTCGACACGTGCGGCGCCGACGCGAAGACCCCGACGTGCTCACTGGCCCCCGTGTGCGAGGGCACAGGCGTGCTCTGCGTTCCGCCGCGCTGGAACGCCTTCCGTGGTGGCTGGGTACGCCACGAGCAGCGGGCGACAGCCGAGGCGCGCATCGCTGTAATCGCCAAGACCCTGGTCGCGACGGCGAACCGCATGGTGACCTGCAAGCTGCCGAGCGGCGACGTCGACTTCGAGTGCACTCCGTTGCGCTGGGGCGGCGGCAAAGGACAGGTGCAGTCGCTCTCTCTCTTCGCCGCGACGGTCGCGCTTCACGAGAGCGGGCTCCGGGAAGACGTGCAGATCGGCGCCCCGCCAATGGGGCGCGGGCCAGCCAATGAGTCGTGCCTGATGCAGATCATGCCCGACCAGATCGCGCAGAACGCTTCCTGGATCAGTGAGGACGAGCGCAAGAAGGCTCAGAGCAAGGCTGACCAAGAGCAGATCGCGCGCCAGCTCCTTGGCACGAGCCCGGAGGCCCTCGGGCGATGCTTCGAGGTCGGCATGCGCGCCTTGGCGCGCGCCCGCACGCAGTGCGCTGGCGACGCAGGGACGTTTGCCGCCTACGGGACGGGCGGGCGCTGTGGCGCCGTTTCGTCGGGCTGGGTGACCGAGCGCGTCAGGACCCTCGCCGCCATGCGCGCATCCATCACGGGCGGGGCAGCCGCCAAGCAGAAGCCAGGAGAAAAGTCCAGATGATGAAGGAAATCTTGCCGCAGCTCGTTCAGGCGCTCATCCCGTTGGTCATCGCCATCGCGTCCTGGGCCCTCTATGCGGCGTCAAACTGGCTGCAGGCGCACGCCAAGACCGAGTACCAACGCGGGGTGCTGGCGCGGCTGACCGAGGCCGTCAGCACCATCGTCTCGGAGACCCAGCAGACCACGGTCGAGGCGCTCAAGGCTGCCGCGGCCGATGGGAAAATCACGGCCGAGGAAGCCGCCGAGCTGAAGGACGGGGCTATTTCTCGCGTGCGCGGGTATCTCGGCAAGCGCGGCCTGAAGGAGCTGGAGACCGTCTTCGACCGGGAAATGATCGACAAGGTCATCGCCTCCAAGATCGAGGCCGAGATCGCTCAGATGAAGCTCTTCGTTCCGGCGCCGGAGGCTGCGAAGGGCTCCAGCGTGGTGGTGTCCGACCCGTCGAAGGTCTGATCCGGAGACCCCTTTCCTGCTCCAGCATATGGGGATAGACTCCCGCCATGCTGGAGCAGGACAACGTCTTCGGGGGCGCAACCGCATTCGACGAGGTGCCGGCGTTGGAGGGCACAGGCAGCTCCCCCGATGGCCTCGGCGCATATGCCCAGCCGCTACCCGACGCCCCGCAGCGGCGGGGGCATATGCAGATGCAGCCGATGGGCTCCAACGTCCAGGGCACGGACGGCACCTGGGACTTCATCGAGCCCGAGGACGTGAGCCCGTCGTCGGCGATGCGCAGCGCGGGCTTCACAGCGCTTTTCGCTACCGTGGCGCTCGGCGCCGGCATTGCCATCGGAGGCCCGTGGGGCGCGGGCGCGGGGGTGCTGCTCGCGGGCGCCACCGTGAACGGCTACCGCGCTCAGAAGTGGTGGGGCTCCCCTGATCCTTCCGAGAAGCACGAGGCGGTCGTGAGCGCGGTGTTCGCCGCCTTCGGCGTGGGGCTCGGCGGCTACATGGCCTACAAGGCCTACGGAGCGAAGGCAAAATGAGCGGGGCAGGCACCAGCACCATGGTGGCGGCGGACGCGCAGTTCTCGGTCGCGCGCGTGCTCAAGCCGTTTGCTGACTTCGAGTCCGCCTACCAGGGCGAGCCATCATTCCGTCCCATCGCTTTTCCTGGCGGACGTGACCCACGAGCCGGACAGGATGGCTTCTCGCCCGATCTCATGCGCGGGGTTCCGGTCCCCTTCGGCTCGCGCCTGTGTGTCTACATCCCGGCGGCGTTCACCCAGACCCCCGGTCCGACGACGTTCGTGCAGCCCTACAACTACTCCTTCGTGTGGCGACTGCGCAACGTGCGTGACTACCGCCAGGACCGCCGCCCGTACCACTTCCCACGTCAATCGCCTGGCGCTCCGGACAGCACCTTGGGAGGCGGACCGCGCTTCGTGCTCCCGGCGGCCATCGACGCCGTACTGTACGAGCAAGGCGAGCCTGCGCCGGGCACGAGGGCCGTTCAGCGCGCGTACCAGCAGACCTACACGGTCGGGCTTGGCTACGAGTTCGCCACGCTGCCGCTTCTGCCAGGTGGTGGCGCAGGTGGTTCCTACCAGCAGGGCGTGCTCAACCCCGCCGATGTCGGGCTCGTCGGAGCGAACGGCGCCATCTTCACCGCGCTCTGGATGGATGCAGCTGGCGACGAGCTGATCATCCTGGCGAATCGCACGAACGAAGCGTTGGGCCCGTGGGACTTCGCCGACGACGCCACCGACGCCGCCTTCTCCGACATCTACGGGACCGGTGACGGCGCCCACCCGTCTTATCCCGACGTCGGCATCTACCTGTTCACCGGAACCAATCCATGAGCGTCCGCTCGCGCACCGGCGTACTCGGGAGAGGAACGCCCCGCGTTCCGCCGGGTGGCGGCGCGGGTGGCGCCATCGAGATCCTTGACGAAGGGATCTCGCTCGGGACGTTCACGAAGATCAACTTCGTCGGCGCGGGCGTCTCCGCTGCCGCTGGTCCGCCCGGCCAGGCGGACGTCACCATTCCGGGCGGCGGCGCCGGAACGGCCGCCGTGCTCAGCAGCGTGTATGCGTGCCCCGTCGGCGTGGCGGTGCGCGACGCCGTCTACCTGAGTGCAGCGGACGGCGTTGACCAAGCCGACAGCGACGACTCCAGCAAGCAGCCGCTCATTGGCATCGTCGTCAGCAAGCCGTCGGCGATCACGGCCATCGTCGCCTACTACGGCGAGGTGACCGGCTTCGTCGGGCTCACGCCTGGCGCCACATACTACCTCGGCACCGTTCCGGGAACGATCACCACGGTCGCCCCGACGACGCCGGGAAACATCGTGCAGAGGATAGGCTTCGCGAGAAGCGCCACCACGCTCGTGGTGTTCACGGATCGCGACTGGACGGAGATCACCTGATGGCTCATTTTCGATGGCTCGGCGAAGACAAGATCACCCCACCGCGGAAGTGGGTCCAGAGCTATGGACCCTGCGAACAGGTCAAGATCCCCAAGAAGGACGGCCAGTACACGGTCGTCGAGGCGCCTCCCGGGGGGTTTCCGGTCAACAGCGTCATCCCGTTCGATTTCACTGACGAGCGGTCGCTGCGCGTGCTGCGCGCCGACCCCCGTTTCGCGGAAGTCATCTAATGCGGCGATGCCGCAGCTAAGAAAGAGAAGAGAATGGCATCGTCCAAAGCACTCGTAATCCAGTCTGGCGTCACGAAGCAGATCCCCAACGGCGACACGCTCATCATCGGCACGGCCATCGACAAGGCCACCGCGGGCGTGCTTGCTATCGCCCCAGCGGGTTCCGTCGCCACCAGCATCGAGCTGGGAGCCGTCGGCATCAACACCACCGTGAAGGGTGACCTCATCGTGGACGGCGCCGAGACGGTGACCGGGATCTCGACGTTCGTCAACAACGCCATCTTCAACGGCAACGTCACCTTTGGCGACGCTGCGACCGACCTGGCGACGTTCGTGAGCCGCGTCGCGACGGACTTCCACTTCCTGAAGGAGGTGAACCACGTCATCGACGTCGATACTTCGACGACTCTGAACGCGGCCGGCGGCGCGATCTCGATCACTGCCGGAGCCGGAAACGGCACGGGCCTCGGCGGCAACTTCAACGTGGACGCTGGCGCCGGTAGCACCGGCGGCTTGCTCAACATCGGAGCGACGTTCGCTAGCTCGATCAACATCGGCGGCGTCGTCGCGAACCCGACGATCACGTTCCTGGGTTCCGGGGACGTCGTGAAGTCCGGCGCTGGCGCCTTGCGGTTGAGTGGTGGCAGCAACCAGATCGAGCTGGGAGAGCGTGGAAGCGATCCGGCTACCGCAGCCAACATCGGCGCGGTCTACACCAAGGACGTTGCTGGCACGACGCAGCTGTTCTTCCGTGCGGACAGCTCGGGTACCGTCACGCAGCTCACGGGTGCCGCTCCGGTTGCGTCAGACCTCGACTCGGTCCTGACGGCGGGAAATACCACCGGCACGACGTCCACGACTTCTGGATCCAACATCGTCTTCTCCGGAGACGGCGTCCAGCAAGACAGCATCGTGGTCGGTGGCCAGGCCGGTCTGACGTTCTCGATTGCCTTCTTCTCGGCAGCGACCGGCGCGGGTGCCCCGGTGAGCGTCAGCGCTCAGCAGGGCGGCGCAGCAAGCGCTGGCGGCGCCGTCACGGTCACGGCCGGCAGCGGCGGCTCCGGCAGCGGCGCGGGCGGAGCGCTCACGCTGACAGCAGGCAGCGGCAGCGCAGGCACAGGCAACGGTGGCTTGGCGACTCTGCGCGGTGGCGCGGCCATCGGCACGGGAGCCGGCGGCGGGGTCGCCGTGACCGCTCGCGACGGCGCGGGCGTGAACCAAGCCGGTGGCGGCGTTACCGTCACGGGCGGAACGGCGACCGGATCCGGAGCAGCAGGCACCGTGATCATCACGGCCGGAGCGGGTGGCAGCTCCAGCGCTGGCGCGAACGCGTCGGTGATCGGCGGCGCTGGTCCGAGCGGCGCTGGTGGCTTCGGCGGTTCGGCGGTCGTGCGCGGCGGCCATGCCACGGGCACCTCGGGCACAGGCGGCGCTGTCAGCGTGAGCGGCGGCAACGGCACCAACGCCGGCGGCGGCGGCGGCGCGACGTTCAGCGGCGGCCAGGGCGGCACCGGGCTCGGCACCGGTGGCACTTGCGTCGTTTCCGGTGGCGTCGGTGGCAACACTGGCGGCCAGGGCGGCTTGTGCACCGTCTCTGGTGGCGCTTCGCAGGCACTGTCAGCAGGCGGAAATCTGTTGCTCCAAGGAGGCGAGTCCTACGCAGCGACCTACGCTGGCGGAAACGTCACCGTGCAAGGTGGTGTGCCATCGAACGGAAATGGTGGCTCCGTGTTCATCAATGGCGGCGACGGCGTTGGCCCCGCCCGAAACGGCGGACCGCTCACCATGCGCGGAGGCAACGCCACCACCACGGGCACCCCGGGCGACGCGCAGCTGACTGGCGGCGCGGCAGTGACGACCACCACGGGCGGGTTCTCGCGCGTGATCGGCGGCGTCGGTGGCGTGGCAACCGGCGCAACTCCTGGTGGCGCGGGTGGCTTCGGTCGGGCCCAAGGCGGGACCGGCGGTGCAGCGGCTGGCGGTTCCGGAGCGGGTGGCCAAGGCGGGTCGGGCTCAGCGCTGGGTGGAACTGGTGGCGCAGGCTCAGCAACTGGCGTCGCTGGGGCAGGCGGCGCCAGCAACTTGATCGCCGGCAACGCGGGTGCCAACGGCGGCGCAGGCGGCGCCAACGGCGGCAACGTCGCCATCGAAGCCGGCCAGGGAACCGGCGCCGGCACCCACGGGACGATCAGCATCGGCGTGGATGCCATCTCCGGCAAGACCTCCCAGATCCTCATCGGCAACGCGACCCAGAACCCGGGCACGACCTTCCAGGGAACCGGGACCGTGCGGCTGGGCGCCGGCTTCGAGGAGTTCGCGAACGGCGTCACTGCGGCGGTGAGCCCCGCAGGTGAAGGCCGGCTCCGCTACAACAACACCACCAGCACGTTCCAGGTGTCGATCAGCGGCGCCGCTTACGTCGACCTCGCTACGGGTGGCGCCGCGACGCTGGCTGCGACGCTGGCGGCGGGAAACAGCACCGGCGCGAACGACATCCAGTTCACCGGCGCTTCGGGTGGCCCTGGTGACAGCATCATCATCCAGGATGCCTACGCGAGCGCGTTCCGCATCCGCGAGGCCGCGAACAGCTACCTGCTGATCACGACCACGAACGCGGCCGAGCAGATGACGTTCGGCAACAACACCACCAACCCGCAGTATCTGTTCCGCGGGACCGGCGCGGTCGAGATCAACGGCGCGAACCTGAACCTGACCGAAGAGATCGCTCACACGGTCCAGGTCAAGACCAGCACCACCCTGAACGCCGCGGGCGGACAGCTCGACGTCAAGTCTGGCACGGGCAACGGCACCGGAGCCGGCGGCGAGCTGAACGTGACCGCGGGCGCAGGAGGAGCCACCGGAGACGGTGGAGACGCATGGTTGCGCGGTGGTGCTGCTACCGCGGGCGCAGGCGGCTTGGTCAGCGTCGTCGGCGGCGGGACCGCCTCGGGCGCGGGCGGAGCAGCCAGCATCGACGGTGGTCTCGGAACGACCAACGGCAACATCCTGATCGGCACCAATCAGGTCAACGCGATCAACATCGGCAACACCAGCGACAACCCGGTCACCAGCTTCGCTGGCACCGGCGCAGTCAGGCTGACCGGAACCAACCAGATCCTCTCGCTGCTCGGCTCGGGCGCAGGCACCGGCGGCGCGAAGCTCTCGATCTTCGAGTCCGCCAACACCACCCCTGGCGCGGACACCGGCATCGTCTACACCAAGGACGACGGTGGAGACACCGAGCTGTTCTACGCGGACCCGGCCGGCAACTACGTCCAGATCACCAAGGACGGCTCGGTCAACGCCCCGGTCGGACCGAGCAACAGCATCATCATCAGCGGGCTCACCACCACCGGCGTCACCACTGGCCACGCTGTCCACGTGAGCGGCGCCAGCACGGTGACCGCTTGTGACGCCAACGGCACTGCCGCGCAGGCTCGCTGCTTCGGCTTCTATGAAGGAACGAGCGGCAGCGTGAAGACAGCTGGCGTGTGCACTCCGGTGTTCACGACGGCTCCGACCGCCGGTGACAAAATCTACCTGTCCACGACGGCTGGAGAGGTGGACCCGAACCCCCCGACGGGTTCGGGCGAGTACGTGGCTCCGGTGGGCATCGCGCTCACCACGACCACGATGCTGATCCAGGTCCAGCTCCCGATCCAGCTCTGATCCTGGACAGCAACACAAGCCCCCTCGGCTAGGGTCGAGGGGGCCCGGGGACACGTATGGCCACACGAAAACCATTGGTGCAGAACTCGGGGCAGGTCGAACAGCTCCAGGGCTCTGACACCCTGGATCTCGGTGGTTCTCCTGCGGTCAGCGAAGCCTCGCATCAGGCACTTCGCCAGCTGATCCACTTCATCGACGAGGGTCCGGCTGGCGGGTTCGCGTCGGGAGCGTACAGACAGCAGCTGCCGAGCGGAGACGCCTTTCCCACGTCTGTGATCTGGTGGACCAGCGCCGGGATGACCCAGAAGATCGTCCAGTGCAACATCACCCGAAACTCCAACAAGACTCCGGCCACGGAGGTCTGGCAGATGTACGCCACGGACGGCGTGACCGTAGTGCTGACCGTGACTGACACGTTCAGCTATTCAGGCGTCGTCGAGACGACCAGAACTCGGACAATCGTATGAGCAACTGGAATCCAGCGGTCATCCTCTACGATGCCAGCGGCAACCCCATCGAGCTAGGCAACGGTCAGCCCGTTGCAGGCAATCTCCGGTCGAGCTTCTCGCCAGATCCGTGGTCCTACAGCACAGGAATCAAGGGAGACGCACTGCTCGACTCCTCTGGTTCACTGCAAACGCGCGGGCCTGTCCACACGGATGAAGGATCGTTCCGAGATCACTTCCCAGGAAGCTCACTGTCCACCGCGCTGACCGGAACACCGTCGTTCACCAACGGCTCCACCACGGTCACTGGATCTGGAACGCTGTTCACGAGCGAGGTCAACTCGCAGATGTACGTGAAGCGCGACTCCGACAGTGAAGCCTACTGGGCTCGCGTGGCGGAGGTCATCAGCGACACCGAGCTGGAGCTGACCGAGCCCTACGGCGGATCCACCGGAGCTTCGGCCAGCTCATGGAGCAACTGGGTCACCGATACGACCGGTTCGATCACGGTCGGAAGCTCTACGGTAGCCATCACGAACGGACTTGGTAGCGGTGACGACACTTCGATCAGCCGCCTAGTGGACTACGGACCGCTCTATGTGCAGTTCCTGGCCAGCTGCGGAACGCGCGTCACCAACCAGAATGCCTACATCGGTCTGGTGGACGACGTGGCGTCTCCATCTGAGCGAGCCCTGGTTCTGTTCGATGCGTCGCTCGGAAACACTCAGGTCGTCTTCCGCACGACAGTGAACGGCAACACCGAGGACACCACGGTCACGTTGCCAAACGGCGGCGTCACGACAGCGGAGCATCGCTACGCCATCACGATGACAGGGCAGAGTGTCTCGCTTCATATCGACGGCGTGATCAGCGCTCATCACACGAGCCAGATCCCGCTGCCCTACACGGTCATGTGGGCCGTCGCAGAGATCGAAAACACGGCAGCTGTCGGATCTACCACGACGCTCACGATCAACTGGTACTGGGTCAACAACGCCAATCGCGTCGAGATCGCGAACTCGTTCTCGGGAGAGCCGATCCCGTCGCAGATCGTCGGCAAGAACCCCGCGGGGCTGCCCCAGCAGGTGAGCGTTGGATCTGGCGGCGGTCTGTTCGTACAGCCCATCGAGTTCCCGACGTTTCAGGCATTCGCGGCGGACGTTGCACTCACCACCAACAAGAGCCTGATCTCGCTGTTCTTGGATGGCGCGTCTACGCAGCTACTGAAGCTCCGAGCCATCTACATCCGCAACACGCAGCTCACTGCAATTACTGGCACGGTGGTGACGTTCAACCTGGAGACCATCACTGGTCACTCGGCCGGCACAGCCATCACTCCTACGTCCCGGGACAGCAACGACACGCTGCCGTCAGAGGTTACGGCGCGCACTGGTGCAACAGTCACAGGGGCCAGCGCTGCTGTGTGGCGCTGGGAGTGGAGTTCCGACGAGTGGACCGGTGGCGCACTGGACACCGAAGGGTTCCAGGCCGGCCTGCAGGACGTCTTCCCGAACTTCTCGAAGAAGGATCCGGCGCTGAAGCCATTCGTTCTGCGTCCCGGCGAGGGATACCACATCAAGTGCGCGACCACGACCACGGTCGGCAGCTTCGATCTGATCTTCGTGTTCACGGTGGAGGACGACTGAGCCATGGGAACCCCCAAGACAGCCGAAGGCAAACCAATTGTCCTGATGAACCCCTGCACCGAGGGGCTGCTCACGTGGCTCACAGGGCGCGGAGACGGCCCGAACGGCCGCGGGCTAGGTCAGCCCATGCGCATCGACTTCCAGGACGCAGGCAGCCAGGTCATGGAGTTCAGTTTCAGCGAGCCGGTCGAGATCAACGACGGTCAGATTTGGTGGCGCCCGAGCGCGAGCTGGGGGCCTGACGACGAGTTCTCGGTTGGCATCCGCATGCCGGCCACCGTCGCGACTCCGACCCCAGGGACAGGCAACGTCAACATCGTGCCGCTCGGCCCCGGGATGGACCTGTACGTGCCTGCGGCCGGAGATGGAAGCCACACCGTGGATCTGTCGGCCGCAGTACCCGTGAAGGCGTCCGAGGAAAATGGCTTCTGGGACGTTGACGACTGGACGGGCGAGGTGACTCCGTCGCAGAATCCCGGACAAGCCGGGTGGAACCTTCTGAGCTTCGACGTCCTAGCGTACCTCGTGCGCTCGATCAGCTGCGGGCACCCGCTCGGAGTCTGGGACATCGACGTGTACAAAACGGAGTGGCTGCACCCGAGCTGGAGGGTCCGCTTCGAGGTCATCAAGACGTCTGCCGGTGCAGGGACCATCGGTGGCTGGCTGCTCTGCTTCCGAGAGACGGTGACCGCCTGAAGAGTGTACCCACGCAAGGGGCGGTGACGTGAGATGGCTTCTTACCGCCCGTTAGTTCTGGTTCCAGATGTCGGACTGGCGAGGTTGCCGGCTGGCGATACTGTGGTCGGGGCGGTCACAGAAGAGCTTCAGCATTCCTGGGTCGATCTGCTGGCCGACAAGCACAGCTCCTTCGGCGGGACCTCTGTCGGATCGTACACCGTCGGGTCGTCGTACGTGTTCACGCGGCGGGTGACGATCACGGGCATCCGTTTCGTCTGGGCCGGATCCGCGGCGACGACGGCAAGGGCGTCACTGTACCGGTTTACGGACGGGACAAAACTCGCCACGGTAGACGTGGCAGTGAGCACAGGCGGCATCTACGTGGCGACTTTCGCGGCGCCGCACCTCATCGCTGCCGTTGATGTTGCGCAGCATCTGACGTGCGCCATCTGGGAGACCTCTGGGAGCATCTACTCGCTCTACACGGGCGGCGTCGGAGAAGCCGGCGTGTCTGCTCCCTTTTCTGTAGCCAGGTCGGCACTGATCAAGGAAAACCCCGGGCGGTACGCTTCTGGGGATGTTTCCCCGGGGAGCTTCACCGCAGCAGAGTTTTACGCGGTGGAGCCTGTGATCGATCCGACTCCGGCCTGAAAGGTGCGAACGATGCGTGGTCTTGCTCTGAGTGGTGGAGGCGCCCACGGCGCCTTCGAGGTTGGCGTACTCGACGTGCTGATGCGCGAAGAGCGCCGCACCTACGACGCGCTCGCTGGCGTGAGCGTCGGCGCTCTGAACGCGAGCTTCTTGTCGCAGTTCAAGCGCGAACAAGAAGTGGACGGGATCGAAGCGCTGAAGAAGCTCTGGTTCGGGTTGCGCACGAAGGACGTGCTCAAGGACTGGTCTGGGGTCGGAAAGCTCGCGGCGCTCTGGAAGCCAAGCGTGTTCGATTCGAGCCCGCTGCGTCTGCTCGTGCAGAGCAGGCTGGAGCCCAAGCTCGTGCAGACCTCCGGCAAGAAGCTCAGGATCGTGGCGGTGTGCTGGGAGACGCGCGAGGTGTTCGCGGCTTCCGAGAACGAGCCGGCCCTGCGCGACTGGGTGCTCGCATCGTCGAGCTTCCCGTGCATGCTTTCGCCGGTCACGATCAACGGCAAACTATGGAGCGACGGCGGCCTTCGGGACGTGACGCCCGTGGCGGAGCTGATCCGAATGGGGTGCACCGAGATCGACGTCGTGGTCACGAGCCCGACTGACATCCGGGACCAGTGGCGCACGAAGGCGCGCTCGGTGCCGGCTTTCGTGATGCGCGCCATCGAGATCATGTTCGGGGAGATCGTGCTGAACGATCTCCAGGCCGTGGGGCTAAAGAACGACCTTGCCAAGCTCGGGGGGCAGTACCGGGACGTGCAGATCAACATCTACGCCCCCCAGCAGCCCTTCGCGACCGACTCGCTCACCTTCGAGCAGCCGCAGATCCGGGCTGAGTTCGAGGTCGGGCGACAGACAGCGTTGCAGCCGCCGGCAAAACTTGGTAGCTAGCTCAGCTATGGGAAAGCTCACCAAGGGCATTCAGAGGAAGACGCAGCAGAAGGCTCAGAATGGTGCCACCGACGCGAGCAAGCTCGAAGTCGGTGGAAAGGTCGCGCTGACCGAAGGTGAGCGGCTGGCGATGCAGAAGCTCGACCAGACCGCCATCCAGCTGAAGGTCGCGCTGGCGAACATCGAGCTACAGGTGGCCGCTCTCGCCAAGGGCAAAGCAGAGGTCATCGCCGAACTCGAAAAGCAGGGGGCCCTGATGCGCGAGCAGGCCGAAGCGGTCCTGCGGTCTCACGGGGGCGATCCGGCCGACAAAGAGCGCAGCTGGTCGGTGAGCCTGGGCGAGATGGTGATCATCAGGACAGCGTAGAGCCCAAATTCCGAGTAAGCTCGGACTGATGGAACTGGATGGACTACAGCTGGCCACCTTGGCAGGGACCTTGCTGGGCTCGATGGCGGGGAGCTATTTCGTGGCGACTCGCGCCACGAAACGACGCCTGGACTCCGAGCCGCCCGCGGCGGCCCCGAGGCTGTCCGAGACGGATGCAGGCCTTGCGGGCCCAGAGCTGAAGCCCCTGATGGCCAAGATCGAAGGGCTGGAGCGTGAGCTGCGCCAGGAAGTACGGGCACTGGAGACGAAAATCACCGAGCTTTCCGGAGAAGCCCTGACGGTGGAGGAGTTCCAGGCCTACGTTACCATCGACAGTGGCCGCCGCGAGCAGCTGGTGGCAAAGATCGGGGAGCTGCAGGGCTCGCTTGCAGCCCTGTTCCCTCGCATGCGAAAATGAACGAATGGGCCACCCGGCAATGCGCACCAAGTCAGGCAGGGTCGTCCGACCCGCTGTAGTTCGGGTCATCGAACGACAGATCGAGCCCTACGAGAAGGCTCTCAGGCTGGTCGAAAGCGCCGAGCGCATGGTACAAAGCGAGCCGCCGCCGCCAGAAGATCCGAAGTCGGCGGTGGTAGTGAAAGGGAGCAAGTGATGTTCCGAGGCAAGCGAGAGACGGGGGTCGACTACTTCGACGACGTGCTGGGTGAGACAGGTGGCATCCATGACGGTCGAGGCCTCGATGACTTCGAGGGCGTCAAGGAGCGCATCGTTGCGGACGGTCTGCAGTTGCAGATGAAGTGCCGGCTGTGCGGCAAGGCGCACAACGTCGTGCTGGAGTGGGAAGAGCTGTTCGTTGTCGGGAGCAACACTCCTGGCGCGCCGCCGCTGTTGCCGGCGCGCTGGCAGTACAGCGAGAACAACCAGGACGCGTACACCTCGCTCCAGTGCTCGCGCTGTCACGGCGCCGGCTTGGCTCCGCACGTCACCCCCGAAGAGGCACGCAAGCTCGTCAACCAGGGGCTCAGTCGTGGGCTCGTCAACCCGCAGGCCGTGAACGCATGGAAACAACGCGTCGCCATGGCTCGCGGCGGGTGAGCGACAGCTGCACGTTCCTGCGCAGCTCGCTCACGTGCGACGAGGCGCTCGTCATCCTCGATCCGTTCTTCGAGGCCGTGCGTGAGGTCTTCATCGGCAGCGAGATGAACTTGTTCGGCCAGAGCAAGATGCGCCGAGTGCGCGTCGAGTGTGCGCCGTGGGTCCACGACAAGGCGCGGCACTTCGCGGGCGCAACCGAGGACGGCAGAAGCATCCTGGTGACCCCTGAGCTGGCGGAGCTGCCCGAGCTGACGGTGGTGGCGATCTTGGCGCACGAGTTCGGGCACGCGATGGACTTCGCCTACCCGGCGCTGTTTGGTTGGTCTCCGGACGGGCTAGTGCACCCCTTGAAGCGTGGCGGCCGGCGCCCGACCATGACCATGAACGATCCGAAGCGCCAAGCGCAGGCCGCCACAGCAGCCATGCGTCAGTGGCGCGACCGCGACGCTGACACCGTCGAGCGAGTGGCGGATGCCATCGCGGAAGAGATCACGGGCCGTCGCGTCGGCTACTCAGGGCCGTGCAGGCTGCAGACGCTTGACGCCGGCATGCCAAGGCCGGCGGGGCTCAGGTAGACCAGCGAGCCGACCGGTTGTACCATCGCGGGGCGAAGGCGGCCCCTTGACGTCGTACCCCCCCCTCCGATGCGAGGGGCCGCTGTCGCGCTCTAGCGCCGCCAGAGGTTGGGGATCATCGCGTTGAGCCGAGCCTGGCGCTGGGCGCATGGCGGGCACTTCTGGAAGCCCATGCGCCCGGCCACGGCAGCCACCGCGTCTCCGGCTCCGAAGTGCCCAGGAGCGCGCGCGGCTGCCGCTGCGAACTCGTGAACTTGCTGCTCGGTGAACGCGCGGATCGTTTGGTGGGTGCGAGTGTCCGTGACCCAGGCGCTTCCGTCGTCGAGAGGGGTAATGGAGACCCACGGGACCGCCGGGTGCGTGTAGATGCGCATGCCCCTAATCGTGCCACCGGCTGGGCCAGCTCTGCAAGCTCGGGTATCGTTCGGGGCATGGCAACGCCCCCCCCGCCTCCACGCCGGAAACGACGCGACACGCAGCGCCGGAAACGACGCGACACGCAGCGCCGGCTGCACAGGATAGTGGCCAAGGAAGAGCGCGGGAGGTTCGATCCCGAGGTCCCCCCGACGCCATATGCCAAGAGACACCACTTCGCGGTCAACGCCGACGTGTTTGACCTGGATGCCGAGGGCATCGCGCTGTCGGGAAACGCGATTCGGCTGCTCGGGGAATATGCGCAGGGCAACGGGCCCGCCAAGGCGCTGTACGTGAAGGCCACCGACCACGAGCTGGCGTCGCCCGACGAGATCGCCATGGCCATCGCGGAGCTGCAGCGCCAGAACGAGAGGCTCAACAGCGGCGAGCTGGACAGGCTCGTTCGTGAGCTTCAGCAGCAGATCAGTCCGGACGAGTCCGAGGAAGATCGGCTGTCGTTCGATCTGAACGAACGGGAAGAGGAGAGCCTGCGCTACATCGCTGGCAAGTACGAGAGCGCTCAGATCCTCTACGACGCGTACGATCCGGCCGACATGACGATCCCGCGCAGCGAGGTGATCCGGGCGTTCTTTGCCACCCCGGGCGACGGCGGTGACCTCGGGACGGTTCCGTTGGCCGGTGGGACGCTCGGGAAGAAGATCGAGGAGCTTTGGGGGGACGCAGAAGCCTTCGAGGAGTGGGAGAGGGCCGACCAGGAAGGCCGACACGAGGAAGACCAGGACTAGCCAAGGGGCTTGTAGTAGGCTCTGGGCATGGCTGCCGTCATGCCGTTCGTGTTCATGGGCCTCGGCGCGCTCGCGCTCGTCCGCGGAGCCTTTCGTCCCCACCGCGCGATCCTGAAGGAGGGCACCGTGTCTCGCTGCGGCGGCCCGAACCAGTTCTTGGTGTGCGACCCCACAGATGCCATCGGGACTCCAGTCTCCACGCCGGCATATGCCACGGCCCCCGCGAAGGTGGTCGCCGTCGGTGAACGCTTCGTGCACCTCGCCGTCACCAACGAGCCGGTGTTCCTGATGTACGAGGGCATCGAACCGTCGGTGGTCGAGGGCCAGTACGTCGGCCGCGGACAGAAGATCGGCACGGCCACTGGCCCGGTGGCGTTCGGCGTGTGGCAGCTCGCGCCCAGCGACAAGGGGCCGAAGATGCAGGTCGTCCCGGCTGCCGCCTGGCTCGCCGCGCGCGGCATGAAGCACGTCATCAAGAACACTGGCCCCGCCGACAAGTGGTGCGAGGGAGGTCGAGTGATCCGTGTGCCCGCGAACGTGAAGCAGGCGTGCGGCTTCCGTCAGCCGGATCCGGCGAAGTTCGCGCTGCTGCCGGTGCAGATCGAGATGGGATGACAACATGAAGCGAAATCCGACAGAGAAACAACTTCGCGCGCTGGACGACCGCATTTTCGAGGCCATGGAGGATGCGCAGGCGCTCTCGCGTCGAGCCGCGGCGGAGGACAACGAAGAGCAGGCGATGTCGATGCTGAAGACAGCGCAGCACTTGGCGGCGGCCTATCGGGAGTTCGGCGATGCGCTGAAGACATATGGGCTGCGCCGTTGACGTCCTCGACGGCTGAGCACTGCTGCTCCCCGTGCCTGATCTGCGGGATCTGCAACGACGGCAAGTGCGGCGCTGCGCACACGGTGCCGCTTGGCCCCATTCGCACTTGCCCATCGTGCACGCTCTGCCCCATGTGCGGGCGCAAACTCGGCGCGCCAGCCGCGGTCTGGCTGATCCATCATCCGTGCGGGGTGCAGCGTGTCGTCTCAGCAAGGTGAGCAGACCAAGCTCTACGTCCTCGGCGCGTCGGCCATCGTCGGCGGGGTGACACTGGGCTGGGCGGCGTCCCAGGGCTGGGTGGAGGAAGAGAAAGCCTTCCAGTACGAGCCGACGATCCCGGAAGAGGTCGGGACTTGGGTCGCGTTCAACGTCGGCTTGGTGCTGATGGGGTCGGCCTACCTCGAAGCCATCGAGGAATATGGCTTCGCGAAGGTCGCCGGCGTGAGCCTTGGGATCCCGGCGGTGGTGCTGGCGATCAGGGCCTTGCGTTCCTGAGCGGGCCGTGAAAACCTAGCCCCCGCAACCCGAAGGAGAAAAACACATGCGCTGGGGATATGTCGTCACTGCACTGCCGAGCGTCACCCTCGTGAACGGCTCAGATCCTGCCACGCTGGCAGCCGGATTCACCGCGGCCATCGCGGCCATCGTTGCCCTGGGCGGCCAGAGCATCACTGCGGTGGACCTCGCCGGCGCTGGTGACGGGTACTCGTTCACCATCCGGATCGAGTACGCCCCGAGCGCGAACGTGGTCCCGGTGCTGTCCGGCCCCGCCGCCGCGCCTCCCGCCTCCCTGTCGGGATCGGTCTACATGGCCACCGGCCCGGAAGCCCTCGCGGCACAGCGCGCGCAGACCATGCCCGCCGTGCTGACCCCGCCCCTCGGAGTCGTGGGCGTGGAGGTCGCAGGGGCGTCGCAGGGCGCTCGCGTCTGCGCGCTCGAACTGATCGGCATCGCCGTCATTCCCCCTCCGTGAGCGTGACGCTCGCGTAAATCTCGCTGGCTCCCCAGGTTCTCTCCGGGCCTGGGGAGCCGCCTCCCGTTCTTGGCTAGTGGTCCTTGATCCACTCGTCGCGGGCGCGCACTAGCTCGTCCCAGTCGACGTCCCAGGGGATCATCGGCGGAGCCGGATCTGTCGGCGCGTGCGGCGGGCCGAGATCCGGAGCCGGGTCTTCCGTTGGCTCCCCTGAAGGCATATGCCACGACGCGAGCGCTTGCCTGATCCCGGGAGTGATCTTCTGCAGGCCCGAAGAGTACGCCGCGATGTTCAGGTCGGCTCCCTTCCTGACGGCTGAACCCTCGGGTGCTGTCTCGCCCGCCGCGAGTTCCTTCCAGCCGGTTCCCGTCCTCACGTACATCGAGGCCTTCTTGTAGAAGCCCGTGTAGTAGCCCGAGAAGTACATGGCGGTCGCGAGCTGCACCTCCGTGCCGGTGTCCGACATGAGCACCGCGCGCGCGGGCTTCGGCTGTGTGAGCCCAGCGAGCAGCTTCAGGAAGTACGCGGCGCCCTCGACGTCGTTCGGGAACGACGCGAACCACACGAAGTAGGCGCCGATGCTCGGCGCGCTGTCGCAGTGAATGTTGCCTTGCGGCAAAGGGAGCCCCGCGGCAACGATGGCCGCCTGCGCGGCCTTGGCGCGCTCTGGGTGACCGGACCCGACGGTCGGCACGACCCCGGCGCCCTTGACCGCCGCTTTCTCGGCGGCGTTGAGCGCGCGCAAGGTCGTGGCGCCCCAGTTGTGCTCTCCGGGCCAAGCGTCGCCCGCGCGCGTCTCGAAGATCGCGACGGACAAGGCTAGCGTGATGCCTTGAAGTGATGGATCGACCCCGTAGTTCATGCGCCAGGCGTGCACGAGGGAGTCAGCTTTGTCCTGATACCAGGCTGGAGTCAGTGGCATATCCGCAGGATACCCGCTCAGGCTGGTCACCGCTACTCGCTGTCAAGTAGAATCCGGCCATGTCGTGGTACGTCGAGAACGCCGAGGACGTAGTCGGGCGTCCCACCAAGGAGCGGCCGAAACAGCGCAAGGGCAAGCCGGTCGGGAAGTATGGTCAGAAGTCCTTCGACACCTGGGCAAGCCTGCTGTCGCGGAAGGGGGAGTCGTTACAGCGAGCGCTTGGTGTGCGCATCGGCAGGATCTTGGGGTGCGGTTACTACGGCTGCACAGCGGAGTCATCGCCCAAGAAGGTGATCAAACTCTCGCCCCTGCCTGAAGGCGACACGTGGGCCGACGACGAAGAACTGAAGTTCTGGACGAAGATGAAGGCCGAACAGCGTCGGCCGCAGAGTCCCGCGTCGGAGGGCGTCGTGAAGGTCGATCACGTATGGGTCGTGACCGATGAGCAGACCGACCAGAAGTACATGGTGGTGCTGCGTGACGCGGTCGAACCGTTCACGGCAACCGTCCCTCACCCGGATGATCCGGGCTATGCCATGCTGGTGCCGACCCCTGCCACGGTCGATGCTGGTCTCGGAGAGATCCCGGAGGGAGCGATCACGCCGGATGAGCTGCGGTGGATGGCGGAGGACATAGTGCAGGCCATCGGCATGGACAAGCTGCTCGATCCGGTGCTCGTGGCCACCAACGAGTACCGGCTCGGCGACGTGCACCTCGGGAACATCGGGTGGCACGGCGGGCGCCTGGTGATCTACGACGCGGACTACAAGATGGACGCTCCAGGACCGGACAAGGAGCTTCGCGTGAACCGAGAGCGGCAGACAAGGCGAGGCGAATACGAGCCCACGTTCAACGAGTGGTCCCGCCTGATCGCGGACAAGGGCGACAGCCTTCAGCGGGCGCTGGGCGCCAAGGTCGGTCGCATCATCGGCTGCGGGGCATTCGGCTGCGTCACGGCGTCCGAGCCTGGCAAAGTGATCAAGCTCAGCTCGTTCCGTGCCCATGGCGGTGGCGACGAGGAGCTGTCCTTCTGGACGAAGATGAAGTCGGAGCAGAAGCGGCCGAACAGTCCCGCCAGCAAGGGCGTCGTCAAGATCGACAAGGTCGCCCTCGTCACCGACGACGACACCGGCGAGGAGTACGTCGCGGTGCTGCGCGACGAAGTGGAACCCTTGTTCTCCGACGACGGGACGCCGTCAGACGCGACAACGGCACGCATGCCGCCAGCTGCCGTGAAGATGCTGAGAGACACCTGGCACTGGGAAGGCATACCCGCCGCTGCGGGCGCCCGCGAGGCGGTCCATGAGTACGGACTCGACGACGTGCACGCTGGCAACCTCGGGTGGAGCGGGGACCGGCTGGTCGTGTACGACGGCCACACGCGAGACGAGCCCGAGGACGAAGGCGTCGATCTCCGACTCCGCGTGAACGACGCGTACTCGCCGTTCCGTGAGCACCTGCAGGGCGGGCTCGCTTCCGGCATGAGCCCGGAGGACTTCGACCCGGAGCAGCTCGCGCGTGGTGTCGAGGTCGAGCTGGAGCACACGCAGGACTTGGGGATCGCGACCGAGATCGCGATGGATCACCTCGTCGAAGACCCGCTGTACTACGAGAAGCTGAATGCAATGGAGATGAACACGCGCCGGAGAGTTGTCGCCCAGAAAATGCCTCCGAAAGGACAGAGAGAGCTGCTGGTGGATCGCGATGGCGGTGAGTGGGTCGTGATCCCGGATTCTCCCTTTCTCCAAAGCGAAGGCGAACGCTACACCCGAGATTGGGTGGAGCAGAGGGTCGGCCCGCTCCGACCAAAGTTCACCGAAAACGCCCGCGCCTTCTACGTCTTCGAGATGAGCGGGACGAAGCCGCTGCGCCAGGTCAACGTGAAGCCGCTCACGCTCACGAAGGCCAAGCAGCTCGCGCGCATCGGCGCGAAGAACGGCAAGCACGACCGCGCGGTCACGACCGATCCACGCAAGGACGACTTCAGGATCGTCGGCGGGTACGAGGCCGGGCACGGCAAATGAGCTTCGAGCCCACCCATTCCATCGACGACATCGTTCCCGACGCGCGTCGTGCGTTCGAGGACTTGCTGCTCGCGGCAGAGCAGATGGGCTTGAAGCCGAGCGTTGGCAAGAACGGAGCGGGGCGCACCTGCGCGACGCAGCAGATGCTCAAGGCGCAGGGGCCGGGCACGACCGGCGCCGGCATGTGCAAGTCGTTCCACGTGATCGGGCGCGCGCTCGACATCGACATCAGCCCGAGCACCTGCGCGAACTACGCCAAGCTCGGGCATCTCTGGGAGGACTGGGGCGGCACGTGGGGCGGTCGCTGGACGCAGTTCGGAGCCTGCGGCGACGCCCGTCACTTCCAGTGGTCCGGCGGCGCCCAGGTCGTTCCGGAAAGCCTCTGTCCGGGCGATGTATCGCTCGAAGAATGCGAGGCTATCCGGCGGGAATACCTCGCAAAGTCGGCGCGTGGCAACTGGGCGGCCGTCGGCGTCGGGCTGGCCGCGACCGGCCTGATCGTGGCCGGAGCCATGGTTTGGCGCGCATATGCTGGGAAACGGTGATGGATCCGGGGTGGATCCACCAGGCTTCACTGGACCTTCGGAACCGGGCACAAGTCGGCCATCGAGCGCACGCCCACGCGGCACTTCCCCGGGGGTTTCCCCTGGGTCGTCGTGGCGCATATGCCACAGATTACTGGACGTCCCGCGTGAACAGCGCGAACGTGAACTGCACGGGCTAGGCATATGACCACGGTCGTCCTGATCCATGGAGGCAAGAGCACCGGCGCGAAGCTCCAGCAGGCCATGCCCGGCGCCGAGGTGGTCGTCGTCTACGAGCCCGGCTTGTCCGAGGTCTACGACGAGAAGAGCGGGCTGGCGTCCAAGTTCCCGACGCTGGACGCCTTCATGGCGCGTTTTGCCCCCGGGTGGTCCCGAGGTGATCCGCTGGTGCTCCTGGGCTTCAGCGCGGGCGCCTGGGCGCTCCGGTACTACCTTCGCGACCCGTCCGCCCGGAGCGCCATCAGCGCCGCCATCTTCCTCGACGGGCTCTACGGCAACTCGGGCAGCCAGTGCAACCTGGCGCCCTACGGCGGCGTGATCGCCTACGGCCAGGAGGCCAACGCCAACCCGTCGGCCAAGCGCCTGGTGATGACCTACTCGGCGGCTCACCCGGGCCCAGGGATCTGCTCGAACGCCATCGCCGCCGCCGTGGGCGCCGGCCCCGGGGTGTTCGTGCGCGGCTACGCGAACGGCGACCATGGAGCACAGCAGAACACCGTCGGGCCTGCCGTCGTGAGCGAGCTGATCGCGCCCTGGATTGGCAAGGGCGCTGGCCTGGCACATGTGGCGGCGGGACTTGCGCTTGCCGGCATAGGGCTCGCTGCCGCAATCTTCATCGCAAGGAGACGCTGATGCCCGACCCCACGAGTCTGTACAATTCTTGGTACTACGTCGATTCTTGGAAGTGGATCGTTCCCACCTGGGGCGGCTCGACGGCGGGTGGCCAGTGGGTGCAGGGACCGACGAAGGGTCCGTTCTACGGCAACGCCTGGCAGGCCGACTTCGAGACTGGATGGATTGCCGACAACATGAGACTGCAAGGCGTCAACAAGCCGTTGGTGCGCCGCTTCCGGTACACGGGCAGCGGGTGGATCAGGGAGGTCTGATGGATCCGCACAAGGACGCGCGCAAGGCAGGCCGCTTGGTGTGGCTACTCCCGCTATGCGCGGCTCTTTACTGGGGCGCGTGTTTTGACCCATTCGTATCGAATCTCCGCCAGCAGGAACGGGATCTCAGAGCGGCCCTCTGCGCACTGTGCTTCGGGGTTGCTGCGCTCATTGTTGTTGCGGCAACCCGGGACACGCTGAGATGACCGTGCAGATCCCGCAGGGCGCGACCGATGTCGTGTTCTATTTGAAGGCGGCAGCAAGCCAAGCAGAAGCCGATCTGGACTGGCCCGGTCCGATCTTGCTCATCGGCCTCGACCCCGTCTCCATGGGCCTCGGCTGCGGCGGCACGGACAAGTACTGCTCGACGGCGTTCTCCAGCATGTGGCAGGCGCTCCGCGGCCCCGATGGCAGTGTCATGGATCGCCTGCTCGCCAAGTACGTGAAGGGCGTGAAGGTGAACCGCGTCGCCTTCCTGGGCTTCAGCGCGGCGCACGGGTTCCTGAACCCGATGCTCAACAACGACTCCGACCGCGCGCGCACGAGCGCCGTCGTGATGATGGACACATGCTTCGGCAGCGGGAAGACGGGGTTCATCAAGGCACTGCAAGACGCCGCCGCCGGCAAGATGCTCTACGCGACGCTCACGGCGCACCAGCCGGGCATGAAGGTCGGCTCGGCCGGGGTCCTGCAGTCGGGCACCGAGTGCTTCGAGCAGCAGGTGCTCGCGCCGAGCGGACTGAAGGCAGAGCCTGTCGAGGCTCGACCTCCCATGTTCGAGCCCAAGGGCGGAGCGTGGCAGATCGGCAAGTCCGGCTTCTGGTTGCGTGGCACCGACGACTCTGGGCACGTGGATGTGCCGCACTACAACCTCGGCTCGAAGCAGCAGCGGGCAATGCTCGAAGCGTACCTGCTGCCGTACTGGAAGGGCGAGCTTGGCGGCGCGGTGCCTTGGCAGATGATGGCCGGCGCCGCGCTCGCGCTCGGCGGAGCGGCGGCGGCGTACTACATCTGGAGCAGCAGGCGCTAGGCGGCCCGAGGCTGTCTCAGCGCCAGCGGCAATGACGACGTGAGCCTCTGGGCGTCGGGCCCGTAGAGCGCGATGGCCGTTGTCTGGTCGTCGAAGTCGGGCTCCACGAAGTGGGAGCATATGACATCGAGACCTTCGGCCGAGCGCATCAGTTCGATCAGTTCAGACTCGTCGCGAGCGGCGATGACGACGAGGTTGTTGCCGGCGCTAATGCCAGGACAGGTGAGCCTCGGGGTGCTCCGCAGCGAAGGCGCTGAGCCCGTGGCAGGCCTGAGCGCATTGCGCTCCGGCGGGGAGGTCACGTCGCGTGATGATGTAGAGTTTGTTCATGCTGTCGTCCTTTCGCGCACCGGGGACGACTCGAACGTCCGACCTGCAGGGTCATTACTCCTGCCGCTCTTCCACCTGAGCTACCGGTGCTTGGTCGGGGTGGCAGCTCGCCCGTAGACGAGACACGCGCACCCCGGTGGGGTCGGGAGGGATCGAACCTCCGGCCTTCTGGGTCATTACGCCAGACGCTCTGCCGCTGAGCTACAGCCCCAAAACGCAAAAAGCCCACCAGGCACAAAGCGGCCAGTGGGCGGGTTAAGACCTGCTTCGGCGAAACAGAGGCGCCCGCGAGGGGCTGGCTGTCAATGGCACGAGCGGGTCACGAGTCCGATGATAGCTATGCTAGCCGCGGCGTCAAGCCCCGTGTCCGGCACGGCGGGCACGTGTCCCGCCGCCGGTCGTCCACGATGACGGTCTTCCACCCACGCGGCGCCTTCCGGTCGCGCAGCCACGCTGGCATACCGAAGCGCGTCGGCTTCACAACCAGCGCCGTCTCGCACCCGCCCACGTCGCAGTGCAACATGGGCTCGCTGTAGCCGCCGATTCCTGCCACGTACGTCAAGACCGATTCCACTTGTCGGCCAGCCAGTAGCCCACCGCGAACACGCCCAGATCGACGGCCGCGTTCGCTGGCGTCTCGGGGCCGCTGATGTCGAAGAACTCCTTGCCGTACTCCGAGTCCTCGAAGGCATGCTCGATCAGCTCGTAGGCCACGGCGGCCGTCATCACGGGCATGAACGGCAGCTTCATCAGCCCAGCCGCGAGTCCCATGGAGAAGTGCACGACGGTCCAGGGATCGAGCGCGCCCTGGTTCTGCTCCGACTTCTTGGTGGCGATCAGCATCAGAGGGCCCTTCCTGTGATCTCTTCGATGAGCGGGTCGATCACCTCCCAGAGCGCCCCGTGGTTCGCTGTGCCGGCGGTGCGCCCGAGCGTCTCCCAGAGCAGCCACTGCGCCTTGGCAAAGGGCTGCGACCACTTCGCGTCGAAGTACGGCGTCTCGCGCAGCTTGCCCTCCAGCCAAGAGTAGGTTTTCACGGCGCCCGGGGTCACGCCGCGCGAGCCCGACGCCTTCGAGCGCGCCGAAACGCGCGACAGAAACTGTAGTCGCGTCTCTGGCTCGCTCCACTTGCGAGCGTTGCTCGCGTAGTCGTCGCCTTCTTCCAGCTCCGCCGGATCGAAAGTCGCGTCGCCGAAGAAGTAGTTCAGCATGCGCGTGTCGAGGCACGCGGCGTCGCGCCCGCTCAGCATCATCGTGAACGAGAGCTTGGCCACGCCTATGCCCCATGGGAGCCACTCCACGGCGATGACGTTGCGGACCTCGCGGGACATGTCGTCGCGCGCCGCGAGCATCTCCGCGCACCAGGGCGCCCATGCCATGATGTCCTGGAACGAGCGCAGGTCGTCGAGCCCGCCCTCGCGCTTCATCGCGCGGGTGCCCTTGATCCCCCTCCAGCGCATCATCTGCTCGGGGGTCGGTGGGCCGCTGCGGAGCAAGGCATCGCGTAGCGTTGGCCCGAACTGCCGGTAGAGCATCTCGGCCTCTTCGATGGGCCGCTGGATCGAACAGCGCGCGAAGATCGCGGAGAGCGCGAGACTGCGCCAGTCGGGCGCCACCTCGAAGGCCCAGCGCCGAATGCGCTCCCACGCATGTGGGTAGCCGGAGACGAACTTGTCCCCGCCCAGCTCGGGCTCCAGCAGGGTCTTGGGGTGGCGCTTCGGCCAGGGTCCCTGGATGACCTTGTTGGCCGCGAGCTTCTCGCTGCTCTGCATGAGCCAAGGGCTCGTGAGCGAATCGCTGAGCTTGGGCGTTACGCCGGGCAGCACGTAGCCGGTCTCGGTGTGGATGACCGCGAAGCAGTCATCGGCAGCGACGGTCTGCCAGCCGAACACGGGGTCAGCTACACGCAGCGTCGTGCCCTCGAAGGCCCCGATGAACCCGACGGAAGAGAACCCGCCTGGTGTAAGGTAGGCGACGGCGTACATGTCGCCGATCTTAGCTGGGGCGGAGGGACTTGGACAGCCGTCGTGCGCGCTTGGCAATCCGGCGGGCTTTGACGCGCCGTGCGCGCCGCACCGACTCCTTGATCCGTGCCTGCTTGGCCCTGTAGCGCGCCTTCATCTTGGCCCACCGCTCATTCGAGAGGCCCAGAAGCTCTTTCGCGGCAGCGCCTGCCAGAGCGCACGTGTCGCGCCGAACATGGATCCAGGTCTGCTCCCCCGGCCCCTCTATGAGGACGCTGATCCGAAACGCGTTCGTCTCGGTCCCGGGCACCGGGGTGCCCCTGCTGCGCCTCCACCTGTAGCGGTAGAAGGTTTCGCGCTCCATCAGCTCGATCTCGATGCGCCGCCTCATGGCACGACCCGCAATGAAACGCGCCCCTCGCGCTTCTCTGGGTCCTCTTCGTAAGCCTCGCAGGACCAGGCGCTGTACTCACGGCAGATCGTCGGCCGGTGCTCGTAGACGCTGCATCCGTCTGGGCGCAGATGCGGGCACACGACCTCGTCCGGCGCGTCCTCCCCGAAGTGCTTCGACGCGGGGACCAGCTCGAACTCGCCCACCTGGCCGCCGCACGACTCCGCGTCGTAGTAGTCGATGGACTCGGTGACCTCGATGCCGGCGGCTTCGAGCCGAGCCACGTCGGAGGCGTTGAGCTGGATGTCCGAGCGTCGGCAACACGCACCGGTGCACGTCGAGCACGGGACCTCACGGCGCAACAGCTGGCGCTCGCGCACCGCCCTCGCGCAAGCGTCAGTGAACTCCTTCGCCGCGCGACGCAGGTAGTCGGGCGTCTGGTCGAGGTCGAGCACCTCTTGGTACTCCGCGAACGCCTCGTTGTTGCCGACTGGCAAGTTCATGGAGATGGCCACCATCTCCTCGGTGACGTCCAGCGTGATCTCGTCGAGGTCTGACAGCAGCAGCTTGGTCAGGTCGAAGCCGCGGCCTTCTCCGACGGTGGGCAGCGCCACGTTCTTGGCGGCCCAGCGCTCTTTGGCTTTGTTGCGCGCCAACTTGCGGTTGCGGTTGCTCACGTAGCCTCCTGGATCAGCTCGATGACGACGTCCTGAAGGGTCACGCGAGCCCCGAGCTTGGCCGAGCGCCGCGCAGCGAGCTTCTGCAGCTTGCTGTAGACCGGTTCTGGAACGCGAGCGTAGAGTGTCCTGCGGGCGTCTTTGTCGGGAGCTTTTTTGGGTGCCACGTGGCCGAGACTAATCGCGGCTAGCTGCGATAGCAAGCGCGGCTAGCTTAGGTAGGACCAGATTTGCCCAGCCCACCCGGCGAATCCGGCCGCGCTCGGGTGCAAGCCGTCGGGCCCTCGCGGGATCTCGTAGGACGCGCTGTCGAAGTAGTGGGGCGCGCTCTCCGAGAGCGAGGACAAGAACTCGGCGTTGGGCGCGCGGCCCCCGTGGGGGTTCGGGAGCGCCGGCGGGCCGATCCACACGATCTCGGTCCCCGCCGAGTAGTGCGCCCCTGGCGCGTCGTTCACGTTGACGTTGGAGAACTCGCGCAGCTTCTTCACCAGCGCCTCCATGTGGGGCGCTTGCTTCTCCCAGACGTTGCCGCTCATGTACGCGTCGTTGGTGCCGAGCACCACCAACGTGATCGTGGGCTGGAAGTCGGTCAGGTAGCCGACCAGCTTGTGGGAAGACGCCCACTGGTCGATGCGCGTCCCCGGCGCCGCTGCCACGAAGTAGGGGATCCCTGCCTCCTTGGAGAGCGCCTTCATGTGCGGGTCGAGGCCTTGGGCCATCGAGTCCCCGAACATGAGCAGACGGCTGTGCTCGGTCAGCCGAGGCCGCCGGCGGATGGCCGTCACGAGTCCTATGCCGCCGGCGAGAAGGATCCCGCCCAAAATCCAGCGCCTGTCGAGCACGCGCGCAGGCTACCATATGTGGTAGCATCGTCCCAGAGATGGCCAAGCAGTACTGGCGAGCAAACGTCTGGTCTCCGTCGAAGACCAAGATCCACGGCGAGTACGGTCTCTGGTACGACGAGCCAGGCATCCAGAAGTACGCTGCCAAGATGCTGACGCTGCATCCCCAGGCGGTCTACGCGTGCTGGGAGAGCCAGGTCAATCCAGCTCAGGCAGGCTGCACCGGCAAGATCCCTGCGTCGCCCCCGCCGGCTGCGCCGGGGCTCAAGCTGCAGCTCAGGCGCGGCGGCGGCGGACGCATGGCAGCCTCCTACAAGCCGCCCACCATCGCCGGGCTCGGATGCGGCTGTGCGGCCGGAGTCGGAGAGGCGGAACCCGGAGGGCGCGCTCTGGGCATAGCCGTGTTCGTCGGCGTTGGGCTGGTCGCGGCCGGCTTGTTCTGGCTCGGCACGCACGGGGAGTGAGCGTGGCGGAGTACACCAACCCGTGCGGCGGCGTGAAGTGGCGCACGCTGAGCGATGGGCGCATCGAGCTGGAGGACGGGTCCGTCCCATCGTTCAGTCTGACCTCGGCGGAGGCCAACAAGCAGCTGCTGCTCACGTGGCAGAACTGGTCGTCGGAGTTCCGTGGTGCGTCCGAGCGCACGGGCGTTCCAGTCGAGTGGATCGTGGCCATTGCCACCATGGAGACCGGCGGGTACGCCGCGAACAAAGAGAAGCAGCGAACGATCTCGTCGTTCGACGGCTCCATCGGGATCATGCAGCCGCTCGCGGCCGTCGCGCATATGTTCGGCTACACGTCGGAGGACCGCTACGACGCGTACAAGAACATTGACATGAGTACCCGGCTGCTGCGCTACAACGCGCAGACCAAGAACGGTGCGCACGGCTTCCCTGTCGTGGCAGCCATGTTCAACGGGGGACAGAGCAACGGTGGCTGCAACACCGGCAACGACAAGTTCAACCTCAAGGGCTGGGTGAAACCAGGGTCGCCCGGGACAGCACGGTACGCGACCGACGCGATCAAGTACCTGAACACGGCCATCGAAGCCGGATGGATGGCGAAGACGGGCCTGCCCGTGGCCGCCATCGGCGTCGGGCTCGCTCTCGCCGGCGTCGGCGCGGCGACCGCAATCTGGCTCGCTCGAAAGAGGTAGATGGAGCTTGCCAAGCTAGCAGAGAAGGCTTAGTCTCCTCTGCAGAGGGCGCCAGCTCAGGCGGTTAGCGCTGCCATCGCGTAGGTAGCTCCTGCGCACCAAAGAAGCAGGCGCCCTCGCTAATTTCCATGAGCGTCGACCACTACACGGCGGCCGTAGACACGGCGATTCTGGTGCTGCTACTGGCCTGGGCTGCGCTGGATCGGTTCAACATCTACTTCGGGAACAAGTAGGAGGACACATGCACGCACTGTCTGGAATGAACATCCACGCGAAGAAGGACGAGATCCTGAGCCGACTGCGAACGAACCGCGAGACGCACACGGCCATCGTTGCAGAAGCCCGCAAGGGTTACGTCGATAGGGCTCGCGAGTCTCTGCGTGAGCGTCTGGACCAGCTGGAGAGCGGCAAGATCGTCTCGCTTGCTTTCAGCCTGGAGCCCCCGCAGGATCACAGCGACGTCTACGACACGGCGATCCAGATGCTGGAGCTGGCGACGGACGACTTGATCGAGCTGGACTCGACGCAGGTGCGTACGCTGGTGATGGACCAGTGGGATTGGACTCGCCAGTTCCTCACCTCCAACGCGCAGTACTCCGCGACAGCCCGCAACCGACTGCGATGAGCCGCCAGCGCCGTCCGCCCTTGCCTCCGCTCCCGCCCCATCCGCCGCTCCACGAGCTGCCCTGGATGCGGATCGAATGCCAGGGCGAGACGGGGCAGTGGCTTGTCTTCTGCATGGCAGTGCACGACGGCAGGATCGTCGGAGGCGCACCCATCGGGAAGAACATGATCGGCATGAACGCCCGCGCTGCCTGGAGACTTTGGGCCCATCGCAAAGCGAAGCTCATGCGGATCGATCCACCACCGCGCCCTGACCCATGAGCGACCAGACCGACGAAGAGCTGCTCTCTCGGCTCTTGGAAGAGCCCGAGCGCCTGTCCGAGCGAGAGGTCGAGGTCTTCTCCTCGATGAGCGAGTTCTCGGGCGCGCTCTCCGAGAAGCAGCGGAGATGGATCCGCTCGGTCGCGGACCGGCTCGGTATCCAGATCGCTCCCCCCGAGAACACGTTCAGCGAGCTGCCGCCAGAGGTTCAGCGGGAGCACCGGCTGCAGGTTCGCACGCGGCTTCCGTGGGAGCGCCCTGGCTACTCGAAGCCGCTGAAGCCACCGGGAAGATGAGCACCGAGCGCATCATCGCGGCGTGCACCAAGGCGCTGGCAAAGGGCTACCGCGTCGAAGCCGGCGCATGGGGCGTGGGCTGGAACGCCAAGAGCAACAAATGGTCACCGCTCAAGATCGCCCACAAGCGCTTGTGCCCGCTGGGCGCGCTCGTGCTCGCGGAGCAGCCGCCGCCCGGACGCTACCAGAGCGTGCCCGAGGCGGTCGCAAAGCTGCTCGGCGTGGACATGCACTGGGTGGTGGACTTCCAGTGCGCCTTCGATGACGTCGCGAAGTGCGTGAGTGCCGGGTCGGATGCAGCGGCTACAGTTTTCCGAAGTCTGGCGGCGCCGCCATCGGTGGACGCTCCGCCGGCTTCGGGAGCGTCGGAGGAGGGAGGGGCTTGAGTGTCGGCTTGTCGGGGATCCCATCTCCGTCCACGCCGGGCCTCACCCTGACGAGAGGTCGCAGGCTTGGCGCCGGGGCCGGAGCCACCTCGGCCAGCGTCTGTTGGTTCTCGCGCAAGGACTTCAGGTAGCCCTCCAGGTAGCCGCGCATCGCCACCGTGTCGTCGTGCTGCTGACGCTGAGCGCCTTGCAGCTCCTCGACCTTCTTGGCCAGCGTCTCATATGAGCTGCGCGCCTTCGGCTCCTGGGGCTCCCGCAGGAGCGCCACGAGAGACGTGACGATGGCAGCGAGAGCTGTCGCGATTGCAGCGACGTGCTTGAGACCCTCGCGGTTCATTTCATCACCATGGCCACCACGAGAGCGCCCAAGGCGAGCCCCGCGCCGCCCGCGATCCCGGCCCAGAGCAGCTTGTCCTTGTCGGCTTTGCGCGCCGTCATCTGCCACGCTTCGTAGAACATGGGGCACCGGCTCGCACAGGTCCCAGCCGAGCACGCGTTCTTGGACTCCACCCGAAGTTGAGCTTCCAGGTCTGCGTCGGGCGACTGCCATCCAAGATTGGCCCCATATTCCCTGGAGAGCACGGAGCCGAGCCCGTGGAGCAAGCTCGGCTTGTAGGGGCCCACAGCGCGGCTGTGCTCGATGTCGATGGCCCGCTGCAGGCGGCTCATGGTCAAGGGGACCGTCACGTCCACGGGCTCGTCGGGGGAAGCTCGTCGCTGATCGGGGCGAGCAAGGACGACCTGGCGTCCCCCGATGGTGCCGAACACCATGGGAGCGTCGAAGTCGATGCGCCTTGCGTGGTCGATCTGGTCGAACGCCGGCTGAGCTGCGCCACGAAACATGCTGCTGGCCGTGGTCTCCATGACCCCAGGGTAGCGCATATGGTAGAAAAAGGCGTGGTGATCTCTCCAGACGACATCCGTCGATTCGCCTCAAAGATCCAGGGCGGCGGCAGGGGGTGCTGGCGCTGGTGCGGCACGTTCGACCGCAACGGCTACGGCACTTTCAGCGTCGCTGGCCGAACAGTGCGCGCCCACCGACTCGCGTACCAGCTCGCCAAAGGCGCGCCGCGGAAGCATGTGCTGCACAAGTGCGGCAACCGCTGGTGCGTGAACCCGGCCCACCTGCGGGACGGCACGCGCAAGGAGAACGTCCAGGATATGCGCCGACACGGCACCCTGGCGACGGGCAGCCGGAACGGCATGCGGAGGCACCCCGAGGCGGTGGCGCGCGGGGCACGCGCCGGCGCCGCCAAGCTCACCGAGGCCCAAGTGCGGGCCATCCGCGAGGCAGCCCACAAGGGCGAGTCCATGGGCGCATTGGCGCGGCGCTACAAGGTGCACAAGAGCACGATCTCGCGCGCCGTGAACGGCGTGCAGTGGGAGCACGTCCGGCGCTAGGGGTTGAGCGGTGTCCGGCGCGCCATCAGCAGTACCTTCGTCGGGGTTGCCCCCTCCGGTTGTCCCTCCGGCCGTTTCAGACTGCGCCGCCGCTCGCGACGGTGCCTCCGGCACCAGGGGCTTTTTTCGCGGTTGTCAGGCCGCTTCTTCGTAGGCTTCTCGCCACGCCTACTAGCCGGCGACAACCGGCGCGTCTTTGCATTGTTGACCAAGCAAGCTAGCTGCGCTAGCTAAATCTGCATGGCTGACGACTTCGAGTACTACGAGACGACGCCGGAGGTCGATCAGGACGCCGGCGCCCCGCCCCGTGGTCCCGGGTGGGAGCTGGTGGAAGTGGTGCAGCTAGGGCAGCTGCTGGTCCACCGATGGCGGCGTCATCACCGCTATCGGGACAGCGCCCTGGCACAGCATCCAGTACCAGCCCATAAGGTGCCAGATCGAAGCGCCTAGTTTGGTGCGCGGGATCGGTTTGCGTCCGGCCTGCCAGCCGGAGCCCCAGGCGTGACGGAACGATACATCGCCTCGGTCGGTGCTCACGCCGAAGACCACCGGGTGCTCGGCGTCGAGCGCTTCTTGGATCTTCGTCATCAGTAGCCTCCTGTCTTGAACCAGCCTTCGCCCCGAAGCGAGAAGCCTGTGCCGCCGCTGATCAGGCGCTTGGCGGTTTGCTTGTGGCACTTGGGGCACTCGGTGAGTGCCGCCTCCGTGATCTTCTGCTCAGCCTCCCAGGTGTGGCAGCAGGCTTCATTCTCGCAGCCGTACTCGTAGGTCATGGCCCGACGCCAATGGTCTCAACCGCCCTGCCACCGAGCTGCATCTCGACGATGACCAGCTCCTGCTGGAGCGTATGCGCCAGGCGCGATGCGAGGTCCACCATCTGACCCGTGAATTGCTCTGGCGTGATCGAGTCGTCCAGGTTGAAAATGATCACCTGCACGGAGTCTTCCTCGACGACGCCGCCCCCAGCGTGCTTAAAGATCCCCTTCTGTGCGACGAAGGACGCACTGGGATCTCCGCTTTGCTGCATACGCTCGGCGCCCACTATCTCGATCACGTCGCGAATGTCCCACACCGGGTCATCGCCCACGTTGAGCCCGACGAAGAGCCGCGAGGCTTGCGCCGGCGGGCCCGCCCAGAGCTTGGGGTTCTCCAAGTAGCGCCGCGCTCCGCGCCCACGAAACCGCATGCCGCCCGTCGGCACGAACGTGGTCTTGCGACCATTGGCGATGAAAGTGCGGCGTCCGGTCAGTGCAGCCATGGGCTCATGCTACCGCGCCTAGACCGCGCCTGCCCAGTACTCGGTCAACGGCTTGGAGAACAGCTCGGTCACGCGCCCCGGGTCCCCTTTACTCCATATTTCCAGGAGCTTCTCGACCGACTCGCGGGACTGCTCCAGCTGCTCGGGCGTCGCAAGGATCATCTCGTGCACGCTCTGGACGTTCGGGCGCCCCAGGCCGCTGTAGCGCCCGAGGTTGATGTCATCGCGGATCATGTCCGTCAGCACGATCACGAGCAGCAGGCGCTCTTCCGCGGTCCACTTCGAGCTGAACATCACTTGCCTCCTTGAAAGTGCCTTTGCATCCGTTGCTGCTCTGGCGAGCCCGTCTCGCCATCCATCTTGGCCAAAGTCTCCTCTGCGGCGCGCAGATGAAACCGCAGGCCCGTGATGAAGTGAAACAGATCCACGCGTCGGTCCATCTTGACCTTCACCTCGACGTGGCGCCGCTTGACGAGGTTGAAATGGCCGGGGCGCTCCAGGGAGAGAAAGACGATCTCCACGTCGCCCTCGAAAGGCGCAGTATGAACCACTGCCGGCATCTTGCACTGGCAGCCGCGGTCGTTGTTGCGCCCCATCCACATGCTCTTGTGGCAATGCGGGCAGTCGTCGGAGCGCGGGACTCGTTCTGGTAGCGGGTCGCTCACGTAGCACGCCGGACGCGTGTGCTTAAGCGGCCGGCAGAGAAAGCACCCGTCGTCGAGTGCACCGTCGCAGCCGCAGCCTATGCGCTCCAGCTCACAGGCGTCGCACTTGCCGCACTTCGCTGCCACGTCAGCCTCCGTAGCGCATCTGTGACAGCGCCGACTGAATGGCGGTCCCCATCATCGACTTGAGCATCGACTCGATCAGCGCGTCACGGTGCTCCAGAATCGCCCTCTGGACGCCGGCGCTAATCGCGCCGTCGAAACTGCTCCACTCGGGGCTCGCGAGCGCTTCGGTGATCTTCGCCTTGACGATGCGCTCCAGCTCTGCGCGCATCATGGCCTGCAGCGGGCTCGGTCGGGCTTCCCCGTAGGTGTTGTGGAGAGGCTTCGTGAACGCCTGCAGCTCCGCCTGGATCATCGCCGCCCACTGCTCGGGCGGAATCATGTCGACGAACGCGGAGCGGATCTTGTCGCGAAGCTCCTGCGCGGCCCCACCCAGGTCGATCTTGGTCAGCTCGTCGGCCATCACACTTCCTCTTTCTTCTCGAACCACTCGGGGTTTTCCTCACGCATCATGGCCTCGACCTCTTCGGCCGAGTACTCGCGCTTGCCGCAAGGGTTGCACTGCCAGGGCTGATAGTGTTCCCTGCACCACGCGCGGATGACGGGGTCGAGCGCGGCGCCGAGCGACACCTCGTCCTTGGTCAGCGCGTGGTGCCCGTCAGGGTCCCCGTACTCTTCGTCGAGCCCTTCCAAGATGGACTGGGCCGCGTGCAGCGCCCTAGCGGTCCACTCGGACTCCGGGATCTCCGCACGCCGGTACGCCGTGACCGTGATGGGTGAGTGCTCCTTGGTCAGCGCGACCATATCGCAGTCGGGAGTCGCCCAGTCGTCAAGCAGGTACTCGATGGCCTCGCTCTCGCTCTCATGCGTGAGCGACTCGGCATCGTGGCAGTCGTAGTAGTCGCCGCCGTCGTAGGGATCTGGCTTCGTCTCGGTCATCCTCTCCTCACTTCCGTTCCAGCTTCTTCCGTGGGCGCAGCTCTATGTCGCCCGTGCATTGGACGCAGAGCCCGTACTTTTCAGCGCACGCAACGCATAACCGCGGCGTGGCGGTGTTCGCGTGCTGAGCCTCGGCGCCGCAGCCGCTGCAGGTCCACTCTGTGAAGGCCTGTCCGGCTATCACGGGTCGTCGGAAGTACCAGCACCATGGGCACTGATGAGCCTTGAGGCGCTCTTCGCGCTCGCTGTCCGCGTTGTAGCGCAGAGCCTTGCAGAGCGAGCTTTCCGCGTACTGACGAGCCCGGTCAGTAGCGCTCTGTACGCCAAACAGGTCCAGCGGAGGCTTCGGCTGCTGTCTCATGCGCCTCTCAGGTCATCGTCACAAACGGCGCAGCAGAGAACCGGACGTGCATGACGCCCAGCAGGCCGATGATCCGCACGGGGTCTGTCATCTGCCACCGGAGCGTGTAGGGGTTCGGGGACTGCTTGCTGTTCACGGTGGCCAGCACCAGCTCGTCTACCTCGCCATTCTCGACGCGGGTCAGCGTTTCGAGCAGGATCTTGCGGCAGATAGCACGCTGCTGCTCGATGCTCGCGCCCCCCTGACCAGGCGGCACCAGGCGCAACACGACGCCTCGCGGCTCTTCTTTGGGCTCGGGCTCGACGGGCGCCTCTTCGCGGTAGCCGCAGTTGGCACACGGCAAGCCCGGCGTGTACGCGCCCTCGCCGTCGAAGCCATCGGCCGCGAACCTGCCACACTGGGGGCACCTGTTCATGTTGCTCGCTCCTTCTCCTTCAACGCCGCCCGCAGCGCTCGCAGCTCGACTTCGCTAGGCAGCCGGTCGCGCAGCGCGCAAACGAACGCCTCCGCGGCCTCCGTCGGCGTGTAGCCCTCGCCCATCTCGATGGTGCCGTCGGGCTTGAAACGCACGATTTCCCTGGGGCCGGCGGCGTAGATGATGAGGTCGCCGAGCGCCACCGGTGTCCCGTCTTGGGCCTGAATTGCTTGAATCACCAGACTCTGTTGCACAGTGCTCATTCAATACTCCGTCACGGCATATGGTTCTGTGTCAGCAAGGGTCGCCTCCCACTGGTGCCCGTCGGTGTCTTCGAGCACTATCGTGTCAGAGGCGTGGTTGATCGAAACGGCGACGCCGATCCTGTAGGTCGCAAGATCCTGCACGGGCTCGCCGAGCATGGGCTCCCGGTTCCACATGTTGTCCTCAGAGTGAAAACGGGTCGGAACCGCTCTTCTCCGGAACGGGTGCCGATGGGGCCGACGTGCCGGCCTTGGCGACGCGCTCTGCCACGCGAACCCAAGACACGCACGCCAGTACGTCCACGAGCAGCGATCTGATCGCCGCCGGCATGGACTCCGAGCCGGAGCGGCAGACCGACTCGACGGCGGCTCTCACCAGCCGCACAAACTCTGGCGAGCCAGGCCGGTGCGTGGCACGGATATGCTCCATTTCCGCGCGCAGCCCAGGGTCGGACACGCAGGACTCGGTCACCGCGGACGTGGCTGCATCGGACATGCGCTGCGCCACACCGACCGTAGGCGCGCCGGCGACGGCGACGCAGGCCGTGCAGTATGCGGCGCCACCGATGGTGGCCCAGCCCTCCGGGATGGCGCCCGGCGGCGCTGGACCGGGGAGCTTGGTCTTCGCGCCGCAGCCCTTGCAGACGCGGGAAGTCACCGTGGACACGGCTACTCCTCCTCGGGCATCGGCGGCAGCAGCTTGCGGTCGAAGTCTTCCGAGCCGATGAGCTTGACGACGTCGCGCACGCTCTTGTTCAGGTAGGCCTTGATGCGAGGATCCTTGATCGAGGCCGGGTCGATGAGCGAGTGGGTCGCGACGACGGCGTTCTTGGCGCTCCGCAGTCGCTTCATCTTCTTGGGCAGCACGACGCCGGCTGCGTCCTCGTCGCTGACGGTGGCGCGCACGCCGCCGCCTCCCACGTCGAGATCACGCTGGTAGGTGAGCTGCGCGATGCGTCGCACCGAGGCCAGGCTCCGTCTCACCGCAGCGACCTCGCTGTCGTCCATGCGGGGCAATCGCCCGTAGTCGTTGATCGCTTGCACGATCACGTTGAACGGCTGGTACTGCAGCGGAAGCTCGGTCGCGCTCCAGTTCAGGTAGAAGGCGATGCGCTGAGCCCGAGAATCTTTTTTGCCCAAGGCCTGGATCATCTTGGCGTGATCGAACCTGGGCCCACCGACGCGCACTGCTCGGCGCCCTGCCGGGCGCCGCTGCCCGCGCTTGTTCGGTGCTCTGCTGGCTAGTGCAACTGCTCTGGTCATGTGTGTTCCTCACTGCTTTCCGCCGTCTACGAGACGGAGACTTGGTGTGACAGGCTTCTTGTTCTCGGACACGTACTGCTCGACCACCAAAAAGGCATCGAGCACGGCTTGATACTGAGCACGAGTGTGCTCGCTGCCACCGTGGCTGTCCGGGTGATACAGCCGGGCCAGGGTCTTCTTCTGCTTGTTGGCTTGCGCCAGCACCGGCTCCAGCGGCGCCCCGCGGCGTGGCGGGTCCATATGCAGCACGCGCAAGGCGTTGGTGAAGTGTTGGCGGGACACTCTCTGGCGCTCCTGTTGCCCCCGCGCGCTCTTCTGCCACTTGCTGCTGTGCTGCGCGCACACCGCTTGGACGTCGCGGTCGAAGTCGTCCAGCAGCCGGTCACGCTCGTGCTCCGGCATGAACTCCAGCCGTGGGCGCATGTGCTCCGCCAGCACCTGGCGCAGCTTCTGCCAAAACTCACGCGCTCCCAGGCTCGGTGCGGGCAGCGAGGGGAACGGATCCTTGGCGTCGCCCGCCGTCGGCAGGATCGGTGTCGGAGTGACGACCTCCGCCGGCCTATAGTCCATCTTCCGCAGCTCTTCCTCGATGGCGCGCCGGAAGGCCTCTCGGTTTCGCCGGGAAGCTCGGCTGCGCGCTGCCCGCAGCACCCGTGCAGTGCGGCCGATGGGCATTCCGGCGTCCACTCGTGCCCAGAGCGGATCGGCCGCGGGTCCAGCGATCCACAGCTCTCGGCGCCGCGCCGTCACATGTTGCGACTGACGCAGAGTGGTTGCGGCCCACTGAAGCAGCGCGTGCCCGTTGCGCGGGATGTCTTCCGGGGCCGCCTCCATGATGCGGAACTCGACCTCGGCCAGCGCCTTGTCGGTGGCTCCCTCCGCAACAAGCGTCCGATGGTGTTCGATCAGGTCGTCTAGGTTCATCGCTAGCAGGTCCATCATTCCCTCTCGCGGTATCCAAGCTCGTTGGCCAAGAACGTCAGCTTGCTTTCCATCCTGGCGATGGCGTCGGCCGTGAACGCACAGAGCTTCACGCAGGTTGCGAGTAGCTCCGCGTTGCCAGGCTCCGCCTCCGCAGCATCTGCCTCCGCCACTTCCGTGTCCTCGCCCGGAATGGCTTGGTGGCTCGCGATTGCAGCCATGACTTCCGAGCTGGACACGTCAGCCGGGAAGCTCAAGATCCAGCGCGCTCCCAGGTCGTTGGCTTCCATCGCCTCCTGCACCTCGGGCGCGAGCGACGCGACACGCCGCAGGGCAGTCACGGTCGGCGTCGACAGCCCCGTGCGCCTCGCGGTGTTCTCCTGGCCGATGTCTTCGTACAGGACAGCCGCCGCCGCAGCATCTTCCCGAAGTGACCCGTTCCCGCTAAGAAGCAGGCCCATGCTGTAGGCTTGCTCCGTGGAGCATTCCTTGCCCAGCACGGCGCAAAACCGCCGCTCGTCCGCCCAGGTGCTCTTGAAGGCTTGGGCGTTCTTGATCACGAAGCACCCGTTGGCGGCAGGCTCGATCAGATCGAGCTGGAGCAAAGACTCAAGAGTGCGAAGCGCAAACTTGCGCGCGACGGCGTGCGGAGGGAATAGCTCGGTCGGCGCCCTCGGGCTCCCCTGTGAGAGCAGTAGGAACGCCACCGTGAGCGCAGTGTACTCGTTCCTTGGAACGGCGACCTCCCGGGTTGGGGTTGCGTCGGGAATAGGGGGGCCTCCTTGGATCACGGTGTATGCCGGCGGCGCGCCGCCATCGGCCACGACCCTCCCGGAGCGCTCAAGAACCTTGACGGCTCTCAGCACGTTGTCGCGGCGGTACGCCGGCAGCTCCGCGTGCAGAGCGTCCGCGGTTCGCGGCCTCTCGGCCAGCAGTCGCAGAATGGAGGACTGAAGTCGGCCGATGCGGTGACCAGGGAAAAGCGATGCCATGCGTCCTCCTTTCTAGTCTAAGCTAGCGCAGCTAGCTGCGTCAGTCAACAGCGCAGAGCTTTGCCGCGAGCACAAAACAGGGCGTCTCGTCGTCGTCCCACCGGACGACATATCCCGCGACGGGCCCCGAGCTTGGGACCCGTCGCAGGACAGTCGCGAGGGCCCCAGGCTGGTGCCTGTCGCCCTCTTCCGACCACGACTTCTTGACCCGAGCCCCGTGGTCGAACTCAGCAGTGCGTTCCAGTGAACCTGCGTCATGCCCCAGCGACTCCAGAAGTCTCTGCAGAGTCAGCCGGCGCTGCGTCATGCCTCTCGCTCCATGGTGTCCTCCTGGTTGCGGAAGCGGCCCCCGCCAGTAGCTCGATGCCGCCGCGCTCTGCCAGGATACACTGGGCCTGGCGGATGCGCTCCGGGTCCGGGCCGAAGACGGGCTCCATCCCGAAGAAAAGCTCACCAGGGGTCACGTCGCCGACGGCTTCCGTGGTGCCGTGGTAGAGGCGCATGTGTTCTTCTTTCTGTAGGCGTCGAGAAGATCGAGGATCGGGAGAGGCTCGCAGTTCAGCTCGACGTCACCCTCGAAGCCGAACGGGATCAGGTACTCCTTGCCGTCTGCGCATTGGACCACTGTCCACTGGCGCTCCGGCAGTCGCAGCCGCCGCGTCATTTTTGCCTCCGCTGCCGTTCGACGGCGTGCCAATGTTGTTCGCGCAAAGTCTCGAAGCACTCCGCGCAGAGGCATACCCGCTTTTGCCCCGCCACGATGGTATAGGAGTCCATCGGCGCGACCAGTGAGCAGCCGTCGCAAATCCCATCGGCCCGGTTGTTCTCGGCTCCGATCTCGACCCGTACGGTCATTCGTCCTTCCATTCGGTGACCGTGAAGCTCGGCTCCTGCACCTCGCTGGCGAGCAACGGGCGACATAGCAGCCCGTCGTTGGCTCCCGCGTTTAACGCGATGACCAGCGCTTCCGCGGCCTCCACGCTCAGCGAGACGGTTTCGCCGTCGTCGTTGTCTGCGACGAACAGCGTGCCGACGACATCCCACGCGGAGCCGTCGCCGTTCGCGGTGGCGATCATGCGGTTGGGCTCCAGGCCCAAGAGCTTGCCCTCCTCGTTGATCCAGAGGTCGTGGCCGCTCCATATGGGCAGGCATTCCAGGTGGCCACCGACGAGGGCCTGCATGGCCTGGAAGGTGTTGTCGATCTCGCGGATCTCGGCCGGCTTGCCGGGCTCCGCGACCACGATGCGTAGCTTCTTCATGTGGTGTCTTCCTCCTCCTCCGCAAAGCGCAGAACCAAAGCGCCGATGGCCTGCCAGGGATCGTCACCTAGTTGGCCAGCAACGAAGCTGCCGTCGGGACCGTGCTGATTGAACCAGACGTCTTCGGCGTCGTCCGGCCGTACCACCGCGACGGTGATCGGCTGTCGCCAGCCTGGGACAATGCTCAGCCGATAGGCTTCGGCCGCGGCAAGCGTCGGGAAGACGCGCGGCGTCGCCAGCTCGTAGACGCGCTGGTTCGCCGGGAAACACATGACCATGTAACGCATGATTCACTCCGGGATAGAGAACGGATCCTTCGGTTCGATCACGAACGGGTCCTCGGGTTGCTCTGTCTGCAGCCGTACGTGCACGGTGCGAGCCTTCTCGGTGGCCGCGATCAGCATCTGCTGCGCGGCCTCCTCGCCACACTCCATCCTGGCCATCTCGCCAATGATCTTGACGGCAAGGACGGATGCCATGATCGCATCAGCCGGACCACATTGGGCGACGACGAGTTTGACGACGCCCTCCGCGATCTCGGCCAGTTGCTCCGGTGTCTTATGCTGCGCTGCCACGCGATCCCCCTAGGCCTTGAACGGCGAGCAGCCCTCGCGCTCGGTGCAGGCGTCGGCCGCCATGGTCTGGGCCAACACCCAGGCGAAGCAGTCCAGCAGGGCCTCGCTGGGTTGAGTGCCGGGCTTGACGACCATGCCGTCACTGTGATCGGCGAGAGCCATGAAACCGGTGGCGTCGTCGCGCACGACCCATTGGCCCCGCGCGTTCTTGCCGAGCTGCAGCTGCGTGAGCGGATTGATCTGTGTCGTCATGTGTGTCTCCTAGAATGGCAGGCTGAACGGGTCTTCGGGGTCGGGCTCAGGCGGCTGGGGTGGCGTGTCTTTCGCGAGCGGAAGGCCTGCGCGTTGAGCGATCAGATTGCCGATGGACAGGTAGCCCTTGGCTTTTTTCTCGTTGATCTTGTCGCACCGGAACTTCTCGGCGGCGTTGTACTTGGGGAAGAAGAAGGACCGCTCCTGGCCGCTGGTGCCTATGCGGCCCCAGCGGCAGGTCACGATCCAGCCGACTCCCTGCCCTTCGGGGTCCGACACCTCCCAGAACTTGCTGTGGTTCTCGTCGGGGTCGCAAAGCTCGAAGCGCCTGAAGGTCATGGCTCCCCGTCGAGCTAGAGCCCCTTCAAGCCGGCAAGGCCGGCGTCGATGGCGGCGCGAGCCTCCTTGAAGGCGTCTCGCGCCTTCGCGGGCTCCTGGTCATGCACGTACTCGTCCGCCAGCTGAAGCTGGTGGATCGCGGCGTTGACCTGCTTGTTGATGGCGCGCTTGACGGCGCGGTCCATGGGAGCGAACGCGGACTTGGTGGTTGCGACTCTGGGCATATGCGTCTCCTTGTTTCAGCGAAGCGCGTCGGGGTTCGACGCGGTGGTCTTCTTGCAGAAGTCCTCGAAGGTCCACTGCTTGCGCGGCGTGTCGATCAGCGGCGTCGCGGATTTTCTGGACACGACGGCGACCGTCTGGGTTTCCGTGTCGACGATCAGGTAGTCGTGTTCGTTGTCCCCTTCCTCGGTCGAGATGCCGTAGCCGGTTTCCCCGTCCAGCTCGGCCTCACGCAGCATTTCGCAGAAGATGATGCGGGTCAGGTACGGCGGGTCGTGCCAGCGCTGATGCCGGGCGAGCGCCCGGCGCAGCGACTGCGCCAGCTCGCTCCCGAGACTGTGCGAGTAGAGCCAGATAGCGGACCCCGTGGGGCCCTGCTTCACGATGATGTTGCCTCTGTCGCCCATTGATCTTGTCCTCCTTCAGTCAGTCGTGGGTTCCAACGTGAGTGACACCGTGCTCGGGGCACTCGAACGAGTACATGCACACGCAAGGCGTGAACTCGGCCTTCTCGCAGCACGCATATGCGCGCTTGATCTCGGTTGCCGTGCAGTCGGCCGAGCACAGCTGCGCCTGATACCGCAAGCGCCCCTGCTCCACCTGAAGCTCACTGAGCGCCGCTCCGCAAACGCGGCACTTGGTGAAGTCGAGTCGGTCGCTCATCCGGAGGCCTTCTTGGTGCGCTTGATCTTCTTGGGCGCAGCCGCGGCTGGCGCTTCTGCAACCGGGACAGCGCGGGCCTCCGACAAGCTCTTCTTCAGGGCCTCGAAGAGATCCAGAATCATGGGGCTCTGATGGGCGGGCGCAAGCACGAACGCGCCCGTGGTGGCCTTCTCCTCGGCGGCCTTCTTGACCTTCTCCGCATATGCGTCGGAGAAGCGCGAGGGGTCGTAGCTGGGCTTCCCCAGGTGGGCCACGAGCTGCGCCGCCATGACCCGCTCGGGGTCGCTGATCGGTAGCGTCGCCACGCCGTCCAGCACCTCGGCGAAGTCGCGGATCTCGCTGGCGTAGAACATGAGGCGCATCACGAGGCCGCCGCGGTGGGCGGCCAGGGTGACCAGATGCACGCGCCCGCGGTTCGACCACTGCGCGACCGCCACGCTCTCGGTGGCCGCGAGCACCTGGGCTAGCAGCGCATATCCCTTGTCGCCGCCTTTGTCGGGGCCCAGGAAGTACGTCTTCTCGATGGCGATGGGGTCGATGCTTGCTGCCGCCACGAACTCCTGCACGTCCACGGTCTTCGTGGTCGCGGCCTCCAGCTCCTTCAGCTCCTCTTCCGTGAACGTGACGTACTGCCCCTTGGTGTACTCGTACCCCTTGACCAGCTTGTCGCGGTCCACCTCGTCGTTGGTCCCTGCATCCACGAGCCGCTGTTTGACGCGGCTGCCCGTGGCCGGGTTGATCTGGTTGAAGCTGATGGCCTCGCTCGACGCCGAGACATAGACCTTCACCGGGATCGCGACGAGCCCGAACGTGACCGTCGCGGTTGCGAGTGCTCTTGCCATGTGTCCTCCTAGTCCTCCAACGAAAACTCTTTGCCGTTCGCGGGTGCGCCGGCTGCCGCCGATCCGGCGACCAACCGGTTAGCCATGCTCGGCAGGAGCAGTTGCTCGATGGCTTCCTTGGACGTGAGCAGGTCCCAAGTCGTGATGGTCCGAAGCTCCTTGATGGCTCCGATCTTGCGCCCAGCCGCTAGCTCGTTGAACACCGGCTCGAAGGCGCTAGCCGGAATCCCGGCCGGCAGCGCGCCATATGACGAGAGCCGCTTGAGCCAGTCGGGTTGTCCGGGCGGCGGCAGGAACACGCGGGCATGAACGCGCAGGCGAGCGCCGTCGCAGAAGACCTCCGCGGCGTACCTCGCAAGCTCTTCGATGGTGCCATCGAACTCGAAGCTGAACGGTGTGGTCACGGTTCTTCCTTTCGGAGCTTCACGAGATCCTTCTGAGCCGCCCGCAGCGAGTTGCGCCAGGGCCCGCGCGTCGGGTACTTGAGCGAGAAGTCGCCCCAGAACTCCGCGTGGTACAAGAACGAGCGCGGGTTGTAGAACCCCTGCCTGATCACGCGCTCGTTCTTGTTGACGCGCAGCTTGTCCGTTCCGGTCCAGATGTTGCGCTCCCAGCTGCTCTCGGTGTCAGTCATGGATCACTCCGGGATCGCGAAGGCCTCGGCGGCCTTGCGGTTGTCTCGCATATCATGCGCAGCCTGAAGGGCGACCAGAAGCGCACGCGCGTCGGTTGCCGTCAGGTTGTTCCAGTGGACGTGAATGCCGACCGCTCCAGTCGCGCTGCCCACGTTCACCGTGACGCTATCCGCGCCCAGCATATGCGGCAGCGCGGCGTTGGCCTCGTCCTCCAGAGCCGTCTGCAGCTTGGCCCGCGCCTCCGCTGCGGCAGCGCGCTCCCGCGCTTGCTTCCTGGTCATCGCTTCCCATCCTTCCTTGCGGGCATCGCGAGCAGTGCCGCCCTGAGCCCAGCTTCGGCGGCGCGGAGGGCTTGACACACACACATCGGCCCCGAGGCATGGTGTGCACCTGCGGGCGCCACGGTGTCAGCGAACCACCACGGTCCGCTCTTGGAGATGTCCAGCGCGTAGCCACGGCTTTTCGCCAACGCCCGCAACGTCTGCCGCTTCACGGCTCCTCCGAGTCGGCGAGGGCGCCCGAGAGCAACTCGCCTTCGTGGTATCTGAGCCACTCCTCAGATACGGCGGACGTGACGCTGTTCCGGCACTGGCGAATCAGTGCCGCCGGCGTCCAGTCGAAGCAGACTTGAACGCCGTCTACATATCCGGTGAGCTTACCCCAGTCGGTGTTGTCCAGAGCGCCAGCGGAGCGCACGGGCCGGCTCCAGGCGTAGCCGTCGCTCGACACGTGCACCTTGCGCCCGCGGTCGAGCAGCTCACGGAACACTGCGACGAGCAGCGTCTCGGCCCGGCGCTGGATCAGCGGCGTGACTTTCTCGGCGAACTCGAAGCGTCCGGTGATCGGCATCTGCATGCGTTCCATGTTCGTCTCCGGTTCTAACGGCAGTGACGCGCGAGGATCTCGTCGGCCTGAATCAGCCGGCCGATCAGTGCGCAGAAGTCTCGATAGGACCGCCGAGCAGCTTCGCGGCAGTCCCGCTCGTACTCCTTCCGGCCCTCCTCCCCCCAAAAGGCGAAGCCTCGATCCTGCGACACGTAGACCACCAAGTAGCCGGTGGCTTCGTTGCTCAGGCAGCTGGTCTTCTCCTCGGGCTCCCCGTACATGCTCCGGGGGTGCGAGCCCATCCAGTTGATGGCGCCGCGCGTGACGGGGTAAACGCCCCACACGTCAACCTCGTCCCCCTGCTCCAGCACACCGTACAGCGCTTGGGCCTCTTCCTCGTTCGGCGCGGCAGCGCGCCGGAACGTGTGAGTGAAGTGGTTGATCGTGATGCCCATGCGTCAGGCGACCTCTTCGTGAGCCACGAGCCACTCGACCTCGGGCGGCACTCGCACGCCCAGATCGAAGGCAGCCTCGGTGAGAATGCCCCAGCGCTCTCGCAGGTAGCTGGCGTCGTCGCCTTGCACGTCGCCGGGGTTGGCCGGCGTGGCCGCCTGAAGCTCTGCCAGCACGTCCTGCGCATATGCACTGAGACGGCTACGCACCTCCAGGCCGTTGCCGTTGCGCACCTCGCGCTGGTAGTCATTGTCGTCGCAGGTCTGCTCCCCGGCCAGGCCGAAGGCGAACGGGAACCACTCCCCGTTCTCCCATGTGTACGACCTGAACTCGTAGAGCATGACGCCCTCGCTTTCGAGGATCGCAATCGTGAGTCGGCGGGACCAGTCGCACAGGGCGACGTGAGCGACGGTGACTTGCTGCATGGCGTTCATGCCTTCCTAGATGCTGACGGGCTCGCTTCTCTGACAGCCGTCTCGAACGGTTTGAGCGCACAGCGCAGGCAGTCGCCCGGCCACGGGCTGCCCTGGTGCTGATGGTCGCCGCTGGCGTCATATGCGGCGATGGCCGCCGACACGGACTTGATGAGAATGTCCAGCGGGTGTCGGGGCGTCTTTGCTGTAGGCCGCTCGCGCGCCACGACGCTCGCTCCGTGCTTGCGGGCGCAGTCGTTGGCGCAGTCCATCCCGAAGTCCACAGAGGTCTTCGATATGGGGCAGCCGCACCGCGAGCAGGTCAGACTTAGAGTCATTCGGGTTCCTCCTGTGCGTGCGGATGTTCCTCGCCCGGTGTGACGGGTTCGACTCCGAGCGCCTCGCACGCTGCGAGATATGCTTCAGCGAGATCGAGCCAGTCCTCGTCGGCGACCGGCACAAGCTCGCCCGGGTTCTCGCCGTGAGTAAGCCCGCCGGTTGCGTTGATCGTTTGCACGAACAGGCGCAGGGCCGCTTCCGGGGTTGTCATGCGTCCTCCGGGTCGTAGTCCAACAGGTCGTGGTGTTCCCAGGAGCTGGACTCGACGATCTCGCCGTCCACCACGATGTCGATGACGATGCCCTCGTGGGTCACGGTGATGTGCCGCTCGTAGGGGTGGCTACTCATATCCTTAGCCACGGCGTCGTGCGGGACGATCACGCGGGCGTTCTGCGCCTCGTCCACGAAGGCTTTGATCATTCGTCCCTCAGATCACGGAGCGCCTTGAGCGACGGTTTGCCCTTGCCACCGATGGCGCGCCAGGCCGCCACGGTACTGGGCCCGTCGAAGTTCCAGCTCGCACGGTGCCCGGTCAGCGTGTCGCGCACGCCTGCCATGAACTTCGCGCGCCGCCCCGCATCAGCCGCCCACGCATGGTTTGCCAGCAGCTCGGCCTCGTAGGCTTCCAGAAACTTGCTCTTGGTCATCATTCGTCTTTCGTGGTGAAGGACCAGATCACGCCAGCGGCATCGAGTGCTCGCGTGACGTGCAGATAGGCGTCGTCGCTGGCGCACCAGTGCGGCGCCGGCGGCCAGAGATGCTCGGTCGTGGGCGGCTGAACCTGCCGGAGCCTGTGCGCAACGATCCGTCCGTTGACGCATAGGTCCACAACCTTGTTTCCGCCAACGACTTGCCGCCGCACAGACTCGACTCGCACAGGCGTCATCCGATCCCCCATCCTTCCGACGCCCCGCCCCATGTGTTGTAGGGCTGGTCGTCCCCGCCGAAGTGCAGCTTGACCGGGAACCCTCGCGGGTCGCCGTTGAACTTGGCTTTGATCTCGACGGTTGCACAGAGCCGCGCGACCCACCGCTCGTGCCGGATCTCGATGCCCTGCTCTGCGAGCGTCAGCTCGCGGTTGCACCTGTGCTCGTACAGGCGGTGCAGCGCCTTGGCGTGGCGCACCAGGGCTCGCGCAACCTTGGGGGCAATCGCGGCCATGCCGGGACGCTCCTTGGCGAGAATCCATGCCAGCTCCCCACTCTGGCTCACGGCGTCACCTCGTCGGCGTCGAGCCCTCCGAGCGCCTCGCACGCTGCCTTCACTTTCCCCCCTCTGCTGCGAGCAGAGCGAACCCCTGGGCCAGCCCAGCGATGACTTTCCGTAGCGCCACGTTCTCCGCTTTGAGGTCGGACGCCCGACGCTCGGCTTGGATGGCGCGGACACCGGCATCGGTGGTCGTCTGCCGCATTCGCTCGTGGCTCTCTTCTAGGAGAGCGAGGCGCTGCTCCGTCCGTTTCAGATCGGTATGGGCCAGAGCGTAGCGTTTCGCCAGGCTCGGGCGGAATGCTTTGGTTTTGGTCATGGTCGTCTCCGTTCAGATCGCGAAGGGGTCGGGCTCGCTCGGCTCGGGCTCGACGGTGGCTGGCGCTTCCGCAACCGGAGCGGCGGGCAGCACGGGGCACGCCGCGTCTGCTTCCTCGCTGCTCGTGGCCGAGGAGTAGTCGGCCGCCCACTCGGGCAGCTCCAGGCTTTGCCCGCTCACTGCCGCGTTGTATGCGCCGGCAGCGTCGCTGGCGAAGCGCTCGAAGCGCTCGCCCCACTCGCCCATCAGCCCGCGGTACTGGCTGATCACCGCGAGCACTTCCTGGCACTCGTCGCGCCGGGTGGCGTAGGTCGAGGCTCGGACGTTGCTGCGTTCCGACTCGTCGCGGAGCTTTCCGACCAGGCGATCCACCTTGCCGGACACTTCGTCGAGCACGGCGTCCACCAGGGCTTGGACGCTCTGCTCTTCGCCCGACTTGATCGGGACTGCGCTCAAGCGCAGCCCGCACCGGGTGGCGTTGTCGTAGTAGGTTGACCGCAGCTCGGTGATCAGCGCCACCAGGCGCGCCGTTCCGGGCCGGCCCTCCGCCGCGACATATGAGCCGCGGTTGATCCAGGGGAACGCGCCGGCCTCGGAGTAGGCCGCGGTCATGGCCCGCGAGACGACCGTAGTGTCGGCCGTGGTCTGGAGCCACTCCGCGGCGGCGCGCAGCTCTCGGGCCACGCTGGCGCAGGCCGGGATCTCCGGCCCGTCCACGGGCGGCGCGGCGTAAATGTCGTCGCCGCTCAGGAAGATGCGTGCTCCCGGGGTGCGGGTCGGCTGGCGCTCGCCCGGCTTCTTCTCGACCGACTCGACGAGCCAGGCGCGGGCGTGGCCCGCTTCGACTGGAACCTCGGTCACGCTCAGCGTGGACGCCGAGCGGGGGTTGCTGTACTTGGCGATGGCCACGCGCGAGTAGCGCTGGATCGCCTCGGAGAGCGCGTTCTCCGCCGTGGTGTCGAAGCGAGCACCGCTGGCGGCGAAGCCGTGGCGCTCGAAGCAATCCTTCAGCGCGGCGCGGCTGGCGCCCCTGAAGCACGGGTAGCGACCCGCGCATTCGTAGGCGATGGTTCGGCCCTGCGTGTCGGCGACGAGCGCCTCGGCGGTTTCGATGCGGCTGGACATGGTGGTTCGATCTCCGGTGGGTTCGGGTTCGGGTTCGTGGGGCTCACCCCTAAGCGGCACCCTGGCGACTCCCCTGGGGGGCGTGGTCGTCGGCCAGCGCGCCGATGGCGCGCATCAGACTTTCGGCGTGCGCCAGCACATGCGCTGGGGCCTCGCCGTCGCGCTCCAAGTGCCAGAGCACGTCGGCCGCCGCGTCGTCGGCGGCGTCGCGCAGGGCGCGCAGATCGCGGCGGGTCACGGGCTCACCGCGCTGGCTAGGGCCTGGCGAGCCGCGCGGCGAGCAGCGCGGGCCGTCGCTCGCTTGAGGGCGCGGCTTCGACGCGCGCGGCCTCGATCTCCAGCGGGCTCCCATTGGAACGCGCGGAGCGCAACGGGGTGACGGTGGTGTTTCATGCGTCGAAGTCCTTTCGGAGCGCGCGACGAACCTCGCGCCGTTCCAGGCGGGTGCGGGCGCGCTTCAGCGCGCGGCGCTCGGCGGGAAGGAAGCCAGGGAAGTACGCGACCCCCGCGTAGTCGCGGGACAGGCGTCGGTGCATCAGGGGGAGCTTGATCATGGGAAGGGGGTCCTCGGATGGAAGGGGTCGCGGGCCTCGGGCGCGGCAGGGCTACGCCCTACGGCTCGGGTCATGGGCTCGGGGTTCGTGCGGCGCTGCCGCTCCCGAGGCCCGCGACGGGGAGTGGTGGCGGGGCTCAGGCGACCTTGCGGAAGGCCGCATCCCACTTCATCTCGACCGAGCGCGGCCAGCCCTCGGGCCACTCCGCGTTCAGCAGCTCGGCCGCTGCGTCCAGGTCGGCCGCGGTCGCGCAGCCGGCGACCAGCGCGAGCGCCGACTTGACGGCGCGGTGATCGACCGCCGGCGGGGGCGGGGGGAGCACGGGCGCGGGCTTGGCGGCCGGAGCCGGGGGCGCCGCGACCGGCGCGCTGGCGGGTGCCGCGACATATGCGGGCGCGGAGGGTGCGGGCTTGGCGGCGGCCGGCGCCGCGACCGGCGCGGGCTGGCGGGTGCCGTAGCGGACGATCCATGCGTCCGCTTCCTTCAGGTGGGCGGCCAGCTCGACCCGGCCGCCGTGGCGGCCGAAGACGCCCATGCGATCCCAGCACCCTTGCTGGGTGCCCTTGGGCGCGCCGTCGCTCAGTACGACCTGGCGGCCGTACCGGTCAGTCTCAGGCGCCAGGAAGGCGCCCAGGTCGCGCCGCGCAAGGGCGGCAAGGGCGGCAGAGCGACTGGCGGGGGTCAGGGTTTTCGAGGTCATCGTACCCCTAAGCGGCACCCTGGCGACTCCTCGTGCGGGAGCGCCGCCCGGCGCGTTACCCTAATTAGGATTAGGTTAACGACATAGCTCACCACGTTACCATAACCTCAATTAGGGTAACGCTGCTGCCGCCCCCAGGGGGGAGTCGCCAGGGTGCCGCTTAGGGGTGCCGCTCCGGGATGGCCGGGGCGGCGCGGGACCCGCCAGGGTGCCGCTCAGCAGTGCAAGCGGCCCGCGAGGCCGGAAGGACCGAACCCATGGCAGCGAAGCGTAGCGGCGCGAGCCGCACCCCCTACAATCCCGCCCTGGACGTGATCGTCCACAAGTTCTGGGCGCACAAGTCTGGCCCGACGCGCGGGACCCGACTGGTACTCCGCCAGTACAACGGGGGCGAGGTCAAGCTCGCCTACGAGGAGGTCTGGCAGGACCCCAAGACGGGCGAGCAACGCTCCAAGATCGCCCGGTGCCCCGCCAAGGTGCTGGTCGAGGCCGGGCTGGTGACGCCCGAGATCACGGCGGCGGCCAACGTGGAGCCGGCGCGCAAGTCGGAGCCCGAGGCAGCGCCCGAGGACGCTTTCGAGCTGTAGGCACCCGGGGCGCTAGCCCCGCCATCGCACTGGCTCGCCGAGAAGGCGCCGGGTGGCGCGCCCGCCAGGGTGCGCGAGCGTAGGGGTTCGACTCCCCGCGGTGCGACCGAAACATGCGGCCCGTGACCCGCTCCCAGGGGAGTCGCCAGGGTGCCGCTTAGGGGTGAGCCCCACGAACCCGAACCCGAACCCGAGAGAAACCATGACCGAACCCACCCCCATTGACGTCGCGAGTGTCCGCTCGCGCCTTCTCGCGAACGAGCGAGCCCTCGGCGGCTTCGTCTACGAGCGCGAGGACGTGATCCGCATGGCCAACGTGGCCACGCTGACCGGAGAGCATACGCTCTGGGTCGGGCCGCCCGGCACGGCCAAGTCCTTCCTGGCGCGGCTGCTGGCCGCGCAATTCACCGACGACGATCCGGGCACGGTCGTCTACCGGGAGTACTTGCTCAGCCGCCAGGCCACCGAGGCCGACGTGCTGGCGCACAAGTGCATCCCCTCGTTCATGCAGGGCGTGGACAAGTGGCTGCTCGACGGCCACATGACGGAGGCGACCTTCGCCTTCGCTGACGAAATCTTCAAGGCCAGCGGCTCGACCTTGAACGGCTGCCTCGGCTGGCTGAACGAGCGGCTGGTCAAGGGGCACAAGTCCCCTCTCATTACCTGCTTCGCCGCGTCGAACGAGTTTGGCGAGGACGACTCGCTCAAGGCGCTGCGCGACCGGTTCGCTATCGCCCACGTCGTGGGCTACATGCAGGACCGGAAGGCGAGGCTGAGCTTCGCCAAGGATCGCGCCGCCAACCGGCCGGCACCCGCGCTGCAAGCGATCACGCTGACCGAGCTGGCCGCCGCGCAGAGCGCGGTCGCCGCGCTCGGGCTGGACGACGCGGTGTTCGAGGCCCTCGCCGATCTCCAGGTCAACCTGGAAGGCGTCGGGGTCAACGTCTCCGACCGCAAGGTCGGAAAGGCGCTCAGCATTCTCCGGGCTTTCGCCTGGATGGACGGCGCGAGCAGCGTCGGCCTGGAGCACGTCGAGTGCCTCAAGCACGTGCTCTGGAACGACCCGGCCGAGATCCCGGCCGTCGAGGCCGCACTGGGCGGCGTCAATAAGGGCATCGTCGGCGAGATCCGCGCCATCGTCGAAGACTCGCTCCGAGACTTCTACGCGGCCCGCGCCGCATATGTCAACGGCGCTTGGGCCTCGCACGAGGCCAAGCGTTCATACGAGGACAAGTGTCCTCTGTTCATGGAAAAGTGCCTGGAAGCCGGGCGGGTCATCCGCGCCAAGTTCTCCGGGCAGGTTCCCCAGCGCGTGAAGGACCGCGCCAGGGACTACATGGAAGAGCTGCGCGTTGCGTTCGAGACGGCCAAGGGCGACAGCAAGGTTAACATCTGAGCTTGGGCCCGGCCGGCGCGGTCAGGGTTCGGCAGCGCCGGCCGGGCACTTCTAACGGAGACAACCACCATGGCTCACAAAATGCTGAGCTTCGCCAAAGCGAAGCGCCGACAGTCAATGCTCGCCGACGCCATCGCTCGCGCCAACGGCGACGAAGCGACAGCCGAAGCCATCTGGCGCGGGGTCACTGGCGCAGGCGAGGGCGCCCTGGTGTCGCAGGCGGTGGCCGACACCACGCCTCAGAAGTTCGCGACGCTGCTCGCGACGGAAGACATTGCGGCGTCATATGCCACGGCGACGCTGCTCGATCACTTCTACGGGAGCAATCCGACGACGCCGCACCAGGCTCGCCAGATCGCCCACGAGGGCTGGGCCGAGTTTCTGCACCTGGCCGAGCAGGCTGGACACTTGCAGCACGGGCTCGGCGGCGATCTGAGCGCAGCGTGGCCGGTGTTCAAGGAGTTCAGCAACGCCAACATCGACAAGGAGAAGATCAGGCGGATCGCCGAGATGGCGGGGCGCATGTATAAACTCCTGAAGGGCGCCAAAGCGCAGCGCGTGGAAGGCGTGCCCGAGGAAGTCGTGGGCACCGAGTTCGGCGGTGACATTGCCGCGCTCATTCCCCAGGAATATGCGCTGTGGGCAGCTGGCATCCCGACGCGCACCGAGCTGGCCATGCGGCTGAGCGAGGACCGCGCGGTGCAGCTCAAGCGGGAGGGCCGAGAGGTCAAGGGGCGCGGGCCGCTCGTGGTTGCGCTCGACGAGTCGGGCTCCATGGAAGGCCAGCGCGACGAGTGGGCCAAGGCCGCCATGACGGCGCTGACCCGGATCGCGTGGGAGGACCGCCGCCCGGTCAAGATCGTGCACTTCAGCACGGCGACCAAGGTCCACGAGCTGAAGCCCGGTGACCACCGGGGGCTGCTGCGAGCGCAGGCCACCTTCTTGGACGGAGGCACCGACATTGGGACGGCCGTGAACGTGGCAGCGGAAGAGGTCGCCGAGTGGGCCTCGCAGGGCATCACCGGCGCCGACGTGGTGCTGATCTCCGACGGAGGCGACGCCGGCAACCGCATCGAGCAGGCGCTCGACAGCATGGAGCGCAGCAAGACGCGGCTCTTTTCCATCGCCATCGACGTGGGCTTCCGCGGGCCCCTGAAGGACCGCGCCGCGGAATATGTGTTCCTGAATCGGCAGGACATGAACGACACCGGCAAGATCGCCGGCGTGGGGGGAGCGGTGCTGTGAAAGTCCTGCAAGTCAACGGCGAGGAGTACCGCTCGCACTCGCGCGAGACGGAGGGCCCGGAGTACGCGGTCTGGCGGCAGGCCGACGACCTGATCAAGGCCGGGAAGAAGCAGGAGGCAGCCGAGCTGCTGCGGGCCAGCATCGGCGAGAACGATCCTGTCCCGCACTCGACGCTGGTGTTCCGCGTGGTGATTGCGCTGGAGGGGTTGCTGTGAACGTAGACCGCATGCCCGATGGGAGCGCCCGGTGCTTCACCTCAATCGGGTGCTACCCGCTCTTCTACGTCACCAAGAGCGTGTGCCTCTGCCCGGCTTGCGCGCTGAGCCGCGAGGCCGAGGTGGAAGCCGGGGACTGCAACTGGGAAGACCCGGACCTGACTTGCGACGACTGCGGCGAGCGCATCGAGTCTGCATATGCGGAGGAGCCATGAACGACGAGTGGATCTGTCTCGCCTGCGGCGGCCCCGTGGTCCCCATGGGCACACTCGGCCAGCTTGAGCACGGGCGCTGCCGCAACTGCGGCATCACGCAGTCGCACGCGCACGGGGTTGGGTACGCGAACGAGCCCGAGGAAGACTGCGCCGACTGCGGGTGTTCACTGCACGACGAGTTCAACCGCGACGGCTACTCACATATGGGCGAGAGCCCGCGCTGCAAGAGCTGCTTCGACGCGCACTGCTTCGGGCAGCTACCGGAGGACACATGACCATCGACGTGGACATCGACGAAATCGAGAACCTCCGACGAGCCATGCTGGAGCAGCTCAACAGCAGCGCGGGCGAGCGGGCGGCGCTCGAAGCCGAGCACGGCCAGGTGTGGGACACCGCCGAGCTTCAGCGCGACTTCTCGGTCGAGAGCTTCCTGGCTCCCTTCGTGCTCGTGCGGCGCAAGTCCGACGGCAAGCTGGGCACGCTGATGTTTCAGCATATGCCCCGGTACTACTTCGACTTCATGGGGGAGGACGAGTGAGCCGCGACATTCCGACCTTCAGGATTTCGACCTGCGAGCACTGCAACCGGCCCATCGCGGAGATCCGTGACCCGCACAGCGGCGCAACCGACTGGTACTCGCACGGTGGCGACTTCGGCTGCGACATGAGCCCGGATTGCACCGACGATGCGGTCGGCGGCCACGAGCCGCGGCTGACTAGCACAATGATGGCCTGGTGGGAGTCGCACAAGCAGCGCTCGGAGCCGGCGTGGGCATCTGCGTGCGACCACGCCGACGCTTGCGCTGCGCAAGCCACGGAGCGCGGACTTGGCGCGGACGGGAAGATCCTGGCCGAAGTCTGTTCGCACCATGCCGACGTGCTGGAGACGGACGGAGAGCAGACCGGAATCAGGAAATGGGAGCCGGTAGACGCCGATCCCTTCGCACTCCCCGAGGGCATATGACACTGCCCGGGTTCATCAACCTCCTGCGCGCCGCGCTCGGGCTGCGTCCCATTGGGTGCACTGAACGCGAGGAGGAAGACAAAGGCGTCCCGTGCCTGCATGACTACCCGGAGTTTGGATCTTGGGAGGACACGGACCTGGCAACCATGGTTCCGATCTACGCACGAGCGAGGAGAGCGCGAGCATGACCGTCATCATCCGACTCGAAGTCGAGGGGCGACCCGAGGACGTGTTCACCGCTGTGGACGAAGTGCTCGATGCGGGTGTCCTGCAAGACGCCATCCGCGACTGCGCTCTCGACCTGTTCGGGATCTCGTCTCCCGTCAACGTCGTCTCAGCACTCAGCGAGCCAACCAAGGACTGAACCCATGGCATACACCGGCGACCTCCGCATCCAAGGCCTGCACGTGGCCAACGTGCTCAACGTGGCCAAGGCTCTCGTGGCCAAGCTCTCGACGTTTCAGATCCCGCCGAGCGTGCGCGGTGAGCTGACGGATCTCGAAGACGCAGTGAACCGCCTGGTGCAATTCGAGCGCGAGGCGATCACGCGCGGAACCCTGAAGCACGGGACCGACGCGGATGACCTCGTGGCGGCGCTCGACGCGGCGCGCGGCCTGCTCAACGCGACTCAGGGCCAGCGCGAGGCGCTGCATATGTCCACGCAGGACGCCGCCGAGGAGTTCAGTGTGGACAGCCTGGTAACCGATATGTTCGGGCCCGAGCCCGTGGCGAACAAGCCCGCGACGCCCGAGGTTGCGCAAGCGCAGCCCGGCGAGCCGGCACCTGCGCCGGCTGACGACCCCTGGGGAGTGCCATGACCTACCGCACCACGACCAAGCTCTACGTGTTCCAACAGAACAACACCTTCGGCACCTTCGACGCTGGTGTCGGGCACACCGTGCTCGCCGAAGCGCTGACCCGGGAGGAGGCTTGCGCGCGGGCTCAGACCGTCGGCGTCTACTTCAACGGCTGCGCCACGGGTCGCGACTGCGACTGCTGCGGCAACCGCTGGGAAGAGCCGTGGGACACTCCGCTGCCGTTCGAGCGTCCGCTGGGGATCGACACCCTGGAGGAGTACCTGCCGAGGTTTTCGGAGCGCAATCTGCGTGTCGTCTACGCCGACGGCGGCCAAGACTTCTACAGCCGAGGGGGCGACGGCACGATTCGCAGGCTCCAGCCGTCCCGCGGAACCACGCCGGGGGGCGTGCCGATTGCGCCCGCCGACGCCTTCAGCTTGCCGGGGGACGACCCGATGCCGGAAGAGCCTGCCGCTGGGTTCAACAAGGGGAACGCATGAAGCTCACGACCAAGAAAATCTACGAGAGCTTCCTCGTCGTCGAGGGAGCCGGTGACTTCCCGCTGGATATGCTGCGCTACGACAGCGCGTGCCCCTACCGCGAAGTGGACAGCCACGCGATGGCCCGCGAGGGGCGACGACGCCTGGCGCTCGTGCGCCGTGCGGTCAACAGCCTGCCGGCCACACACGCGCGCTGGCTGAGCTTCGGCTGGACTGTGATCGCGGACTCCGCCGACGCTTGCATCATCGACGATGCTGTCGCGGGCAAAGGGCCATGGGCGCGCGTCAAAGACCCGTGCCGGCTCTGCGGCGAAGACCGCAATCACCCAAGCCAGCCGAGGGCTGGACACCGCTGCTGACCCACAACCAGGGAGGACACCTTGGCGGTTGCTGCAAAGGACACGGAGGTCGGGAAGGTCTACCGCTCTCCAGGAGCCCCGCGCCTCACGGGCTCCATCAACTACTTCTACGTGCGCGCCGACACGAAGACGGCCAAGGCCCTCGCGAAGCGCCTGGCCGCGAAGGGCGCGCATATGCGTACAGACGAGGGCATCGAGCTGGCTGCTGCTCGCGACGCTCTTGCCGGTAGCGCAGTGCTCTTCGTGCGCTACATGCGCGGCGTCGATCCGATGACCAAGGAACGCTGGGAGCTGCGCGCGTACCGCGCGCTGCCGCTGAACCACCAACTGCGCGAGCTGAAGCACAAGCCGGGGTACACATGAGCACGTACATGGCAGAGGTAAGGGCCTTCGAGCGACAGCTCGATCAAGCCAAGCGCCAAGTTAGCGGGGCCGAGAATCGGCTGGTCCTTCTGCTCGTCGAGCATCTCTTCGCTCTTCTGTCGCGCAACCTGGGGTGGCGCTGATGACCGCCGTGTTCACGTTCGAGCATGCGTGCGAGATCGCGCGCAACATCGTCTCCGGCGCGATCCAGAACTTTGCGAAGGACGGCGAGGTCTACCCCGTGTCCTTCGTGCTGGGCACCAAGGACCCGCGGACCGGGCGGCTGCTGCCAAAGCCCGCGCTCGCCGTCGTCGATCTGAGCGAGGCTCACGCCCGCGGCAAGGACGCCGTGCGCTCCATGCAGCAGGAGCTGTGCGACAGGATGGGCGCCGTCGCCCATATCTATGTCAGCGAGGGCTGGTCCGTGACGCTCAGTGAAGGCGCGAACTACGAAGACCCCTACGAGGGGCGCGAGTCGCTCGCTCAGCACCCTGACCGGGTGGAAGTGATCCTGATCGTCCTGGAGCACAAGGACGGCGACGCCATGTGGCGGCTGCCGATCCTGCGCGACGGCCCTAAGCCGACTCTCGGGCCCGTGGAGGAAGACACGGGGATGACGGCGGCTGGGCGCAACATGGGCAGGATGACCGGCTACGTGCGCAAGCAGGTGGAGGCGTGATGCCAAGTGAAGAGTGCGACAACCGCGGCGGGGCTTGCGTGGCCTGCCGTCACCACGGCCCCGGCTCTTGCTCCAAGGGACAGGAGCACACATGCCTGGGCGGCGCCCTCTCGACCGAGCCGTCCTGGTGGGCGCACGACGCGCAAGGCATCCCGCTCTGCCGCGTATGCGGCAAGTGCGAGCAGCAGAAGCTCTCGCGCTACCGGCCCGAGATCCTGACGGGCTACAACCAGAGCGACGTGGACGAACCCATCGAACCGGACGGAGATTGGTGATGGGCTACACGCTCAGCATTGGCGAAGCGACCGTCGAGCCGGCCGATGAGTGCGGTGGGCCGGCGGAGATCGGGGTGGTCAGCGTTACCAACGCCGACGCCCCGCATATCGCCAACGAAACCATCAACGTCAACAGCAACCAGCGATGGCCGAGCTATGTCGAGTGGGGGGACTTCGCGAAAGCGGCCGGGCTATTGGAGTTCTTTTTCCACGAGGAAGATGGTCTCATCGCGCAACATCCCGGCGCAGTCTACTTGCTTCCTCGACACGCCAAGATGTTGACCGAGACGCTGGCCAGTTACCGTGACAAGAACCCGAAGGCGCTGCCAGGGTTCACCATGGAACCTGGCCCGTTCACTACGCCCGAAGAGATCGCTTCCCAGGAGCTGCCGCCCGAGGGCTTCTACTTTGACGAGGTTCTGGCCCGTCTCGTGTGGTGCGAGTGGTGGGTGCGCTGGGCTCTCGTTCACTGCACCGTTCCGATCTTCAGAAATAGCTAGGAGGACACATGGGCTGGTGGAGTACATGCGTGATGGGCGGCGACACGCCCTTGGAGGATGACGACGAATGAAGAAACTGAACGTGAACACCGTCGAGCTTCTCGCCAAGCTCTCGCACGAGATCAACAGGGCCTACTGCGCGGCGCTCGGCGACAAGTCCCAGGTCGAGTGGGACGACGCGCCGGACTGGCAGAAGGACAGCGCGCGCACCGGGGTCCGCTCCGTGCTGAACGGCGAAGCGAGCACCCCCGAAGAGCAGCATGAGCTGTGGTGCAGGCACAAGCGAGAGGACGGCTGGATCTACGGATCGACCAAGGACGCGGCTGCGAAGACGCATCCTTGCCTCGTGGCCTACGAAGCGCTGCCGCCCGAGCAGCGTGCGAAGGACCACCTGTTTCGAGCGGCCGTGCTCCACGGGCTCAACATGCTCTGCGACTACGCCACGGGGCTCAACGAGATCAGGGAGAGCTGACGATGTTCGACAAGCTGAAGTGGACGAAGGACGCCAACTGCCAGGTGTGCGAGCGCAGGATGCCCGAGGGCTACCACGGCTACATTGGCACGGGCCCCGGGACGCACGTGGTCATCGTGACCTGGGCGTTCGAGGGCACCCGCGGGGCCGACGGCGCGCTCACGCTTATGCGGCAAGGCGTCGTGCGTAGGCTCACGCCGGCGGAGGCATTGGAGGCCGCCGAGGTCGCCATCAAGGCTGCAAACGATGGGCCCGCGCATGACCACGGGAAGGAAGGCGAAGCATGTTGACGCCGCCCGACAAGGAACGCTGCCAGGCAGACGTTCCCGGCAACGGACCGTTCACGCTTGGGGGCAAGATCGGAAACCCGAAGAACGGCTACAGGGTGCGCTGCGAGAACAAGCCCACGGTAATCGTGAGCGAACGGGTCCCCGGGCCCGACGGGCTGCGCGGCAGCATGTCTCTCTGCCCGGGTTGCCATGCCGAGCTGCTTCAGCAGCTCGGGCCGAACTACGCCCCCGTGACCGTCGCGCTGAAAGAAGAAGAACCCGCGCAGCCTGCCATCGGCATCGGAGCGAAGCTCTGGCGGTTCGACGAGAACCGGCGGAGGTACACCAAGCCCGAGAACCCCAAGGATCTTTGGGGCAAGATCATCTGGCGCGAGCACTGGGAGCCAATGTTCGTGGTAGGCGAGACGCGCGTCTCCTGGCTCGTCGGGTACGAGCGCCAGATGGGCAAGCGGGAGCCTCACGTCTCGTACAAGCTGCCGAAAGCCGCGTTCAGGAACGGCGAGTGCCCACGCGACTGGGCGCGCTCGGAGGAACACCTGAGCGAGTTGGCGTGGGCGCGCGAGCACTGTAGCAAGCTGAGCGACGCGGTATTGCGCTGCCACGACCCGCGAGTCCTGCGCGCGGTGTGGGCCGCTCTCGCGGAGAGGGGGCTGATCAAGTGAAGAAGTGGAACCCGCGCTACGTCGCATATGCCAAGGCGCACGGGCGGACGCCGGAGGAGATGTCAGCGCACGACGAAGAGGCATGGCCCGGTGGTCGCATGTGCGGCTTCATACTCTGGATGAGCGCGCAGTGGAGCCGATGGCACACAGAGCGCGGCTTGAAAAGGCACAGGCACATTCTGTCGGAACAGGACCAACTGTCCTTCGACGAATCCATCGGGGCGACCCCAGA
>CAUJHX010000181.1 GCA_963204795.1 Pseudomonadota bacterium | reverse complement strand
GATTGGATTCACCTGCATGAAAAAAACATGGCCTGTACAGGACGCAAAGGCCCGCTTCAGCGAGCTTCTGAAGGCGAGTCTCACTGAAGGTCCGCAAGTGGTGACGTTGCGCGGCGTCGAGACTGCGGTCCTCCTGCCCGTGAGCGAGTGGCGAAATCTGCGCGAGCGCGCTCGCCCTGGCCTCAAGTCCCTGCTGCTTGGTCCGGGGCCGCGTGGTGACCTCGCCATTGCGCCACGAGGGAAGCTGCGGCGGCGCGTGCCGGGTCCGGCCGGCTGATCGTGTACCTGCTCGACACGAACGTCGTGTCTGAACTGCGCAAACTGAAGCCTCATCAAGGCGTCGTCGCGTGGGTGCAGAATGTGCCCGAAGAGGCCCTGCATTTGTCGGCGGTGACCATCGGCGAGATCCAGGCCGGTATCGAGATCACGCGCGAGCAGGACGCTGCCAAGGCCAGCGAGATCGAGGCCTGGCTCGACTGCGTCGCAAAGACATACAACGTGGTTTCTGCGGATGCACTCATCTTCCGTCGCTGGGCGCAACTGATGCACCATCGCACTGATCACCATCTCGAGGATGCCTTGATTGCCGCCACCGCGCTGGTGCGGAGACTGAGCGTCGTGACTCGCAATGTGGATGACTTCAGGCCATTCGGCGTTCGCCTGATCAATCCGTTCACCAGGCGTTCAGCGCAGCCGTAGCGCAGTCTCGTTCACTCGAGCAATGGGCCGTCCCCGCGTGTCGCGGCCGGGGTGGCGGGCAATGTCTGGCGCAAGGCGTGCTACCAGGGTCCAGTCCTCCGTGGAAATGCCTCCCGCGACTGCCTGCATGTCGCGCCCGAGCTTGGCCATGGCGCTGCGCAAAGCCATTGGTGCGGCATGCACCGCGCGGGGCTTGGGGTCAATCAATCAAAACTCCCAACTCAATGCGACTGATCCGAATGCGTGACCGCCACGCTGTTCGTCGAACTCCCGGGTGCGCCACACGCGCATCACCGCGAGCCTCATGCCATGACCGGCGACAAGCCATTGGCCGCTGATTCCAGCTGCTGCTTGTCCCACCCACGGACGACGGTTGACGTGGTGGCTGTCGCGAAACAGGTTGCCGTCGAGCGAGAAATCCCGGGCAATGGCCTTGGCTTCGAGGTGGGCGAAGGCGTGAACGCCGGGCCGTGGTGCGCCGGCGGAGCGCGGCTGCGTGCTGCGCAGTCCGGTCGCTGCCGATGGGGGTCGATTCTCGCCGCCGGGACGGATCGGGTAGCTGCCGAAGTCGTTCGGAATGTTCCAACCCATGCGCAGCTCGAGGCCCGTGCTGGCAGCCGTTTCGATATTGCCAAGACGAATGGCATAGCTGCCGATCACATCGCTACTCCATCCCGGCTGGACGGCGCCGATGGCGTAAGACTTGAACTTGCGCTCCAAAGCCATCTGAAATGCCGGTTCGTTGTGCAACTGATGATCCCAGCCGCGAAATCGCTCAATGCCACGCAGCCTGTGCACCAGATCCTGGGATTGTTCAGCCAGTGACCAGGGGCCGATGACGCCCAGGGTCAGCTCCCGGCTGTCGAGCATCTCGTAGCCAGCATCTTGCGGATGCACGCGGCGGTTCCACGCCAGACCGAGGTACAGCAATCCGGCATAGGGACGATCATCACGGATGAGATCGGTGCGCGTGTCGTCTTCTGGCGTGAACATCGCTTGACCGAAGCGCACCGCCAGGTTCTGCGATGCAGATCCAGCACCAGCGCGGCTCCAGAAGCCGGGGTCAACCCGACCGAGGAAGCGGGTGTAGAGGCCGAGCGGTCGGGGCAAACAGTCCGGGCGCAGCTTGCCTTCCATGTCGTGAGAGACCAAAGCAAGCGCCACACCATTGGTGTAGTTGCGATCGGTAGCGGCCAGCAAGTCGTTCTCGAAACGCACGGTACCTCCGCGCCATCGCAGGGATTGTTCGACTGCGCATGGGCCACCATGGCTGATCGGCTGTGCAGTTTCGGCAGAATGGCCTGCGACCGCGGCGAGCAGCGAAGTCGTCAACAGCAAGCGGCCAGGACACAGTGCCGTCGTCCATCGGGGCGTGCATCTGGCCGGGCGCCCGTGGCTTCGCATCATTGCGACGCGTTTTCCGGCATGCGGCCGGCGTGGAAGCGCTCCAGCGCGGCAACGATTTCCTCCGCCTTGTCTACAATCGTGAACAGGGCGGCATCTGCTCGCGAGATGTAGCCTTCGCTGACCAGGTAATGGAAGTCGACGACGCGGCGCCAGAACGCGCGCCCGACCAGCACTACGGGAATCGGCGCCATCTTGCCGGTCTGGATCAGGGTCAGGACCTCGAACAGCTCATCCAATGTGCCAAAGCCGCCTGGAAAGGTGACCAACCCGCGCGCGTGCAGCAGGAAGTGCATCTTGCGCAGCGCGAAATAGTGGAAGCGGAACGCCAGCTCGGGGCTGACGTAGGGGTTGGGCATCTGCTCGTGCGGCAGCGTGATGTTGAGGCCGATCGAGCGCCCGCCCGCCTCGTAGGCGCCGCGATTGGCGGCTTCCATGATTCCCGGACCGCCACCGGTGACGACGACGAAATCGCGTCGCCCCTCTTTCTGAAAGCGCGCAGAAATCAGATGCGCGAAACGGCGCGCCTCCTCGTAATAACGCGCTTGTTCGACCCGGCGATGCGCAAGGGCCAGCTCTTGTTCGAGTGCGGGGCTCGCTGAAGCAGACGGGGCTTCCTGCGCCAGCGTCGCAAGCCGGTGACGTGCGGTGACTGCATCCACGACCCGCGCGCTGCCGAAGACCACCACAGTCGAATGCACGCCCTGCTCGCGCAGACTGCGCTCGGGTTTCAGCAGTTCGAGTTGCAGGCGCAGCGGCCGCAGATCGTCCTGGTTGAGCAACTCGGTGTCTTCATACGCCAGTCGGTAGGTGGGCGATTCGAGGATGGCCTGCAGGCGTTCAGCAGGGATTGGCGAAGGTTTCATTGCGGGCTCACCATCGCGCTGGACCATTCTTCCGTCTGGCCGTACTCAGGTACCGTCACGTGCCAGTGGAGTTTCTGGCGCAGCGTTTCGGCGAATGCGAGCGCTGCCGAGGACTCACCGTGCACCACGAAGGTGCGCGCCGGGGGTATGCGGAAGGCACCCGCCCAGTCCAGCAGGGCGGCCTGATCGGCATGCGCCGAGAGACCGTCGACCGAATGAATGCTGGCCCGCACAGGGATGTCCTCGTCGAAGAGGCGCACGCGCTTTGCGCCATCGATGAGTCGTCGGCCGAGCGTTCCCTGTGCCTGAAAGCCGGGTATCAGTACGCAGCATTCCTTCCGTGGCAAGTTGTGGCGCAGATGGTGCCGGATGCGTCCCGCGTCGCACATGCCGCTGGCGGAGATGATGATGGCTCCCGAGCGGATCTGGTTCAGTGCCCTGGATTCATCGACGCTGGCAGTGAAACGCAGATAGGGAATGTCCTTGCCTTGTGCCTGCCAACCCGCGAGACGCCTGGCATCTTCGTCGAACAGTTCCAGGTACTCGCGCGTGATGCGTGTGACCTCCGTCGCCATCGGTGAATCGACGAACACCTTCGGATGCCGCAGCCGCCCCTCGCTGGCAAGCCGGTGGAGGAGATAAATCACTTGCTGGGTGCGACCGACTGCGAACGCCGGCATGATGACGTTGCCGCCACGCTCGTAGAGGGTCTTCTCCACGATCTCGACCACCTCCTGCTCGGTCGCGGCGGGGTCCTGGTGTCGGCGATCGCCGTATGTGGACTCCACGACCAGAATGTCGGTCTCCTCGATCAATGTCGGATCGCGAAGGATCGGACGTCCAGGCTGGCCCAGATCTCCACTGAATACGAGCTTGGTGGCGCGGCCGTGCTCGGTGACCCACACCTCGATGATGGCCGAACCCAGGATGTGCCCGGCATCTCGAAAGCGGCAGCGCACATTGGCATGAGGCGAAAACTCCTGATCGTAGGCCACACTGTTCGCCTGCTTCAGACAGTCCCGCGCGTCCTGCAGGGTGTAAAGCGGGTCAATCGGGCGCTTTCCCCGGAGCCGTTTGGTGCTGCGCCTGGCTTCGCTTTCCTGGATGTGGGCGCTGTCGGGCAGCATCACTCCGAGCAGATCGACCGTGGCTGCCGTCGCATGGATGGCACCCATGAAGCCTGCGCGAGTGAGTTTCGGCAGAAGGCCACTGTGGTCGATGTGGGCGTGCGTGAGCAGAACAAAGTCGATGGACGCCGGATCGAACCGAAACGGCGTGCGATTGCGCACCGGCGCCTCGCGTCCGCCCTGCACCATGCCGCAGTCCACGAGAAAGCGAACGCCCGTGGCTTCCACCAGGAAGCAGGAGCCGGTCACTTCGCGGGCCGCGCCGAGAAAACCCAGTTTCACGGTCGCTTCACTCGTCGGACTTGCGCACCGGACAGGTGTTCAAGCCGAGCAGCCGGTAACCCGGACAACGACCGGCGAGGCCCGTGAACAAGGGCATCATGCCGATCAGTCCCAGCCACCGCCACGGCGATTCGAGCCAGAACGGCAGGCTGAGTAATGTCAGGCCGATGACGATGCGGATCACGCGATCGAAGTTTCCGACGTTGATTTTCATGTCTGTGCTCCCTGGTTGCTCGCCTTGCGGTCACGCGACGGCAACATTCGCAGCAGCGTGTCGTCGCGCATGAAGTAGTGATGGGCCAGCGCCGCCACCGTGTGCAGTCCGATGA
>CAUJHX010000180.1 GCA_963204795.1 Pseudomonadota bacterium | reverse complement strand
GGGCGGGGGCGACGTGCGCAGAGCCGTGGTCGTGTGACGGCGTCGCGCGGATCGTCGCGATCGGTGATGTTCACGGCGCGCTCGCCGGGTACGAGTCGATCCTGCGCGCAACGGGCCTGATCGATGCGGCGGGGCACTGGGCCGGTGGCGAGAGCTTCCTCGTCAGCACGGGCGATCTGATCGACCGGGGGCCTGATTCGCCCGGCGTGATCGGGCTGCTGCGGCGGCTCGAGACCGAGGCGCCGGCGGCGGGTGGACGCGTGCTGGTCACCCTCGGCAACCACGAGTTGATGAACCTTACCGGCGATCTGCGCTATGTCGTCGCCCCCGACTACGCCGCGCTCGCCGCGCAGGAAGATGCCTCGACACGCGAGGCGACTTTCCTGGCGCTGCGTTCGCGCGGTGAATTTGCCGCACTTTCCGTGGAGGCCGCGCGCGTTGCGTTCGACAGGAAGTTTCCACGCGGCTGGTTCGCGCGGCGGGTGGAGTTCAGTGCCGCCGGCGAGGTGGGCCGGTGGTTGCTTGCGCGGCCACTGGTAGTGCGCGTGAATGGCGTGCTCTTCACGCACGGCGGGCTGCCGCCCGGCCTCGCAACAGAAACGCTGGCATCGATCAATACGTCCTCGCTGCACCAGGATCTCCTCGACTACACCACCGCGTGGCATGCGCTCGTGGCCGCGGGCCTGCTCGATGCCGACACCGATGACGATGCACGGGTGGCGCTCGCGGAGCAGCGGCTCGGGGCGTATACAGGCGCCGATCGCGATCGTGTCGCTGCGCTCGTCGCGACCCTGAAACGCACGGATGCCTCACCCGTACACAGTGTCGCGGGGCCGCTCTGGTATCGCGGCACCGCGATGTGCCCCAGCGCATTCGAAACCGATACGGTATCCACCGTGCTCGGGCAGCTCGCCGGCACGAGCGTCGTCATCGGTCACACGATCACGGAGACGAAACGTGTCACGACCCGTATCGATGGGCGTGTCACGATGATCGACACCGGCATGCTGCCCGCGTATCACGGCCAGCCTTCCGCGCTCGTCATCGAGGGCGATGCCCGCAGCGTGGTTTACGCCCGCGCTCCGGGCGAGCAGGCGAAGCCGGAGCCCGAGGCGCGTCGTGTCGGCGAACGTCCGGGCGGGCTCGACGATGACGGGCTCGAAGAGTTCCTGCGGCAAGCCGCTGTCATCGCGAACGAGGCGCCACCGCTGCCGCGCGCGGGCACACGGCTTCTGACGCTGCAGCGCGGCGACGTGCAGCTGCGCGCGCTCTTCATCACGGCACCGGCAGCCGGGCGCTGGCAGAACGAAGTGGCGACGTATCGACTCGATCGCCTGCTCGGCATCGACATGGTGCCGGCCACCATCGCGCGCACGATCGACGGCCAGCCGGGCGCGCTGCAGTTCTGGATCGGGAAGACCGTGACCGCCGCAGTCATGGAGCACGAGCAACTGCGCCTGCCACGATGGTGCAGTCTCGAATCGCAGTACAACCTGATGCGCGCATTCGACGCGCTCACGGGCAATCTGGCACGCCACGCGGAGAGCGTGTTGCTCGGGCGCGAGGACGGTCTCGCGCGTCTCATCGACCACGCGGCGGTGTTTCCCGTCTCCCGTCGCCTCGACGCGCGCATCGCGCGACCCACCGTAGGTGCGGAGCTCGCGCGGCGCCTGCGCACGCTCGATGCGGCGAAGCTCGCTGTGACCCTCGCGCCCTGGCTCGATCGGGCGCAGCAAAAGGCGATTCTCGTGCGACGCGACGCACTGCTCGGCAATCGCTGACGGGCGCTCAGAAGGCCTTCACCAGGATCGCGATCGTAAGCGCGACGTGAATCCCGGCGAAGAGCCACGGCACGAGCAGCTCCACCTTGGTCGTCTGCAGGTACTCACGCCGCGAGCTCGCGCCGTCGAGCGCCTTCCACTCGGCCGCGAATGGCGCGAACGGCAGGTGGCGCTCCATCGCGAGGATCACGCGGAATTTCCCGGCATTGAGCTGGCGATACGACAGCACCATCATCCACCATGCAACACACATCAGCACGGCGGCGGTCGCGGGGGCTATCACCAGCGTGCGCGACTGGATCAGGCCTTCCTTGAGCGCGATGGCCAGAGCGCCAACCACCGCCGTGTTCATGCCGACGAAGAAAGAGTTCGCCAGCATGCGCCGGTTGCTCACCCGATCGGCCATCTCGACATACAGCTCGTACTCGCGCAACGCGTGCAGGCGGTAGTCGGCTCCGTAGTCCTTCTGCGCGAGCGGCAGCAGCACCCGTTCGACGTCTTCATCCGAGCCCGGCATGACTTCTCCTAGTGGGAGGGAAGATGGCGCAACTTGCGGTCGCGGTTCAGCAGCACCCAGGTAGCCTGTTCCGAAAGCGCAGCGCGGCCGAGCGAGTACAGCACCGAGCGCCGGTGGTCGTCGCTCGCATCACCCTGCAATTGCGTGCGCGCTTCATCGAACAGCCGGTACATGTAGGCGTACTGGCGCGCGAGCTCCTTGGCGGCCGTCTTCTGCAGCCAGGCCTCGAGGATGCCTGCGACAAGGGGCAGCAAGCCCATCGTCACGACGAGCGGCGTCTTGACGTAGGCCACGTGCAGCACGGGGATGAAGCACAGGGCGGCGGCAGCCGCGAGGCCGAGCACCAGTGTCGTCGCCCCCGTGTGCTCGGTCAGCGTGATCATGCGGTGGCGGCGCTCGCCGGCACGCCAGAAGTACGCAAGCTGGCCCGTACCGAGATCCCTGATCGGGTCGAGTGAGCCCACCCACGCTTCCAGCGCGTGCTCGATCCCACCCAGAATGCCGTCACGACCCGCATCGTGCATCTCGAAGTCGACCGCCCGCATGCCGTTCCTGATCCAGTCGAGTTCCGGGTCCTGACGGCGGAGAAAACTCTCGTCGCCCGTGTGCAGCCGGCCCTCGTCGCGCACACCCGCGACGCGCAGATAGAACTGCACCCGCAGCCCCTCACAGAGCGCCCGATACTCGAGATGATCGCGATGCCAGCCGCGCCGTTCCGCGTAACGGCTGAGCGCGATGGTCGTGAGTGCGGCGCCGAAGAACACATAGATGAGTCCCCACATCGCCGGAATCTTCGAATACAGCACGAATGCGCAGCCCATTACCGCGCCGATACCGTAGGTCCACGCCGTAATCCGCATCAGGCGGTGGCGGAAGTGCGTCGCGAGACGGTCGGATACCGCGATGAGGCGCGCGCAACGGTTCACCGCGTGGGGTGCACCGACGAGCGGCGCCTGCTGAGTGACGATCCCGCCCGTCTGCATCTCGCGGGACGCGACACGATTGAAGGCCTCGGTACGGTCGAGGACGCGCCGGCTGTGCTCGGGCATCGCCTCCTGCAGCGCTGAACGCCCGCCCGCGTATTCGTGCAGATAGCCCACCGTGAGCGGTTGATGACCGTTCGTCGGCTCGCCGTTCACGCGTGCCCGTGATACCAGGATGTGGTAGACGAGCGAGTTGTCGGCTTCGCCGAGCGCGATGTCGCGCAGCTCCTGAGTCGCTGGTCGCGCTCCGCCGCGCGAGGCGAAGCGATAGTCGACCACCGCAGCGGTCCCGCCGGGACCCGCCGCCGGCTTGCCGTCCCACAATGCGAGCAGGATGAAGCTGTAGCGCGCCAGAAAATCTCCGGCGAGGGCATACAGCGTATCGCGATCATGGGGAGACTCCACGGTCGCGAGATCCACGACGCGCGAGACGGCACGCAACGCATCGAAGCGCGCCTGGGCCGCCTCGCCCGAAAACTGTGCGCGATAGTCGGCGAGCGGCAGCGGCAGCAGGAACACGAGTTCGAGGCCGAGCGCGTGGGCCTCCTCGGCCACGAGGAGATCGGCGCCCTCGGCCAGTTGCGAGGCGACGATCAGCGGCGTACCCGGCCAGCGCGCGCGCAGGTTCGACAGATACTCGCGCACCCGCTCGCGAATCGCGGGCTCCTCGTCCTCGACGAGATCGCGATGGCCGGTAACGCCGATGATGAGCGGTATGGCGGCGGGCAGGTCCATGCGAGTCTCGTATCTCCCTTGTCAGCGTGGCAGGCGCGCGAGCCGCTCTTCGAGGTCGCGCGTGTAGTATCGCCCCGCGCCGAAGCGCTTGCGCACGATCGGCAGGGCATCGGTGAGGAGCTTGCGGGCCTGCGCGTACCGCTTCTGCGCCGCATACGTGGTCGCGAGCACTGCATCCTGCAGCGCATGGCGCCAGACCTCTCCGGGCATCGTGTTGAGGGGATATTGCTGCTCGAGCAGGGCCCTGGCGCGGGTCAGCAGCTCTTGTGCCTGTAGCGGGCGGCCGGTTCGTGCGTAGACGTCCGCCAGGTTGGTGAGGACCTGATCGAGCATCCAGTGATGCTGGCTCTCGGCGATGCGCCGGGCCTCGTCGAGCAATCGCTCTGCTCCGCTGAAATCGTGGCGAGCGATGTGGATCATCGCGAGACTGTTCAGTGGCAGGATCAGGTCGTCGTGACCGGCCGGTTTCGTGCGCCGGATCAGGTCGAGATGACGCTGGAAGTAGGGTTCCGCCTCGTCCAGCTTGCCATCAACCAGCAGACTGCGACCAATGTTGTTGGCGACCGTCCCGTTCTCCGGGTGGTCCGGGCCGGCCCATGCCTCCGATATCGAAAGACACTCCTTCCACGCCGCGACGGCATCCGGATAGCGACCGGTCTGGTAATAGATAGCCCCCAGGTGATTGAGACTGTCCGCCACTTTCCAGTGGCGCTCGCCGTACGCTCCGCGTCGTATGGCGAGACTGCGCCGCGTGAGTTGCTCGGCTTCCCCATAGGCGTTTTTGTAGTACAGGACAATTGCCAGACCCTGCATGGTCTCGGCGGCCTCGGTGCTGCGCGCTCCATGAAGGCGGGTAACGATGCCCAGGGCTTCCCGGTAGACCGCTTCCGCCTCGACATCCTGCTGCTTCTGCGACAGCGTATCACCGAGACCGGTCAGAATTGCGGCGACCAGGGAATCATCGCCCGGCACGAGCCGGCGTGCGGCATCCAGAGCTGTCCGATATTGCTTCTCGGCCTGATCGTAGGTTCCGTCGAGATAGTCTGCGGCGGCGAGTGCCCGACGCGTTTCGGTCGTGGCGCGTGCGGCGACCCCTGCTTCGCGCTCGCGCAGGGTCAGCGCCTCCCGCAGCAGGTCCTGTGCCGGGCCGGGCAATCCAAGGCCGGTGTATGCGCGTCCCATGGTTGTCATGAGGCTCGAGCGCACTGTTGGCCGGTCGCGCAGTCGACGCTGCACGTCTTCTGCGCCGCGATCGAGCATTTCCCGCACCGTGAACTCGTTGGCGCGCGCCTCGGTGGGATCAGCGAGCGTGAACAGCGAGACCATGAAGTTCATGGTCTCCTGGGTCGTCGATGCCTCGGTGACCGCGCGCTGCCGCTGCGAAGTCGCGACGAATGCCGCGATGGTCGCCGCGAGGGCGAGCACGGCGAGCCCCGAGACTGCGCCTGCGCGCAGCTGTCGCGCGCGTCGCGCGCGCCGGCGCGACGCATCGATCAGCGCCTGTTCCGCGGGCGCGATCCCGGCACCTGACGCGATGATGGATAGCGCTTCGTCCAGCGGCCGGCCACTCGCGAGCAACAGGTCGCTCCTGCGCCCCTCCGCCTCCCAACGCTCCGCGGAGGCAGCGAGCCGGCCATGTGCACGCAACAGGTCGCGATTGGAATCGAGCCACTCACGCACGCGCGGCCAGTGCCGGATCAGGGCTTCGTGCGCGATCGAGATGCCGGCGCGGGCGTCGCGGCCGAGCTCCGAGACGCACAAGCGTGCCTCGACCAACGCCTGGACCAGCGACAGTTCGCCACCGCTCCTGAATTCGCCGGGCGCGGCACTGCGCCGGACGAAGCTGTCCGCGCCGCCTTCCGTCGCCGCGATGAGTTTGCGCAGCACGAGCGGCAGGCCGGCCTGTGTTTCCGGGGGCAAGGCGGCGAAGACGGCCTCGGCCCGCCGCGCGAGCGCGCCCTCCACGCCGCCGATATCGTGATAAGCCGCAAAAGTCAGCGTGCCATCCCCCGCGCGGCGCTTGTAGAGTTCCTCGAGTGCGAATTCGAGCAAGGGCAGCGCCTCGGGGTTCTCAGTGGCGGCGTCGCGCAGCACTTCATCGAGACTTTCTCCTCCGTCGACGCGGGATTCGAAGCGCAGCCCGGCCGCTCGCGCAGGCAGGCGGATGATCTGCCCGATCTCCGCCGCCGTCGGTGGACGCAGGTCGTACTGTCCGTCACCGGCCTTCAGCGCGGCGAGATCGGCATGCAGGGCACAGCGCGGATAGAAATCGCTGCGCAGCGTCGCGATCGTCCACAACGCGCGCGTCGCGGTCAGTTGCGCGAGCAGCGCGAAGAAGCGCTCGCGCTCCGCGAGCCCGATCCGTTCATCGGTGAACACTTCCTCGAGCTGATCGATCACGAGCACCAGCCGTTGCTGCGATGCGTGCCATGCAGCGAACTCGCGCAGCAGCGCTTGCGGGTCCTGCGTCGCAGCCCCGACGCCTCGCGCCAGTGATTCGATGAGCAGTGTCGGCAGATCGGTCTGGCGATTTCGGGGGCGCAGCTCCACGCGGGTCCAACGCGCAACGCCTTCCACGATGCCCGGCTGGATCAGTACGGGCAGCAGGCCCGAGCGCACGACCGAAGACTTGCCACTGCCGCTTGCGCCGAGAACGAGCAGGAACGGTCGGTTGGCCGCATCCTGCCGGCGCAAGGCCGCGAGCATTTCGCTCACAGCCGCAGTACGCCCGAAGAAAATCGGTGCATGCTCGAACCCGAATGACTGCAGGCCCCGAAACGGAGACTCGTGCCGCCAGGTCGCAACTTCCGTGGCAAGTGCACCGCCCGCCCCGGGGCAGGCGCGCGTGATCAGCTTGCGCAGGTGAATCTCGATCAGCTCTTCGAACTGCGCAGCGTCGCCGAACGGGTGAAACGCCGCGCGCAGCGTGCCATCCGTCTCATCGTGGAACCATCGCTTCACGAAGGCGTCGAGCGCCTGCTTCTGCTGCAGGCGCTCGAGCGATTGCGCGTCGTCATCCGCATCGAGCAGCGGAGGCGCCATCTTGCGATACACGAGCAACGCGGGACGGCCGTGCCTGCGCAGCCCGGCCAGCGCATCCTCGAACTCGAATTCGGTGCCCGACGCGTAGGATGTGCCGTCGGGCTTGCGAAAGCCCGGTGGCAACCGCGTGCCGAGGCGCGCCCACAATACGCAGACGACGGCGTCGGCGTCGGCGGGGTGCGGCAGCTGATCCTGGAATGACGCCGAGGCGACGAGCGGCTCGTGTTCCCAGAAGATCGGATCGATGGCGACCTGCCCCGCGAACTCTCCCTGCAGCCGTCCGATTACCCGGCGCGCAACCAGCCGTTCTTCAGCGACATCGCCTGGTGAGGACAGGAATATCCGGAACGGCACCACTGAGAGCAATGGTACTCGCGCCGGCGACGGGGTGAAGCGTCAAAGCCGAAGGGTGTCCTCGTGCCAGCGCGTGCTGCGCAGCCCGCGCCGGTGACTCAGCGCGAGGCCGATCAGGCCCGCGGCCAGCAGTGCGAGGACGCCGGGCTCCGGCACGCCGGTCGTTGGTGGCTCGGTGCCACCAGTGACCAGCTGACCGTCGACGAAGCGGAAGAAGTAATCGTTGCCGCCGACCAGCGGTGAACTGCTCGTGAAGAGCGAGGTGCCATTCAACGTGAACGCCTGCGACACGCCGGCGTAGGCGGCATCCCCGTAGCGCAGATCGAGGCCGAAGTCACCGTCACCAAAGAAGTAGAGGAACGCCTGCATCGAATAGGCCGGATCGTCCGGTGCTGACGCGGTCGCCATATCGATCCAGGAGAACCTCAACGCCGTCACTGCGTCCGCCAGCTCGTATGGGCCGGCTTCGCCCGGTTCACCCGACACGAGCGTGTCGGCCGAGTAGCCGTGGGAAATGAACACCGCGCCTGGATCGAACGGGCTGGTTGCGCTCGCGCCCGCAACGAGGTCGAGCCCGGCGAGCGCGCTGAACAGCGCGCTGCCGGCATCCGAACAGCCGCCGCCCGCCTGGGTCAACGAGAAGGCGCCATCCTCGAACATGCAGAAGCCCGTAAAGGTCGCGCCGCCGATGTTGAGTGGCGTGCCGGAAAAGCCGTCGAATGTGAACTGCAGAGTGCCGGTGGCCGGCAGCGCCGAGGGTGCCAGAAAGGTCGATGGGAACTCCCAGCGGCTGCCCTCGTTCGCGAACTCGCCGCCGGATGGAAAGTCGACCGCAACCCGGCGCGCTTCAGCCGTGGCGGGAAGAAACAGGGCGGCGGCGGCCAGGAGAAGGCAGGTCGCATTCCATGCAGACTTCTTCATGACGATTCCCCTTGATTGCCCGGTACCGCCTTGTCTTGCATGGACGGTGCCCGTAGGGCTGAAGTGAAGCAAGTTCGATGCCAGGAACTGAACTTGGCTTTGCGTTCAATCAATTAGCGGGCTCTGGATGCGACCAACCGTGCGATCCTGAAGCTCGAGTGTAAAATCTTTCGACGCGTACCCCTCCTAACGGGGTGCGACCCGGGGGCCCAATGAGGCGCAAAAAATTGGTCGGAGCCTGCTGGATCCTGGGTGCCGCGCTAGCGCACGCAAGCGAGGTACCCTGCACCCTCGATGCTTTGACTGCGCCCGATCTCGTGATCGAGGACGCAAAGCCCGTGCGCTTCGAAAAGGACATCACGCGCAAGGCAATGGCGCACACCGCTTCCGATCCCGCGGTCTTCAGGATCAAGGTGCGGCGCGCCGGAGCGGGTGTCAGCTCCTTCAACAACGAGCCGCGCTATGAACTCGCCGCTCACGAGGTTTCGCGCCTGCTCTTCCCGGCGGACGGGCAAATCGTGCCGGCGATTGCGCTCCGCTCTGCCCCGCTTGCGCGGTTCAAGCTGATCGATCCGCGGGCGGTCGAGGCGTGGCGAGGCACGGATGCCACTTTCTACATGGTGCAGTGCTGGCTCAACGGCGCGAAGCCACACCCGCTCGCGATAGATGAAGCACGCTTCGCAGCCGATCCCGCCTACGCACGCGCCATCAGCCGCCTCAACGTGGTCACCTACCTGATCGAGCACAAGGACTCGAACCTTGGCAACGTGATGCTCACCGGGGAAGGTGCCGTGGTGCGCGCGTGGGCGATCGACAACGGGGTCGCGTTCGACTCAATGGAAAGCGACGTCGGCGTCTTCTGGAAGGACTTGCACGTCGACGCCATCGATCGCGCGCTGGCTGAACGTCTGCGCACGCTGACGCTCGATGAGCTGCGCGCGCATCTGGCGGTGATCGTGCAGTACGAACTCGTCGGCGACACCTGGCAGGCGCGACCTCCGGGCACGAACTTCGATGCGTTGCGCGGCGTACGTCGCCGGGGCAGACAGCTGCAACTCGGCCTCACGGGGCGGGAGATTGGCGAAATCGAGCGTCGGCGCGCAAAGCTCGTGCACCGTATCGGGAACGGGGATCTCAGACTGTTGCCCGACGCATCGTGAACACGGCCGTGGCGGTCGCGCCATCCAGGTCGCAGGCGACGATCTCGATGCGCTCCTCGATCGCGCTGTCGACGGGTGCAGTCCCGGTGAGGCGCGCGACTGCCGCGTCGAATTCGAGCCACGGCGGCAGCGGCGCGCCACTCGCGAGACGCGCCTCGAAGACGAGCACGTCGCCCGGGTCGGGATCGAAGAACGTTTCCGCCGGCAGTCGGTGATCGATCGGCTGACCCGGGTACACCACGAGGTCTTGAGGATGGCGCTGGCGGATTGGCACGGTGTTGTGCGTCTCGGCGCGCGCGAGCGCGGTGTAGCGACGGCCAATCAGCACCGCGAGCCACAACCACACGACACATAGCGCCGTGTTCAGCAGCGCGAAGCCGCGCGTGCCGAAGTCGAACCAGTGCAGCCCCACGAACACGACTCCGGCCTGCAGGATGTCACCGAAGCGCCAGAAGAACGTGTCGATCGTCGTCTTGCCGTCGAATTTCATCGCCGCGCTCGTCGGCAGGTAGAGCGCCTGCTGCGTCGTGTTCATCAGTGAATAGTTGGTCGAGCTCTCGAGGATCTTCGCGCCGTAGATCAGGCTGAACACCGGCACGAACGCGATCGCTCCGTAGACGAACAACGCGATGGCCGGCGGTACGAGCAGTGCGCCGCGTACCCCGACTGCGCGATAGATGCGCGACACGAGGAGGGCCTGCACACTGACGCCGGCGAGCGTGACCCACAGCTGGAACCGGGCGTAGAGCGAGCCGATGATCGCCTCGCGATCGGCAAGAGCTGCAGCCGTGCTCGCGAGTGCCTCGGCGCGCGCCTTGATCAATGCGGCCAGAAGATAGTCGCCGGTCGAGCCGATGCAGTTGAGCAGCACGACGAAGGCGGCGACGAGCAGCAGGTAGCGGCTGCCGAAAACGATCTGGAAGCCGCCGATCACCGGGCTCACGCGCTGCGCGCCCCCTGTCGCGACAGTCTGCGGGCGCGAGGGCAACGGGACTGCGTCGGTCTCGGGTCGGATCAGCGCGATGCTCATCGTGAGCAGCACGACTCCGAGCAGCAGCAGCGGGAGGGGCCCAACGCGCACGATCAGGAGGTCGGTGAGCTGTGCGCCCGTGAGCGCGCCGAGGGTCGCCCCGAGCATGATCGCGGGAAAAAGCCGCTGGCCGGTCTTGGTGTTGAAATGGCTCGCGGCGAGCGCCCAGAACTGCGCGACCACCATGAGCCCGTAGACGCCTGCCCAGATGAAGAACACCACGCCGAACCACTTGCCCGAGCGGAAGGGATATGTGAATGCGAAGGCGAGTATGTTCGCCGCGAAGAAGAAACTGATGAAGCGCACGAGCCGGCGGCCATCGATGCGCCGGCGTACTGCGCTGTAGAGCGGTACGAGCAACATCAGCACGATGCCATTCGCTGCCACTGCATAGCTGCGTACTTCCGCGGCGGCTCCGGCGAGCAGGAACGACTCGCGCAGGGCCTTGAGCACGTAGTAGGAGGCCATGATGAGGAACGCGTGCGAGGCGAAGAGCGCGATGCATCGGCCCTCGCCCGCGCGAACGCGGGTGAGCAGGAGCAGAGCTCGCTCGAAGGCAGACAGTTCCGGCGTCGCAGACAAGGGAGTCCCTTCCGTGGGCGACGGGCGACGGGCTATGGGCTACGAGCTTAGGGCGGCGGGCCAGAATCGCAAGCTGGCCGCGCCTCTGGCCCGCAGCCCGTTGCCCGCAGCTCGTCGCTCGTCGCGCGCAGCGCGGCCGCCCGCCGCTCATTTCCTCCAGAACGCCGGCGTGAACAGTACCAGTACGCTGAAGATCTCGAGTCGGCCGAGCAGCATTGCGGTGGTGAACACCCAGGTCTGGAAGTCCGTGAACTTCTGGTACTGGGTCGAGGGGCCCGCCAGTTCGAGCCCTGGCCCAAGGTTGTTGATCGAGGCCACCACGCCACTGAAGGACGAGACGAGATCGAGGCCGGAGAGCAGCAAGGTGAAGGTGAGTACCGCGATGGTCGCGAAATAGAGAAAAATGAACGCGAGCACCGCGTACACGATGCGCTCGGGGATCACCTGGCCACCTATGCGGATCGGGACGAGCGCGCGCGGGTGCAGCAGCACTTTCATCTCGCGCACTGCATGCCGCTCGAGCAGCAGCGTACGGAACATCTTGATGCCGCCCCCCGTCGAGCCTGTGCTGCAGACGATGCAGGAGAGAAACAGCATCCAGACCGGCGCGAATATCGGCCACTTCTCGTAGTCCTGGGTGACAAAGCCGGTCGTCGATGCGACCGAAACGACGCTGAAGGCCACGTGGCGCAGCGTCGTCGCGAACGCCAGGTAATGACCGCTTGCCCAGACCAGCAGGGTAATGCCGGCGATGCTGGTGCCGAGCACGATCAGGACCGCCTTTGCCTCGGTATCGCGCAGATAGGGGGCAAGCGAGAGCTTCTGTACCGCCATGAAATGGCGCGAGAAATTCATGCATGCGGTCAGCATGATCAGGATCAGCACGAACTCGACCGCCGCCGAGTTGTAGTAGCCGACGCCCGAGTCGTGCGTCGAAAATCCGCCGAGGCCAATCGCCGAGAACGAGTGGCAGATCGCATCGAGCCAGGTCATGCCGGCGGCGTGCAGGGCGATCACTCCGGCCGCGGTGATGCCCGTGTACACGAGCCACAGCGCTTTTGCGGTCTGCGTGATGCGCGGCGTGAGCTTCTCGTCCTTCACCGCACCTGGACTCTCGGCCTTGTAAACCTGCATGCCACCGACGCCGAGCAGCGGCAGCACGGCCACCGCGAGCACGATGATGCCGAGTCCGCCGTACCAGTGCAGCGCATGTCGCCAGAGGTTCACGGAGGGAGGCAGCGAGTCGAGTCCGGTCAGGACCGTGGAGCCCGTGGTCGTGAGTCCGGACATCGCCTCGAAGTACGCGTCCGTGAAGGACAGGCCGGGGATCGCCATCATCAGCGGCGCGCTCGCGGCCGCGGACATCATGACCCAGACGAGCGTGACCAGCAGGAAACCGTCGCGCGCCTTGAGCTCGCGGCGGTAGCGGCGGAATGCCAGGGCGAGCGCCAGGCCCACGAGCACGTTGAGGCCGGCTGCAGCGGCAAAATCACCGAACATGCCGTCGCCGGTCACGAGTGAGCACACCATCGGCAGCACGAACGTGATCGCGAAAAACGCGAGCATCAAACCGAGGACGTGCAGGACCGCGAACACGGGTCGCTACCGCGGCGCCGCCGTCATGAAGAGCCTCTCCACCTGTTCGACGTGGCGTCGATCGGCGAGGAAGATGATCACGTGGTCGTCTTCCTCCACCACGGTGTCATCCTGCGTCATGATCACCTTCTGGTCGCGGACGATGGCACCGATGCGCGCCCCGTCGGGCAGCGCGATTTCGCCCACCGCCACGCCGACGACGCGCGAACGGCCACCCTCGCTGTGCGCGATCGCCTCCATCGCCTCGGCGGCGCCGTGCTTGAGTGAATGCACGCGCACGATGTCGCCGCGGCGCACGTGGGCGAGCAGCGATCCGATCGTGACGGATTGCGGGGAAATCGCCACGTCGATGCTGCCGCTTTCCATCAGCTCCGCGTACGAGGGTTTGTTGATGAGGGCCATCACCTTCGCGGCGCCGAGCCGCTTCGCGAGCATGGCCGAGAGGATGTTGGCCTCCTCGGAATTCGTGAGCGCAGCGAACACATCGGCGCTGTCGATATTCTCCTCGATCAGCAGTTCCTCGTCGGCGGCGTCACCGTGCAGCACGATCGCATGCTCGAGTACTTCGGAGATGTGACGGGCGCGCTTCGGGTCACGCTCGATGACCTTCACATGGTGAGTCTTCTCGAGCATGCGGGCGAGGCGGAATCCGATGCTGCCACCGCCGGCAATCACGACCCGCCTCGCGGGATTGTCCTCTTTGCGCAGCTCGCTCATGACACGCCGGACCTGGTCGCGCTCGGCGAGAAAGAACACCTCGTCGTCTTCCCTGATGACAAGTTCCGCTTCCGGCTCGAGACTGCGGCCGTCGCGATAGACCGCGACAACGCGCACCTCGACGTCGGGCAGGTGCTCGCGCAGCATCCGGACAGGCAGACCTGGCAGGGGCGCGCCGCTGCCGGTGCGCACGCCGACGAGACGCAGGCGACCAGCGGCAAAAGTCAGCACCTGAAGAGCGCCGGGATAGCGGATCAGACGCTCGACATATTCGGTGACGAGCTGCTCGGGGCTGATCCACACATCGACCGACAGCGCTTCGTCGGAGAACAGCTTGGGGTTGGCGGTGTATTCGGCTGAGCGGATGCGCGCGATCTTGGTGGGCGTGCGGTACAGGGTGTAGGCCACCTCGCACGCGAGCATGTTCACCTCATCGCTGTTCGTGAGCGCAATCAGCACTTCGGCGTCGGCGGCGCCCGCAGCATCGAGCACCGTGGGAAAGGATGCGTTGCCGGCGACGGTGCGGATATCGAGGCGCCCCTGCAGGTCGCGAAGCACCTCCTGGTTCGTATCGACGACGGTGACGTCGTTCGCCTCTTCACGCGAGAGGTGATACGCGGCAGTACGACCCACCTGCCCGGCGCCGAGAATCACGATTTTCATTGCGTCATACTGCCTCGAGATTGGCGTACGCGAGCATGAGCCATTTCGTGCCCTGGCGCTCGAAGTTCACCTGCACCCGCGCCTGCGGGCCCTGCCCCTCCACATTGAGCACGGTGCCCTCGCCGAACTTGCCGTGCCGCACGCGTGCTCCGAGCCGCATGCCCGGCGCCACGGGCTCGGCTGCGACGGCACGCCGCCCGACCTGGGAGTGTGTGTAGGCGGGTGCTGCATGCGTGTCACGCGCGTGCGAATGGCCGGCCGGTCGCGCGAACGGGCGACCGAGCTGGATCCGCGGTCGCACTTCCTCGACGAGATCCTCGGGGATCTCGGTGATGAAGCGCGATGGCTGGCCGTAGCTGTCGGTGCCGTGCAGGCGGCGCTGCTCGGCGAAGCTGAGATAGAGCTGGCGCATCGCGCGCGTCATGCCGACATAACAGAGGCGGCGCTCTTCCTCGAGTCCGTCGAGGTCGTTGAGCGAGCGCTGGTGCGGAAAGAGGCCGTCCTCCATGCCGCAGAGGAACACGACCGGAAACTCGAGCCCCTTGGCGGTGTGCAGTGTCATCATCTGCACGCAATCTTCCCATTCCTCCGCCTGGCCCTCGCCCGACTCGAGCGCGGCGTGCGCGAGGAAGGCGTCGAGCGGCGGCAGATCGCCCTCGGGCTCGAAGCCACGCGCGGCGCTCACGAGTTCCTCGAGGTTCTCGACGCGCGCTTCGCCACGGTCGGCCTTCTCCTTGCGGTGGTGCTCGATGAGGCCGCCAGCAGCGAGCACGTGGTCTACCTGCTCGTGCAACGGCAGGGAGGACGCGTCTGCCGTCATCGTCTCGATCAGTTGCAGGAATGCGGCGAGCGCCGAGGACGCACGGGCCCCGAGTGCTCCAGCGGCAACCGCGGCACGTGCTGCGTGCCACAGGGAAGTGCCCGCCGCGCGGGCGGACTGCCGCAGCTCATCGACGGTCTTTGCGCCGATGCCGCGTGTCGGCAGGTTCACGACCCGTTCGAACGAAGCGTCGTCGTCGCGGTTCGAGAGCAGGCGCAAATAGGCGAGTGCGTCCTTGATCTCCGCGCGCTCGAAGAATCGCAGGCCGCCGTAGACCTTGTACGGGACGCGCGCCGAGAGAAACGCCTCTTCGAACACGCGTGATTGCGCATTCGAGCGGTAGAGGATCGCGATCTCGCGCCGCGCGCCGCCCCGCTGCACCCACTCGCGGATGCGATGCGTCACGAACTCGGCTTCGTCGCGCTCGTTGAACGCCGCATACAGGCGGATCGGCTCGCCGTGACCGCCACTCGTCCAGAGATTCTTGCCGAGCCGGCCGCTGTTGTGCTCGATGAGCGCGTTGGCGCCTTTCAGGATGTTGCCCGTCGAACGGTAGTTCTGCTCGAGCTTGTGCAGCTGCGCCTGCGGCCAGTCGCGGCGGAACTGCTGCAGGTTCTCGACCCGCGCGCCGCGCCACCTGTATATCGATTGATCATCGTCTCCGACGATGAACGGCGCGCCGTCGCTGCCGGCGATCAACTTCATCCACGCATACTGGATCGCGTTCGTGTCCTGGAACTCGTCGACCAGGACGTGGTGAAAGCGGGCGCGATAGTGGCGCAGCACTTCCGGCTGATCGCGCAACAGCTCGAACGCGCGCAGCAGCAGCTCCGCGAAGTCGACCACGCCGGCGCGCACGCAGGCATCCTCGTAATCCTGGTAGAGCTTGATGAGCTGCCGCCGCGTGGGGTCGTTGCCGTCCTTGAGCGCCTTCGGACGCAGGCCCTCGTCCTTCTGGTGATTGATGAACCACACGACCTCGCGCGGAACCCAGCGCGATTC
>CAUJHX010000179.1 GCA_963204795.1 Pseudomonadota bacterium | reverse complement strand
GGTTCGAGCCTGCTGCGCGATGTTCTGGTCTTCGATGTTTACCGGGGGGCCGGGATAGAATCCGGACGAAAAAGCGTCGCTTTAGGCTTGATTTTTCAGGATAATTCTCGCACGCTGACGGACCAGGATACCGATCACGCCGTGGCGGAGATCGTTGCCGGTCTGGCGGGTGCGCTGAACGCGAGAATAAGAGAGTAGGGATGGCCCTGACCAAGGCGGAAATGGCCGAAGCGCTCTTCAATCAGCTTGGATTGAACAAGCGCGAAGCGCGCGAGCTTGTCGATCTCTTCTTCGAGGAAGTGCGCGCGGCGCTGTCGAATGGCGAGCAAGTGAAGCTTTCCGGTTTCGGCAACTTCGATCTGCGCGACAAGAACCAGCGCCCCGGTCGCAATCCGAAGACAGGCGAGGAGATTCCCATTACGGCCCGCCGTGTGGTGACATTCCGTCCAGGGCAGAAGCTCAAGGCGCGGGTCGAGGCCTATGCTGGAACCAAAGAATAACGATCAGTTGCCGGCGATTCCCGGCAAGCGTTATTTCACGATCGGTGAAGTGAGTGACCTGTGTGGCGTCAAGCCGCACGTGCTCCGTTACTGGGAGCAGGAATTCCCGCAACTGAAGCCCGTGAAGCGTCGCGGCAATCGCCGTTATTACCAGCGCCAGGACGTGATCGTGATTCGCCAGATCAGGAGCCTCCTGTACGAGCAGGGCTTCACGATCGGGGGTGCGCGCAACAAGCTCACCGGCGAAGAAGCCCGCACCGACACTTCGCAAAGCCAGCAGATCGTGCGTCAGGTGCGCATGGAACTCGAAGACATGCTGCGGGTGCTGCGGCGCTGAAGCGTTGCCGCGAGAGCGCGGCGCGGCGTCGCGAGTGATATCATCCGCCATCAAAGAACAATCGTGTCGGAGCGTGGCGCAGCCTGGTAGCGCACTTGCATGGGGTGCAAGGGGTCCCGAGTTCAAATCTCGGCGCTCCGACCAATCTACGGCGGTTCCGTTCCGGTGCGTGTGAGGCCACCTCTTGGGCGGACAGCGCACGAAACTCGACGAGATCGATGCAGCCATTGAGCGCGCGACGTTGCGTCGCGAGCGGATGCAGATGCTCGACAGGCTTGGACCGGCGGCCGGTCTGGTCTCGGCAGCGCTTGCGTCGGGGGAGCGGGGCGAGTGGGCCGACGCGCGCAGGAGCCTGGAGAAGGCGGAGAAGATCCTGCAGATCGTGCTCGACGAGGCATCGGATCGCGTGCTGGTAGACGACGCGAGTCGGGAACGGGCAGAGCAACTCACGCAGAAGGAAGAAGGCGAGGAGCGATTCAACGACTGACCGGCGTGCGGGTGCGACCCTGTCCATTTGGCAGGCAGGCCTCAAGATCGCCGGACCGAAGCAGCCAGAGATTGACACCCGCGCGGTAGTCATCCGGCTGCAAGCGCGCGGCGCGAGCGAATTGCAGGGCAGCGTCGTCGTCGCGGGACGCGCAGGCGTAGGCCATGCCGAGGTTGTTGGCGGCACGCGCATTGGCCGGCGTGCGGCGAACCACGTCTTCCCAGAAGGTGATCTCATCCGCATACACCCGGTTGCGCTGCACGGTCGCGGTGGCGAGCCAGGTCGCAAGTGCAGCGAGCAGCAATATCGCGCCGGCACGTGCTGTGCGCGACAGGCGTCGTCCGCCGACCGCCAGGCCATAGCCGAGAAGCCATGCGGGCCCGATGAGCGCGAGATAGAGCTGACGGTCATTGGCGACGTCGTAGCGCGCGAGCAGCGAGTTGGTCGGCGCGAGCCACAGCAGGAACCACAGCAGGGCGAAGGTGACCGACGGCTGCTTGCGACGCAGGACAAAGCCGGCAACCGCGATGCCGCTCCACAGCAGGATGAGCAGAGCCGTGATCGCGTCCAGATGCGTCGTCGCCGGGAGGGCCGGATCGGCGTTCATGTTCCACGGTCGCAGCAGTTGCAGCGTGAGGTAGGCGAGCGCATGCGCCTGTGTCATGAGATTCACGCCCATTGTCCGGATCGCAAGGCTCGTATCGATCAGGTGCCGATAGGGTGGCCACGCGAGGACGATGACGAGAGCCAGCAGCGCGAGAGCGAACAGCGGCGCGAGGCCGGTAGTGCGTCGAGGTCGCGTCGTCCCCGGTTCCGTTGCGTTCCACAGCAGCACTGCAAGCGGCAGCACAAGAGCGGTCTCGCGCACACTCAGGGCAGCGGCGAATGCCAGTAGGGCAGCGCTACGCCAGATGAGTGCCCTGCGGCGCCCGCCTGCTTCGCGGCTGCGCAGCCAACATGCGAGGCTCACGAGGCTGCAGAGGGCGGCGAGTGATACCGAGCGGCCGGAAATGTACGTGACGGCCTCGGTCTGCACGGGATGGAACGCAAATACGAGTGTGGCCAGCACAGTGGCCACTGCGGCCTCGCTGCGTGAGAGCCCGTCATGGCATGCGCGTCGCCAGAGGAGCGCACCGACCAGACAGGCGTTCGCGGCGTGGATCGCCACGTTCGTGAGGCGAAAGCCTGCGGGTCCCGCGTGCCAGGAATGGTTGAGCACGTAGCTCAGCTTCAGCAGCGGGCGGATCCCTGGCATCGATTGGAGCCAGGCGGAGAAGGACTGCACACGCGAATTGGCGACGATGACGCTGAAGTCGTCGAACTGGAAGCTGGCGTGGAGAGCCGGCCACCAGATGGCACCGATCATGCCGATCAGTGCTGCCGCGGCAAGGCACGCCTCAATGCGTCGCGAAGCTGGCTGCATCGAAGGCTTCATTGATCATCCGGTGCGCGCCCCACCAGCGGTTCTCGCTGCCGAGCATCACCAGCCACACCGTGTGCTTGTCGCGCTCGGCCAGCACGATGAGACACCGGCGCGCCCCGCTCGTATAGCCGGTCTTCATCCCCACGACGCCCGCGAGGCGCCCCACCAGCAGGTTGGTATTGGTCAGGCGAAAGTGGTGGCCGGCGCGGCTGCTGAATTCGACGGCGGGCAGCGCGACGAGGCGCGCGATCAGTGGATCGGCGTGTGCGGCGCGTGCGAGGCGCAGCAGGTCGGTGGCCGTGGCATGTTGCCCCGGAGCGTCATAGCCGCAGGGATCGACGAAGCGGGAGGCGCGCATGCCCAGCGCAGCGGCACGGTCGTTCATGCGGGCGATGAAACGGCTGCGCTCCGGCTCGGCGTGGGCGACGAGCGCGACGCAGGCGTCATTGGCCGAATGCACGAGCAGGGCTGCCAGCGCTTGCGCTCCGCTCAGCGAATCGCCCGCTCGCAGGCCGATACGGGTTGGCTCGGTGGCTGCGGCGGCGGGTGTCACCTTGACCTGCTCGGCGAGCAGTTGTCGGTCCTCGAGGAGAACCAGCGCGGTCAGGAGTTTCGTGAGCGAAGCCGGCTGGCGAGGCTGATCGACGGCATGCCCCCAACGCGGCACGTCGTCGATCGTCAGCAGGTAGGCACTCGCCGCACCCGGAAAGGGATCCGGCAGTGTCCTGGTCTTGGCATCGGTTGCCCAGGCGGCTGACTGAGCACCGCCGGCGAGGGCGAGACAGAGTGCGATCAGTCGCGCGCCATGCAGCCCGCGACGCCCTGCAGCCATCCTCCGCCTGCCCGGGGCAGATGCCGTCAGTTGCCGAACAGGCCGTCGAGGGCCTTCTTGCCTTTGTTGAAGAGACCGGGCTTCTTCTTCTCTTGCGTCGGCACTTCGGCTGCGGGTGTGGCATTGCCGGGCGCGCTCGTCTGGTCGTCCGGTGACGCCGCATCTTCTACTGCCTTGCCGGCCAAGGCCGCACAGATGGGCAAGTATCTGGGGTCGGATGCGTGGTACGTACCTGCGCGGCCGGAACACTCGCGCTTGCCGATGGCGCCGGCGAGTGTGAGGCACTGTGTGGCGATGAAGGCGTATTGCCCCTGCGCCTCGGCCGTGCCACAGAGCCGGTCGCGCGTCTTGTCGGCGTCGACGCCGCACAACGATGCCGAGGAGGTCAGTGGCTGCACCTGCCCTCCCGCACTCGCGCCGCTGCGGACATTGCGCGCCTGCTCTTCGGCAATCTTGCGAAAGACTGTGTGCGTCTGGAAGTTTGCGCAGAAAGTCTTGACCGCTGCCTTGTCATTGCGGCACAAGCCGCTGTTCACCGTGTAGAAGTCACCCGTGCGCGCCGCGTCGGCGCACTGCTGCGCCCGCATCCGTTCCTGTTCGGCCTGGATCTTCCTGCTGTCCGTCTCGGCCTTGGCGATCATCCGTTTCGCGACGAGGTTCGCTTCGCTGCCGGTGCAGGCCCCCATTTTTTCGTTCTCCGAGATCATCGTCATCTCGCCGTCGGCCGTCCGCATGAGAAGCGTCGTACGGGAGCGATTCGGGCCGAGAGAGGTTACTTCGCCTTCAGCCTCGTAGGCCTCCTTGCCGGTGCAGCTCATCCGGAAGGTCATGCCATTGGCCGTGCGCCTCACATCGTGCGTGGTGCAGTTCTTGTCATGCCCGACCGGCACGTCATTCGAGCCGGGCTCGAGGCAAACGAACGTGGTCTGCCCGGGCATCTTCATGCCCATCATTTCCATGGAGGACGTGGTCTTCCATCGCTCACCGGGGGGCGCATCGGCGGCGTCGGCGAGACCGACGCTCAGTGCTGCAAGGATGGCGAGACCACCGGCTGACTTGCCTCGAAACCCTGATCTGCTACGCATCGCAATTCCCCCCGACCCGTATGGCTGGAATATACCCGAGTGTGAGCGGACAGGCCTGCGCACGGATGCCGATGGGCATCCGTGCGCAGGTCGTCAAGCGTGCTGCTCAGGCACCGAGTGACTTCACGTACTCCGCAACCGCCTGCAGCTGCGCGGGGTTGAGCATCGGCCAGGGAGTCATCAGCGGCGATCCGCCGTGCTTGGCCGCGCCGTCGTGGACGATGGCTTTGATGTCATCGATCTCGCCCTTGATGCCGTCCCCGTTCACGTCGTACTTGAACGATCTCGTCGCGAAGTCCGCGGGCTTCGGGTTCAGGCCTGCCGCAGCAGGACCGTTACCCTCGCCCTTGGGACCGTGGCACGTCGTGCAATAGGTCTGATAGACCTTGGCGCCGTCTGCGGCGCTCGCCGTGGGCGTTGCCGCAGCGGCAGGGGCGGCAGCGGCCTCAGGCGCGGCTGCGGCATCAGGTGCAGTCGTGGCTGCGGGGGCGGTCGCGGCATCGGGCGCCGCCGCCGGCAACGGGGGCACTTCCTTCTTGCCGCAGCCCGCGACCGTGAGCAGCATTGCGGCTGCAACTGGAAGGGCTGTGCCCCATTTCAGTGACTTCATGAATCGATCCTCCATACCTGCGTGATGTACAGTGTGACGGCTTTATGTGCCACAGCGGAGTTTGCCGCACCGCCGCCTCGACGTACACCGTGCGGATTCATGGGCGGCATGCCAGGGAGAGTGTCATGTGCGGCCGCATGCGTCCCCAGCTGACCGCGGCGATCGCCGGGGCGTTCGGTCTCAAGATCGTCGAATGGGACTTCGCGGTTGCGCCGTTCGATGCGCGGCCGACCGACCTCTTTCCGGTGATCCGCGTGCGCAGCGGCGCGCGCGAGGCGGTGCCGATGCGCTGGGGCCTGATACCGGGCTGGGCGAAGGGCGTGCCGCTGAAGGCGTCGACATTCAATGCGACGATCGAGCGCATGGAGAGCGCACCGACGTATCGCACGGCGTGGCGCAAGGGCCAGCGATGCATCATTCCCGTGAGCTGCTATTTCGAGCCGCACGTGACGGAACGGCGTGCGAAAGTAACGTACCGCATCTGGGTGCGCGATCGCGCGTGGTTCGGTCTCGCAGGCCTGTGGGATGAGTCGCGGAATGTCGACGGCCAGGTCGTCACGTCCTGCACGATCATCACCATGCCCGCCTCGCCGCGAATCGCGGCAATCCACAACGAGAAGAAGCGCCAGCCCGCGATGCTGCTGGAGGAAGATCACTCGACGTGGCTGGAAGGTTCGCCGGATGAAGCGCGGGCGGTGCTGCGCCATTACCCCGACGAACTGATCGAAGCGGAGCCCGTCATCAGCGGGCGCTTTGTCGGCGTCGAGCAGCCGGACGACCTGTTCGGCCGCGGCGGCCCCGGCGGGACGCCCTAGCGGTCGCGGGAGAACTGATGCCGGACCATCGAGATGATCTGGACGATGAGCAGACCCAGGGTGGTGATGCAGAGAAACTCGACGAATTCCACGATCAGACTCCAATGGCACGCGGGCGGTGCGAAGGGCGCGTATCGTAGAGACGGTGCATCGTGCGCGACATGACGGGGTTCACGCCACGGCCGAAAAAGCACGTGGCGGCAGCACTTATGTCGAATGATCGCAGCCTGGCCGATGTGTGGTGCCCCCGCGCTCCGGATCTTGCTGTCGAATCGCGGCGACGGCTAGATTCGGCCACCAACGAAAAAAGAGGGACTCACGGGATGACGACAGCGACTTCTGCGCCGGCCACCGGGCTCGGCCGCCTCTCCGCGCCGCCGTTTGTCGGCATCTTCGCCTTCATCGCCGTGCTCGCGATCGTGCCGCTGATGCACAGCGCGTTGGGGGTCATCATGGATGTGTTCCCGGACCATTACGACACGCCGGTCAGCATCGGGATTGGAGTCAACGCCATCGCACTCATGATCGCGGGCTCGTTGAGCCGCAGCGAGGCCGTCGGAACCTGGTTCGGTTTCATCGCGGCACATCTCGTGTGGACTGGATGGATCGAATTGTCGTTTCGCTTCAACCCCGAGTTCATGGGCATGGGCCCGCTGATGGTGAACGGCGAGCATGTGCTCTCGGCAAGCCTGCTGTTCGTGGAAGCGACGGTCGGCCTGCTGATGGCGACGCTGCCGTTCTTCGTCTTCAACCGCGACACGCGTTGCAACGCCTTCATGTGGATCCAGCGCGTGTGCCGCTATGACGCCGGCAAGCCCGCGCCCGCGTCGGAACGCAATTTCGCCCGCATCACCTTCCTCGAAGTGCTGTACGTGGTCTGGTTCTGTTACGCAGTATCCCTGTTCCTGGTGGATTCGCGCTTTCTCGGCCTGCATCACCCGGTGACGTACGCCGCCACGTTCCTGCTCACGATCTGGACTTTCTACCTGCTGATGCGGCTCGGCCGTTTCACGCGCATTCTCGCGGCCGTGCGCTATGCCGTGCCGACTGCGGGAGTGATGTGGGTGTCGATCGAGATCACCCAGGAGTGGGGCTTGTTCACCGAGTTCTGGACGCAGCCCACCGAATATGTGCTCGAGATGTCGATCCTGATTGGCGCGTTCGTCGTGGCACTGCTGCTCGCAGTGGTCATGCCACGTCGTCGCATGACCGGCAAGGCTTGATCCTTGTCAAAATGGCCCGCGCCCGCCACAAAGATTCGTTGTGGCGGGCGCGGGCGGGTTGTTGATGAGTAATTTCCCCGACGTCGAATCGTGAGCGTGCCGCTTATGATCGAGCGGTCGTATCCACAGAGCCCTGCCAATGAAGCA
>CAUJHX010000178.1 GCA_963204795.1 Pseudomonadota bacterium | reverse complement strand
GCAGATTTCCGAGGAGCGCGTCGAGCGCGTCTCGGACAAGCTGCATGAAGGCGACAGTGTGCGGGTGAAGGTGCTCGAGGTGGACCGTCAGGGTCGCGTGCGACTGTCGATGAGGAATATCGACGCCTGAGGGCGCGTCGCGCCGCTGCGCTACGCGCAGCGGGCTACGCGCAGCGGGCTACGGGCGACGAGCGACGGGCAAGACCAGGAGGCCGGACGGCTGACGCCGCCCGGCCTTACTTATTTGGCGTCGTGGTTGCGTCTTGCAGATGGCAGGCAACGACGTGAACTGCGCGCGACCGAAATCTCTTGCGTTGGCGCGTGGAAATGCGACTCTGGCTCGCCGCTCGCCGCCCTCAACCGTGTGGCGGCGCTCCGGTTTCCCGCGGCGGCTTGTCGTCCTCGTCCCGTTCCCGCATGCGGCCGCCGCCGAGCAGGGTGCGGAAGATGTCATCCTGAACGGCGCGCCAGCGCTGGAAGTTCTTCTGCGCGACCTGCGCGACCGCATCGACCGGATCGGTGCCGACGACGCTGCGCACGCGATCGCGCATTTCGCGCTGCTGCGAATTGAAGAGCTTGAGACTTTGCTCGAGATAGCTGCCGACGACATTCTGCATCTGCCCGCCATAAGTGCGGATGACCTGCGAGAGGAAATCGCGGCTCATGACCGGCTCGCCCGCGTGTTCCTGCTCGGCAATGACCTGCAGCAGTATGGAACGCGTGATGTCGGCCTGGGTCTTCTTGTCGATCACCACGAAGTCGATGCGCTCGACCACGAGGCGCCGGATGTCGCCGAGAGTGATATAGCGGCTCTCGACGGTGTCGTAGAGACGCCGGTTGGGATACTTCTTGATGACTCTGGGTTCGCTCATGGCCGTTCCTCGCCTCGTCGGCCCCAGCTGTTGATGCCTACCTTAGTACAACAGGGCGTGAGACCCCAAGCTATTCCGGCGCCGGGAGCGTACGGACGCCGCGCAGGCGATCCGCCGACCATCGTGGAACTGCCCATGCCCAGAGTTCGTGCGGGTGGGCCCCTGACAGTTCCGGGGGAGGCGGAATTCCCAGGAGTGCGAGCACGGTCTCAAGCGCATGCCCGGCGCGCCCCGGTTCGATTCCCACGGCACGCCGGGATTTCGCGAGTTTGCGGCCGTCCGGCTCGACCAGAACGGGCAGGTGCGCATGGCGGGGCGAAACCAGGCCGAGGGTACCGGCGAGGGCGAGCTGCCACGGAGTGGAATCGAGCAAGTCTGCGCCGCGCACGATGTCCGTGACACCCTGCCAGGCGTCGTCGACTACCACCGCGAGCTGGTACGCAAAGAGACCATCCCGGCGTCGCACGACCACATCGCCGCGTGCACTCCATTGGCCGCGCACGATGCCCTGGACCCGATCGTCGAACACGTAGTCGCCGTCGTCTACCCGAAAGCGTGTGGCGGTGGGCCCCGGACCTTTGGGGCCCGCGCGACAGATACCGGGATAGGCGCCGATTCGCGCGACTTCAGCGCCGTCCTCGAGCGCCTTGCGTGTGCAGCTGCATTCGAACAGTCGACCCGCAGCTGCGAGCACGGCGAGTGCATCGCGATAGGCGTCGAGGCGAGTGCTCTGACGGATGGGCGCAGCATCCCACTCGAAGCCGCAGGCGTCGAGAGTCGCGAGGATACGCGCCTCGGCGCCCGGCACGATGCGCGCCGTATCCAGGTCTTCGATACGCAGGAGCCAGCGTTGGCCCGCGTGGCGCGCATCGAGGTAACTGCCCGCGGCGGCGAACAGCGAGCCCAGATGCAGATCGCCGGTCGGAGAAGGCGCAAAGCGCCCGCAGCCGCGAGGGGTTTCTGGATCGACTGCCTTCAGCGGTAGCGATCGTCGCGATCGCCGTACTGGCGTTCGCGGCGTTCGCGGCGCTCCTGCGCTTCGAGCGAAAGGGTGGCGACCGGGCGTGCTTCGAGGCGCTTGATGCCGATCTCTTCGCCGGTTTCGAGGCAGTAGCCGTACGAGCCGTCTTCGATGCGCTTCAGGGCGTCGTCGATCTTGCGGATCAGCTTGCGCTCGCGATCGCGGGTGCGCAGTTCGAGGCTGAATTCCTCTTCCTGTGTGGCGCGATCGTTCGGGTCGGGGAAATTCGCAGCCTCGTCCTTCATGTGCGAGACGGTCCGGTCAACTTCCATCATCAGGTCCTGCTTCCAGCTGAGCAGGATGTCGCGGAAATGATCGAGTTGCCCCTTGCCCATGTACAGCTCGCCGCGCCGCGCGATGTACGGCTGCACGTTGCGCGGGCCGGAGAGCAGGTTCGGCATGCCCTCGCTGGCATCGATGTCCTCGTTTTCCGTGGCGCGCGGCACGCCTGTGCGATGGAGCGGCGCAGCCGCCTCAGGCAGGTGGCGTACGAAAGTGGCTTCTGCGGGGGCTGCAGGCTTGCTCACGGGCTTTGGCGCCGGAGTGGGTGTTTTCTTCACGGCCCTGGGGGCTGCAGCTTTCATTCGCGCGGGCGCCTTGCGGGCGGCGGCTTTCGCTGCGGGGCGGGGGGTGGACTTCACGGAAGTCTTCTTCGGCTTGCTGCTCTTCGCAGGCGCCTTCTTGGCAGGCATCCTGAGCTCCTTCAGACTGGGGCCCGAAAACGGACGCGGGATTATACTGACGTATTCACCGGTGTACAGACCCGCGAAAATGCCCGATTTCAGGGCAATCCGACCGGTGGCAATGGAGACCATCCGGACTGTCGGCGCTCGGCGACGACCGTGGTGTAGATGCCCCCCCGCACATTGAATCTGGCGGTCAGGCGCATGAAGCGCGGCTCGGTCGCGGCGGCCAGCACATCGACGATTTCGTTCGTCACAGCCTCGTGAAAGGTGCCACGGTCGCGAAACGACCAGACAAAAAGCTTCAGCGATTTCAATTCGACGCAGCGTTTGTCGGGGACGTATTCGAGCTCGAGTGTCGCGAAGTCGGGCTGCCCCGTCTTCGGGCACAGGCACGTGAATTCCGGAATCGACATGCGGATCGTGTAGTCGATTGCCGGCTGCGGATTCGGGAAGGTCTCGAGGGTCGTCGAGGGCTGTGAAGGCATGGCGATTAATTTACACTAGTCATCCTGATGCGACTCACCAAGATCAAGCTCGCCGGCTTCAAGTCCTTCGTCGATCCCACCGCGGTCAGTTTCCCGAACAACCTGACGGGCGTCGTCGGCCCGAATGGCTGCGGCAAGTCGAATGTCATCGACGCCGTGCGCTGGGTCATGGGCGAGCTGTCCGCGCGCCATCTGCGCGGCGACTCGATGACCGATGTCATCTTCAACGGCTCGAGCGCGCGCAAGCCGGTGGGCACGGCTCATGTCGAGCTGGTATTCGATAACGCGGACGGCAAGATCTCCGGCCCCTACGCGAGCTACAGCGAGGTATCGCTCAAGCGTCAGGTGTCGCGCGACGGCACTTCCACATATTTCATCAATGGCGCGCGTTGCCGCCGGCGCGACATCACACAGCTGTTTCTCGGCACCGGCCTCGGATCACGCAGCTACGCGATCATCGAGCAGGGCATGATCTCGCGTGTCATCGAGTCGAAACCCGACGATATGCGTGCCTTCGTCGAGGAGGCTGCCGGCATCTCGCGCTACAAGGAACGGCGGCGGGAGACGGAAAGCCGTATCGCCGACACGCGCGAGAACCTCGAACGGCTTCAGGACCTGCGCGACGAGATCGACAAGCAGATCCGGCACCTGCAGCGCCAGGCAGCAACTGCGCGGCGTTACCAGGCGATGAAGGAGGAGGAGCGCAAGCTCGTCGCGGAAGTCCTCGCACTGCGGCTGCGCGACCTCGACAGCGGCGCCGGCGTGCATGATTCCGCGATGCGGGAATGCGATCTTGCGATGCAGGCCGCGCTTGCCGACCAGCGTGCCGCCGAGGCCGCGATAGAGCGTCAACGCGAATTCCACGACGAACAGTCTGCGCTCGTGACAGCCGTGCAGGGGCGCTATTACGAGGTGGGCGCCGACATTTCGCGCACCGAGCAGGCATTGCAGCATGCGCGCGAATTGCGCGAGAGGCGGACTGCGGACCTCGCGGGAACCCGCAGTGCGCTTGGCGAAGTTGCGGTGTTGATCGAACGCGATACAGCGGAGCTCGTCGCCCTGCGTGCGGAGATCGAAGTGCTTGCGCCACAGCTGGCTGAAGCACATCGCGCCGAGAACGTGGCCGCCGCGACTTTGGCCCGGACGGAAACGGCGCTTGCCGAATGGCAGCGCAGCTGGGAAGGCTTCAATCGTGAATGGGGCGCAGCCGATCAGGCGACCCAGGTCGAGCGGGCCCGCATCGAGCAGCTCGAGAACCAGTTCCGGCGCCTCGCCGGGCAGACCGATCGGCTTGCCGTCGAGCGCGATGCGCTGATCGCGCAGGAGGCGAGCGCGCAGATCGCTGATCTCGCGGGTCGCGAGTCAACCGCGCGCGCGACCGCCGACGAGCTCGCCGAGGCGCTGACTGTCGCGCTTGCGCACGTGCAGGAGGCGCGCGGCCGGCAGTTGCAGAGCGAGATGCGCCTCGAGGGCTTGCGCGGCGAGCGCGAACGCCTGCGGGGCGAGGTGTTGTCACTGGAAGCGTTGCAGAAGGCGGCGCTCGGCCGCGATGTAGGTCGCGCGGGCGAGTGGCTCGCGAGCGCGGGCCTTGCGGGCCGCGGCCGTCTGGCCGAACTGCTGTCGGTCGACGACGGTTGGGATCGTGCGGTCGAAACGGCGCTCGGCGACTATCTCGAAGCTGTTTGCGTCGAGGATCTCGACAGCGTCGCGGGCTCGATCGATGGCCTGAGCGGCGCCAGCGTGACGTTGCTCGAGCCCGATCGTCCGGCAGGTCGTGACGGTGCTCATGGCCCATCGCTCGCGCAGCACGTCCATGGCCCTGCGGCCCTCGTGGATCTGCTCGGGCGCGTACTCACATCCACGTCACTCGCGGACGCCCTGCGGATGCGCCCGAGCCTCGCAGCCGACCAGTCAGTGATCACGCGACAGGGGGAATGGGTGGGGCGCAGCTGGCTGCGCGTGAGTCGTGGGGTCGATCATCATGCGGGAGTCATCGAGCGCGAACAGCGTTTGAAGGGCGTGCGCGCCGAATTCGACACGGCCGACCGGCGTGTGCGCGAAGTCGAGGAGCAGATCGCAGCCCTGCGCGCCGCGCTCGCCGTCGCGGAGCAGGCACGCGACGCGGCGCAGGCGCGCATCCAGAGCGCGCACCGCGAGCACGCGGACGTCCTGGGCCAGCTCGAGGCGGGCCGGGCCCGCGCGCAGGAAATGGCCTCGCGTCGCGAACGACTCGAGCAGGAGGCGGCGGAGGCCGCGCGCGAGATCGGCGTCACGCAGGACGCGCTCGCGAAGGCGCGCACCGCCCTCGATCGCGGGCTCGATGCGCTGTCCGCCCTGGATGCGCGCCGGCCGCAACTCGAAGCGGAGCGTGAAGAGCGGCGCGAGCAGGTCGCGAGCGCCCGCGAGCGGGCGCAGTCGTCGCAGCTCGCCGCACGCGACCTGCTGATACGCAGCGAGTCACGCCGCTCGGGCGAGTCTGGCAAGAGCGTGAATCTTGCGCGACTGCACGAGCAGCGCGGCCAGCTCGAGGCGCGCGTCGCGGGACTCGACGCCGAACTGGCCGGCAGCGACGAGCCGGTCCGTGAGCTGCAGCAGCGGCTCGATGAGGCGCTCGGCCGGCGCATGACGGTCGAGGGCGAACTGGCCGCGAGCCGGCGCGGTCTCGAAGAAGCCGACGCGAATCTGCGCGAGCTCGACGGGCGGCGAGTCGGTGCCGAACAGCGGGTCGACACGGCGCGCGAGGCCATGGAGGCGGCACGCCTCGCAGCGCAGGAAACGCGCGTGCGCCGCGAGAGCATCGCCGAGCAGTTTGCGGCGACGCGCTTTGAACTCGCCGCGGTGCTCGAGGGTCTCGCGGCAGACGCCGCAGTGCCGCAGTGGGAAGAGCGCCTCGAGGCTGCGCGCGCTGATATCGAAAAGCTCGGGCAGGTCAATCTTGCGGCGATTGACGAGCTGAAAGAAAACACCGAGCGCAAGGAGTATCTCGACCGCCAGTTTGCCGATCTCGTATCGGCACTCGAGACTCTCGAACAGGCGATGCGCAAGATCGACAAGGAGACCCGCACGCGCTTCGAGGACACCTTCAACCGCATCAACGCCGGGTTGCAGGAGAAGTTTCCGCGCCTTTTCGGCGGCGGTCACGCCTACATCGAGCTCGCAGGGGAGGATCCGCTGTCGGCGGGTGTCGCGATCATGGCCCGCCCGCCAGGCAAGCGAAACAGCACGATCTCGCAGCTCTCGGGCGGCGAGAAGGCACTCACCGCCGTCGCGCTCGTTTTCTCCATTTTCGACCTGAACCCCGCGCCGTTCTGCCTGCTCGATGAGGTCGATGCGCCGCTCGACGAGCACAACGTCGGGCGCTTCTGCGAGATCGTGCGCGAAATGTCGCAGCGCGTGCAGTTCATCTTCATCACGCACAACAAGGTGACGATGGAACTCGCCTCGAGTCTCCTCGGCGTGACGATGACCGAGCCAGGCGTGTCGCGGCTCGTCGCAGTCGACGTCGACGAGGCGGTCCGTCTCGCCACGGCTTGACGGCGGCCGGCATGCCTGAATTGCGCATCATTCTGCTGATTGCTGGCGCCGTGCTGATCGTCGGCCTGCTGGTGTGGGAGCGCAGGAAGGCGCGCAGTGCCGTGCGACCCGTGCCGCCCGTCTCCCCGCCCGATGCGGCCACCCCGCTGGTGCCGATCCCGTCTGCGCCGATTCCTTCCGCACCGCTCGTGACGCCCGCCCAGGCACCGGCACCGGTGCGCGCGGGTCGCGAGCTGGGCCAGGAACTGCCGGTGATCCAGCTGGGCGATGCCGTCGATATCGATCTGTCGTTTGCAGCACAGCCGCAGGAGCCAGCCGTGCCGGTGCATATCGCGCTGTCCGGGGAGATCGAAGCCGTGCAGTTCGACGGCGATGGCATTGGACCTGCCATCGAGCGTGATGCCGACAGCGTGCCCTGGCAGACGCCGGCGGTCACACGGCTCACATCCGCCGATCTCGTACTCGACTGGCCGGCGGAAGCGCAGCGGCAGATCCTCGCGCTGCGCATCGTCCCTCGCGGCGTGGATCGCTTCGCAGGCCGGTCGGTGCGCCAGGCGCTCGTCGGCGAGGGCTTTGTGCACGGACCGATGGAGATCTTTCATCTGCCGCGCGAAGACGGACGCGTCCTCGTGAGCGCGGCGGCGCTGACGCGTCCGGGGACTTTCCGGCTCGATGCGATGGACGCCGAGCGCTACGCAGGGATCAATGTGTTCGCTGTCCTGCCGGGTGCCTTGCCCGCCGAAGAAATCTTCGATCGCCTGATCGAAGTGGCGCGCGGTCTCGCCGCACGCCTGAATGCCGAGCTGCGCGATCAGCGTGGCGAGCCTCTCACGACGGCGCGCGTCGTCGCGCTGCGCGCGCAGCATGCGGGAGCCGGGCCGTGAAGGACGATGCGCGGCGCCGGGTTGCCGAGCTGCGCACGCTGATTGCCCATCACGATCGGCGCTACCACGTCCTCGACGATCCCGAGATCTCCGACGCCGACTACGACCTGCTGGTGCGCGAGCTGCGGGCGCTCGAAGCCGGGCATCCCGAACTCGTCACGCCCGATTCACCGACACAGCGAGTCGGCGCGAGCCCGGCCACGCACTTCGCAGCGGTCGCGCACCGCGTGCCGATGCTGTCGCTCGGCAACGGCTTCACCGACGATGATGTGTACGAATTCGACCGGCGCGTGCGCAAGCTGCTCGGCAGCGATGCACCTGTCGAATATGCGGCTGAGCCGAAGCTCGACGGTCTTGCCATTGCGGTTGTCTACCGCGACGGACGCTTCACCCAGGCGGCCACGCGCGGCGATGGCAGTCGCGGCGAGAATGTCACGGCGACCGTCGCGCAGATTCGCGGCTTGCCGAAGCGCCTTGCCGGCGCGGCACCCGCGCTGCTCGAGGTACGCGGCGAGATCTTCATGCCGCTCGAGGGGTTTCGCCAGCTGAATGAGGAGTTGACGGCACGCGGCGAGAAGGCCTTCGTGAATCCGCGTAACGCTGCGGCCGGAAGCGTGCGCCAGCTCGATCCCGAAGTGACCCGCGCGCGACCGCTCGAGCTGTTCGTCTACGGTCTCGGCGAGGCGGAGCCGGCGGCGACACCGGATCGGCAGAGCGAGCTGCTCGGGTGGTTGCACTCGCTCGGCTTCGCGACCAGCCCGCTCGCGACGACCGTGCGTGGACCCGAAGCTTGCCTCGACTACTATCGCCGCCTCGCTGCCGCGCGGGCCTCGCTGCCCTACCAGATCGACGGAGTCGTCTACAAGGTGAACGATCGGCAGGCGCAGGAGCGCATCGGCTTCATATCCCGTGAGCCGCGCTGGGCGCTTGCACACAAGTTTCCGGCTGAGGAGGCTTTCACGCTGCTGCGCGACGTCGAGTTCCAGGTCGGCCGCACCGGCGTACTCACGCCCGTCGCACGACTCGAGCCGGTATTCGTCGGGGGCGCGACCGTGAGCAATGCGACCCTGCACAACATGGACGAAGTCGCCCGCAAGGATGTCCGCATCGGCGATACAGTGGTCGTACGGCGTGCAGGTGACGTGATTCCGGAAATCGTTTCGGTCGTGCCGGAGCGCCGCCCCGTCGATGCGCGCCGGATCGAATTGCCTGCGGCGTGCCCAAGCTGCGGTTCGCCGGTTGCGAGGGAGGAGGGCGAGGCCGTGGCGCGCTGCACGGGCGGCTTTCGCTGCAAGGCCCAGCGGCGCGAGGCGCTCAAGCACTTCGCCGGGCGGCGTGCGCTCGACATCGACGGGCTCGGCGATCGCCTCATCGATCAACTCGTCGAGCGCGACATGGTGCGCTCGCCCGCGGATTTCTACACGCTCGAGGCGACTGATCTCGAAAGTCTCGACCGGATGGGCGAGAAATCCGCGCAGAATCTCGTCGCTGCGATCGCGGGCAGTCGCGCGACGACGCTGCCGCGCGTGCTGCTCGGGCTCGGAATCCGTGATGTCGGCGAAGCGACTGCGCTCGCGCTCTCGAGGCACTTCGGTGACATCGAAGCACTGATGGAGGCGGATGAGGCGCAAGTCCAGCAGGTTCCCGACGTGGGTCGGGTGGTGGCCGGTCACGTGGTGCGTTTCTTCGCAGACTCTGCCAATCGCGAGCTCATCGGGGCGCTGCGCGCGCGGGGCGTTCAGTGGCCGGCTGTGCCGGTCGTGCGTGATGCCGGGGCGCCCCTTGCGGGGCTCACGTTCGTGCTGACGGGCACCCTCGCGACGCTCACCCGGGAGAAGGCCAGCGCGGCACTGGTTGCGCTCGGCGCGAAGGTGGCCGGCTCGGTGTCGAAGAAGACGAGCTTTGTGGTGGCGGGCGATGGCGCCGGCAGCAAGCTCGACAAGGCGCGGGCGCTCGGTGTGCCGGTCATCGATGAGGCAGCTCTTGCCACCGTGATAGCCGAAGGCACACCGCCGCCCGCCTGAGCAGACACCAATGTCTCAGGGTGTCTTTTCGATCTTCGCCGTCTTCATCAACTCGTCGGCGTAGGCCTTGAACTTCTTTGCCTGGACGATCTGCACGAGCCGTTCCTTGACGCTGTCATACGGTGGCGGTTGCAGGTCGCGCGTGTCATCGAGCCGGATAACGTGCCAGCCGTACTGGGTCTGTACGGGCGTTTTCGTATATTCGCCCTTCTTGAGCGCGACCACCGCTGCCGCAAACGGCGGCACCATGCGATCGGGCGTGAACCAGCCGAGATCACCACCGTTCTCCTTCGACGAATCGATCGACTCGCGTCGCGCGAGCGTCTCGAATTTCTCACCCTTGTCGAGCTTGCCGATGAGGCTCTTCGCGAAATCCTCCGTCGCGACGAGGATATGGCGCGCGTGATACTCCTGCTTCGAGAGCGCGCCGATCTGCGTCTCGTACTCCGCCCGCAATTCCTGCTCGGTCGGTGTCTTGTCGGCGAGCACTTTCTGCATCATTTCCTGCTGCAGGATGTTGAGCCGCGAAAGCTCGAGCATGGCCGCCGTTTCAGGCTTCCCCGCGATGCCATCCTTCTCCGCCTGGGACGCGATGAGCTCTGCACGCACGAGGTTGTCGAGGATCTGGCCGCGCTGTTCCTCGGTGAGTGCGGCGGGCTCCTTGCCGGATACGCCCTTTGCATAGGTCTCGAACAGGTTTGCCGAAATCGCCTTGCCGTTGACGGTGGCGACGGGCTTGGCTTCGGCGCTGGCCGCTCCGCTGGCGGGCGCATTGGCTCCTGGCTTGCACGCAGCGGCCAGCAGGGCAGTGGCGAGCACCGCCGGAATCAGAGCTGATTTCATGAAATATCTCAGTGGGTTATGGGATTAAGTGCAGGTCAATCGGAAGGTGCATGCGCGCTGATCGACAGCGCATGGATGTTCCCCGATATCAGGTCGGAAAGTGCAGCATAGACCAAACGGTGGCATTCGAGCGACGAGCGTCCCGCGAAGGCGCGCGCGACGATCTCGACGTGGAAATGGCCGCCTTCGCGCGCGCCGGGATGGCCTACATGCGCGGCGCTGTCGTCCCGGATTTCGAGCGATTCGGGAGTAAATGCTGCCTCGAGCGCATGGCGGATTCGCGTGACCCGCATGCCCGGTTGGATGATGCTCATTCCGTGCGAGTCCGTTTCAGCAGCCAGGGAAGCTGCGCCGCGATGAAGGCGAAAGTGAGTGCCGTAAGACCGAAAACCTTGAAATTCACCCACACCCGCTCGCTCGCGTTGAACGCGACCGCGAGATTCACGAGGCCGAGGACTGCGTAGAACGCCACCCACAGCAGGTTGATCCGCTGCCACGTGACGTGCGGCAGGCGTGCTTCGGTGCCGAGCGCAGGGCCGAGCAGGCGCTCAACAAGCGGTCGGTCACCGATCCAGCGGCTCGCGAGCAACGCGGTACTCACGAGCCAGAAAAACACGGTCGGCTTCCACTGGATGAAGCGCTGGTCATGCAGCAGCAGTGTCGCCGTGCCGAAGGCGAATACCAAGGCGGCCGAAATCCAGTGCATCGTCGGCACGCGCTTCAGGAGCAGCCAGTCGGCGGCAAGCATGCCGAGCATTGCGAGCATCAGCGCGCCGGTCGCGAAATAAAGGTCCTTCAGGTAGTAGGCGACGAGAAAGACGACGAGCGGCGCGAAGTCGAGAATCTGCTGCATGGTCGGACGGTGGCGGCGGGGGCCGATATGATACCTGCATGAGCCTTTATTTCGAGTTGCATCGGGTGAACCCCGAACAACGACTGATCCGGCGCGCGGCCGAGGTGATCCGCACGGGGGGCGTGATCGCCTATCCGACTGATTCCTGCTATGCGCTCGGCTGCCATATCGGCGACAAGGACGCGCTCGAACGCGTGCGCCGGATCCGGCAGGCGGACCGGCATCATCATTTCACGCTGATGTGCCGGGATCTCACCGAGATTGGCCGGTTCGCGCGCATTGACACCTGGCAGTTTCGCCTCCTGAAGGCGGGAACCCCGGGGCCCTACACCTTCCTGTTGCCGGCAACCCGCGAAACACCGCGGCGGCTGCAACACGACCGGCGCCGCACCATCGGCATCCGAGTGCCGGATCATGTCGTCCCGCGCCAGTTGCTCGCCGAACTGGGCGAACCCATCATGACCTCGACGCTGATATTGCCGGGCGATGACGCGCCCCTGAACGAGGGTCGCGAAATTGCCGAGCGACTCTCGAACGCTCTCGATCTCGTGCTCGACGGCGGGCCCTGTGGCCTCGAACCGACGACGGTAGTCGATCTTGCGGTACAGCCGCCCGCCGTACTGCGCGTCGGCAAGGGGGACCTCGGCCGGCTGGGACTGGCGAGCATTTCGGGCCCGTAGCCCGCGACCCGCAGCCCGTGGCTCAAAGCCCATTGTCCCGCTACGCTATACTGCCCGCCCGTCCGCGCCCTCCAGCGCCCCCTGAGCGATGCCTGATCACGACGTGCCGAGTCCAACGCAGAGCCGACCGAACCGCCATGCAACGAGGGCGGCATGAGCGCCAATGAGCCGGCCCGGCGAGTGCTTTCCGGCATGCGACCGACCGGCGCGCTGCATCTCGGCAATTTCCATGGTGCGCTCAGCAACTGGATCGAACTGCAGTACCAGTATGAGTGCTACTTCTTCGTCGCCGACTGGCATGCGCTGACGACCGACTATGAGGACACGAGCCGCCTTCCGGATCACATCCACGAAATGCTGATCGACTGGCTCGCGGCGGGTGTCAACCCGGGCGTCGCCACGGTATTCGTGCAGTCGCAAGTGCCTGAACACGCGGAGCTGCACCTCCTCCTGTCCATGATCACGCCGCTCGGCTGGCTCGAGCGGGTGCCGACCTACAAGGACCAGCAGGCCGAGCTCAAGGAGAAGGACCTCGCCACCTACGGCTTCCTCGGCTACCCGCTGCTGCAGTCCGCCGACATCCTGATCTACCGTCCGGCCTACGTACCGGTCGGCGAAGACCAGGTGGCTCACGTCGAAATCACGCGCGAAGTGGCGCGCCGCTTCAACCACCTCTACGGTCGCGAGCCCGACTTCGAGGTGAAGGCAGAGAAGGCCGTGAAGGGCCTCGGCGGCAAGCTCGCGACACAGTATCGGCAGCTGCGGCGCGACTTCCAGCAGGCCGGTGACCAGAGCGCCCTCGAGAAGGCGCGCGCGCTCGTGCGCGCCAACAATCGCATCACCGTTGCGGATCGCGAGCGGTTGCTCGGCTGGCTCGAGGGGGGTGGCGTTGCCGTGCTGACCGAGCCGCAGGTGCTGCTCACGAAGTCGCCGAAGGTCCCGGGGCTTGACGGCCGCAAGATGTCGAAATCGTACGGCAATACGATCGGCCTGCGCGAAGACCCGGACAGGGTGGCGAAGAAGCTGAAGACGATGCAGACCGATCCGGCGCGCGTGCGTCGCACCGATCCCGGCGACCCCGACAAGTGTCCGGTGTTCGATCTGCACAAGATCTTTTCCGATGCCGCCACGATCGCGTGGGCTGCCCACGGCTGCCGCACGGCGAGCATCGGTTGCCTCGAGTGCAAGAAGCCGCTCATCGACAAGGTGGTCGAGTTCGTCAACGGCATGCGCAAGCGCGCGCAGGAATACGAGGAGAATCCGGATCTCGTGCGCACGATCCTGGTCGAGGGCGCGGAGAAGGCGCGCGAGGCGGCGCGCGACACGATGGACGAAGTGCGTCGCGTGATGCATCTTCGCGCGGATCTGTGAAACCCGACCTGAAGCTCGTCGTGTCGAACCCCGGTCCGGACGCTGGCGCGGCGCCCGCCGGCGGGGCTGCGCCGCAACAGGCGGAAATGCCTTTTGCGATGGTGCACGGCGAAGCCGTGACCGAGGTGCCGAAGGACCTCTACATCCCGCCGCAGGCGCTCGAGGTATTCCTCGAGGCGTTCGAGGGGCCGCTCGACCTGCTGCTCTACCTGATCCGCCGCCAGAATCTCGACATCCTCGATATTCCGCTCGCGGAGATCACGAAGCAGTACATGGAGTACATCGAGCTGATGCAGGATCTGCAGCTCGAGCTCGCGGGCGAGTACATGCTGATGGCGGCGACGCTTGCCGAAATCAAGTCGCGCATGCTGCTGCCGCGCGCGCATATCGAGACGGGCGAGGAGGTCGATCCGCGCGCCGACCTCGTGCGTCGCCTGCAGGAGTACGAGCGCTTCAAGCGCGCCGCGGAGAACATCGACGCACTGCCGCGGCTCGAGCGCGATGTGTACGCGGCGAGTGCGGTTGCCGATCGCAAGGTGGTGCACCTGCTGCCGCAGGTGCAGTTGCGCGAGATGCTGCTGGCGTTCCGGGAAGTCGTGCAGCGCGCGGAACTCTTCGCCCACCACCGCGTGCAACGCGAGCGCCTGTCGGTCCGCGCCCGCATGGCCGATATCCTCTCGACACTCGAGGGCGCAAGTTTCGTAGAATTCATGCGCCTGTTCCGCCCCGAGGAGGGGCGCATGGGCGTGACGGTCACCTTCGTCGCGATCCTCGAGCTGGTGCGCGAAGGCTTGATCGATTTCGTCCAGGCGGAGCCCTACGCGCCGCTGCATGTGCGCGCGGCGCCGCCTGGCCACAGTGGATTGCAACTGGTCGCGAGCAACCCGGCCGGTGAGGCGAGCACATGAGTGACACCCAACTGCGCAACATCGTGGAGGCCGCGCTGCTGGCGGCCGACCGACCGCTGTCGCTCGCGGACCTCGCCAGTCTTTTCGACGAGGCCGAGCGTCCCGCGAACGTGGAATTGCGACGCGCGCTCGAGATGATCGAGGTCGACTACGAGGCGCGCGCGCTGCAACTCGCGGAGACCGCGAGCGGCTGGCGCGTGCAGGTGCGCGCGCAGTTCGCCCCGCAGGTCTCGCGCCTGTGGCCGGAGCGACCGCAGAAGTATTCGCGCGCGTTGCTCGAGACGCTCGCGCTGATCGCCTATCGCCAGCCGATCACCCGCGCCGAGATCGAGGCAGTGCGCGGCGTGGCGGTGAATCCGAACATCGTGCGCACGCTGATGGAGCGCAACTGGGTGCGCGTCGTCGGGCATCGGGACGTGCCGGGACATCCCGAGCTTCTCGGCACCACGAAGGAATTTCTCGACTACTTCGGACTGCGCAGCCTCGATCAGTTGCCCTCGCTCGCCGAGCTGAGGGCGATGTCCGAGCTCGCGCCGCAGTTCGAGCTGCCGGGCACTGCCGACGCGGCGGGCGAGACATCTGCTCCGGAGGATGATGTGCCGGACGTCGTTGAGACAGAAGGCGAGACCGACGGCGAAGAAGAGGATCTGGATGCGGCCGTTGACGGGAAGCCGGGTCTCGTCGCGGCGCCGCCCGACGCGGAGCCGTGACGGAGCAGGGCGAGCGCCTGCAGAAGCTGCTCGCGAGCCTCGGGCTGGCCTCGCGCCGTGAAGCGGAAACGTGGATTCGTGCGGGGCGCGTCACCCTCAACGGCGCAGTGGCCACGCTCGGCGCGCGAGTCGGCGCGCGGGACGAGGTGCGGCTCGACGGGCGGCCGATTCGTCGTCACGCTGCCGCATCCCGCGCCGCGGCTTTTCTCGCCAATCGCTCGCCGGGTGAGTCGCTGCAGCACCCCGGCGAATCGGGTCACGAGTCGCTGATCGCACGCATGCCGGCGCGGTCGGGCAGGCGCTTCGTGGCCGTGAGCCCGATGCCGCGCATCGATGGTGGCCTCGAGATCTTCTCCCCGGACGGAGAAGTCGCGGCGCGTCTGCAGCGCGCGGCGCGGCAGGTGGAGGCCGAGTTTCGCGTCCGCGTGCATGGTGAACTGCCGCCCGGGCGGCTGGCAAACGTACTCACGGGCCAGCTCGACAGTGGCGAGCGCCTTGCGGTGCTGCGCTGCGAAGCGGCCGGCGGAGAGGGCAGCAATCGCTGGTACGCGATCGTCACGCGTGGCGCGAGCGGCAAGGCGGTGCGGCAGCTCTTCGAGCGCCAGGGTGCAACCGTCAGTCGCGTGTTGCGCATCCGCTTCGGCGCCCTCACGCTCGATCGCACACTGCCGCGCGGGCGATCGCGTGCGCTCACGGACGCTGAACTGGCGGCGTTGCTGCCGGGGGCGGGCTGCGCTACGCGGGACGCGGGAGCCGCGGCGCCTGAGCGTCCACGGTCTGCCCCGTCATCCCGCGGGCGCCCGGCCCGAGCAGGCAGACGTACGCAGCGGTAATCGTCCCGGGAAGCGGCACGCTTTCCGCCACTTCTGCCGGGTAGGCCGCGCGGCGCATCGCCGTGCGGGTGGCTCCGGGATTGATCGCGTTGACTCGCACATGCGTCACGCCTGACATTTCATCGGCGAGCACCTGCGTCAGGCCCTCGAGCGCGAACTTCGAGACAGCGTACGCACCCCAGTAGGCGCGCCCCCGCCGACCGACGCTGCTCGAAGTGAAGAGGATGCTCGCGTCCGGAGCGGCGCGCAGCAGCGGCAACAGCACCTGCGTGAGTGCGAACGCCGCCGTGACGTTCACGTGCAGCACGCGTGTCCAGAGCGGCACGTCATAGTGCTCGATGGGCGAGAGATCGCCGAGCAGGCCTGCGTTGTGCAGGAGACCGTCGAGCCTGCCAAAGCGTGCACGGATCGCGTCGGCGATAGCGTCGTATTCGCGCGCGGTGGCGCGCTCGAGATCGAGCGGCGCGATGATCGGCTCCGGACCACCCCCAGCCACGATTTCGTCGTAGACAGCTTCGAGTTTGCGGACCTTGCGGCCGAGCAGCACGACTTCGGCGCCGTGCGCGGCACAGGCGAGCGCGACGGCGCGCCCGATGCCATCGCCGGCTCCGGTGATCGCGATCACGCGGCCGGAGAGTTCGTCGGGGGCGGCCACGTGCAGCCGCGGTTCGCAGGTCGTCATGGCATCCTCAGCTTCGGCCGCGCAGCGCACGCTGTGCAGCGCGCCAGGCAGTCCAGTTCTCGGCAAGTGCATCGAGGCGCGCGGCACTCGCGTGCGGCCTGCGCAGTGCAAGTGTGGCCCAGACGACGAGACCGCGAAGCGCGCCAGTGAGTGGCGCGGGCAACGCGTGCAGCGCCACCCGCAGGGCCGTGCCGGAGGACGCACCGGGGGCGATCTCGTGTGCGTGCAGCGCGCGACCCAGAGCCACGGCGTGCCCGGGATCCGCAGACAGGGGCACCGCCAGCGCGACGAGCGGGCAGAACAGGCCCTCCGCCCACAGCTGCGCATCCCTGCCGACTTCGTCTTCGGGTACCTGCGCGCGACCGCGAGCCTGCCGCGCCAGCCTGCGGGCGGCGAGTTCGGGCAGCGCGCGCAGATCGGGTGGCGGCAGCCCGGCAGCAAGGAAGAGATTGCGCGAGGCCATCGCAACGGGGTGCTGCGGGATGGATGCGCACAGCCGGCCGGTTTCTTCCTGCCACCATCCGAGGCGCGCGTGCGCCACTGAATGATCAAGACCCTCCCGCGTACTTGCCATGATTTCGTGCTCGATCGCGAGCAGTGCAGCAGTGCCCTCGCGCGCGGCCTGCGGGGTGTAGAGCCATGCAAAAAAACGCGCGCCCGCGCTGCGCGGTGGCGGCGCAATCGCAGGGGTGCTCACGGTGTCCCGTTGCCCGGCGAATCGCTGCCGGTCGGGGCGGCGGGCTCGCGTGCGAGCCGCTCGACCAGTTCGAGCGTCGGCAGCGCTGCGTCGGCGGTCACGCCAAGCTCGGTGAAGCGCCTCGCCTGCGGCAGCACCTGCCGCTCGAGCGAGCCGACCGCACTGTTGTAGGACTCGACCGCGCTGCCAAGGCGTTGGCCAACTCTGGCGAGATGCGCCGAAAAATTCCCGAGCCGCCGGTACAGCTCCTGACCGAGGTCGCGGATTTCGGCGGCATTCTGCGCGACCTGCGCCTGACGCCAGCCGTATGCGACAGCCTTCAGCAGCGCCATCAGGGTCGAGGGCGTTGCAATCACGACACTCTGCCTGAGCGCGTTGTCGATGAGTTCCGGGCGCTCGGTGAGCGCTGCGGAGAGGAACTGGTCGCCCGGCAGGAAGAGCACCGCGAATTCCGGACTGCGTTCGAACTGCGACCAGTACGCCTTGCCCGCCAGTTCGCGGATGCGCGCCTCGACCTGCTGGGCATGGCGTGCGAGTGCCGAGCGGCGTGTCTCGTCGCTGTCGGCTTCGACGGCTTCCAGATACGCATCGAGCGGCGTCTTGGCATCGACGACGAGATCGCGCTCATCCGGCATGTGCACGACGAGATCGGGACGGAGAACTCCTTCGGTGGTCGCGACGTGGGCCTGCTCCGTGAAATCGGCGTGTGCAGCGAGTCCTGCGAGCTCCACGACACGCCGCAGCGTGATTTCGCCCCAGCGCCCGCGCACTTCGGGGCGGCGCAGCGCGGTGACGAGATTGCGGGTCTCGCGCGCGAGCTGCGACTGTCCGCTGGTCACCGCCTCGATCTGGGCGCGCAGGCTCGTGAATGCTTCGCGACGCTCGCGCTCGAGCGTCTGCACTTCAGCCTCCGTGCGGGCGAGCGCCGTGCGGATGGGTTCGATCAGCTGGTTGAACGCGGCTTCCCGCTCCTTGAGCGCGCCCTGCACCGTCGCGTGCTCGCGGCCGAGCGACTCACGTGCAAGCGCGAGGAACACTTCGCTGTTGGCGCGCAGCGACTCCGACGCGAGTTCGTCGAACGCGGTACGCAGGCGCATCTCGCTTTGCGTCAGCAGTTCGAGCTGTTCGCGCGTGCGCTCCCCGTCCACGGCGAGGCGCGCCCTGGCTGCCTCGAGCGCGGCGCCGAGTTCGGCTGCCCGGCGCGCCGCTCGCAGCTGGCCCACGAGCCAGCCGATGAGGGCGCCGACCGCAAACGCCCCGCAGACGGCGATGAGGGCAGCGAGGTTGCTCACGTGGACGACTCGAGCCAGTCGATGAGATCGCGCGGCTCGTCGATCCACGCCTCTGCGGGCCAGAGCTGATGCTGGTCTTCGGGCGAGACATAGCCGAAAGAGGCGACCACAGCGCGCATCCCTGCCGCGCGCGCAGCCTCGATGTCGCGCAGCGCGTCGCCCACGTAGACGCAGGACGGTGGTGCGACGCCGATGGCCTGTGCGGCGTGCAGCAGTGGCTCGGGGTGCGGCTTGCGCACGGGCAGCGTGTCGCCGCTCACGAGGCAGGCGACGCGCTGGTCGAGCCCGAGTCCGGCGAGCAGGGGCCCGGCAAGCCAGCCGGGCTTGTTCGTGACGACCCCCCAGGGAAGCGATGCGTGCTCGATGTGCTCGAGCATCGCGTCGCCGCCCGGAAAGAGGCCGGTCTCATCGAAGAGGCGCGCGCGATAGAGCGCCAGGAAGCGGTCGCGCAAGCGCTCGAGGACTGCACCCTCCGCGTCTGGAAAGCCGATGCGCATCAGCCCGCTCGTGCCATGCGAGACCTGGGTGCGCGCCATCGCGAATTCGAGCGGCGGCAGGTCTTCTTCCGCGCGCAGCGCATTCATCGCGCCGACCATGTCCGGCGCGGTGTCGAGCAATGTGCCGTCGAGATCGAAGAGCACGGCGCGGATCGGCGCGTGACCGTTGACGACGCTCAAGCCCTGCTCCCGTCCCGGCGAAAGTGCGCGAGATAGTTGATGGACGTATCTGCAGTCAGCGCGGACCGCTCGCTGAAAGGGTCGTAGTGGATGCCGGCGAGATCGAGTGCGGTGAACCCTGCCCGGCGGGCAAGTGCCACGAGCTCGGACGGGCGGATGAAGCGTTCGTATTCGTGGGTGCCGCGCGGCAGCAGCCGCAGCAGGTACTCGGCGGCCACGATCGCGAGCGCGAAGGCCTTCGCGCCCCGATTGATCGTCGAGACGAAGAGGTCGCCGCCAGGGCGCACGAGGCCGCCGAAGGTCGCCAGAATCGCGCCAGGCGCGGGCACATGCTCGAGCATTTCCATGCAGGTGAGGACATCGAACGGTTCCGTGCCGGCAGCGAGCAGTGACTCGGCACTCGTGGCGCGGTAGTCGATCGTCACGCCGCGTTCCAGGGCGTGCAGCCGGGCCACTTCGATCATGGAGGGCGCGAGATCGATTGCGGTCACTCGCGCTCCGGTATCGGCAAGCGCTTCGGCAAGGAGACCCCCGCCACAGCCGACATCGAGCACGCGTGCTCCCGCGAGCGAAGTCCGCTCGCACACGAACTGCAGGCGGACAGGGTTCAACTGGTGCAGTGGCCTGAATTCGCCGCGCGCATCCCAGAAGCGGTGCGCGAGCGCATCGAACTTCGCGAGCTCGGCGGTGTCGGCCGTGTGCGTCATGCTGCGGCTCCAGGCGCGAGCGCCGCATGTTCGGGAAGGGCGGTGCCGTCCATCGGCAGGGCCCAGCGGGCTTCAATGATCAGGGCGATCGATTGCATCGGCGAAATTATATCGGCAGCCTGCCGCCTGCGCCCGGAAACGGGCAGCTGCAGCAGGGGGATGTGGTAAAATTCCGCCTTTCAGCCTCGCCAGAATCGATAGACTGAATGGTCGATATCGCCCGCGAAATCCTGCCCGTCAACCTCGAAGACGAGATGCGCCGCTCGTACCTCGATTATGCGATGAGCGTGATCGTCGGGCGCGCGCTGCCGGATGTGCGCGACGGCCTGAAGCCCGTGCACCGGCGTGTCCTCCATGCGATGCGCGAACTCGGCAACGACTGGAACAAGGCCTACAAGAAGTCGGCGCGCGTGGGCGGCGATGTGATCGGCAAGTATCACCCGCATGGCGACTCATCGGTGTACGACGCCATCGTGCGCATGGCGCAGCCGTTCTCGATGCGTTACCTGCTCATCGACGGTCAGGGCAACTTCGGCTCGGTCGATGGTGATCAGCCCGCGGCGATGCGCTACACGGAAGTGCGCATGTCGCGCCTCGCCGGCGAGTTGCTCGCCGACATCGACAAGGAAACGGTCGATTTCGCGCCCAATTACGACGAATCGGAGCTGGAGCCCACGGTGCTGCCGGCCCGGGTGCCGAACCTGCTGCTGAACGGCTCGTCCGGCATTGCGGTGGGCATGGCGACCAACATCCCGCCACACAACCTCACCGAAATCGTCAACGCCTGTCTCGCCGTGCTCGATGACCCTGCGATCACGCTCGCCGGCCTGATGCAGATCGTGCCGGGGCCGGATTTCCCGACGGCCGGCATCATCAACGGCGCGCAGGAGATCGTCAGCGCCTACAAGAGCGGTCGCGGCCGGTTGTCGATCCGCGCGCGCGCCCACTTCGAAGACCTCGACAAGGGTGGACGCCAGGCCATCATCGTCACCGAGTTGCCGTACCAGGTGAACAAGGCGCGGCTCCTCGAGCGCATCGCCGACCTGGTGCGCGAGAAGTCGATCGAGGGCATCTCCGAACTGCGCGACGAGTCCGACAAGGACGGCATGCGCGTCGTGATCGAGTTGAAGCGTGGCGAGATCGCCGAAGTGGTCCTCAACAACCTCTTCGCGCAGACGCCGATGGAGACGGTGTTCGGCATCAACATGGTCGCGCTGGTCGACGGCCAGCCGCGCCTGCTGTCGCTCAAGGAAATGCTCGAGGCGTTCCTGCGCCACCGGCGCGAGGTCGTCACGCGGCGCACGATCCACGACCTGCGCAAGGCGCGCGAGCGCGCCCATATCCTCGAAGGCCTCGCAGTCGCGCTCGCGAACATCGACGAGGTGATCGCGACAATCAAGGCGGCAGCTTCGCCCGCGGAGGCTCGCGTCGCGTTGATGGCGCGCAGCTGGCCACCCGGCGGCGTGCCGGCGATGCTTGCACGCGCTGGCGATGTGTCGACGCGCCCCGAGGGCGCCGGTGTCGACACCGGCTTCGTGAACGGCGCCTACCGGCTCTCGGAAGCGCAGGCACAGGCGATCCTCGACATGCGGCTGAACCGCCTCACCGCGCTCGAGCAGGACAAGATCGTCGCCGAATACCAGCAGCTGCTCGACCTCGTTCGCGATCTCGCCGACATCCTCGCGCGCCGTGAACGCCTCACCGAAGTGATCCGCGGCGAGCTCGTCGAAGTGCGCGAGCAGTACGGCGACGCGCGTCGCACCGAGATCAACCGCGACCATCTCGATCTCACGACCGAAGACCTGATCGAGCCGCAGGACGTCGTCGTGACGCTCTCGCACGCGGGCTATGCGAAATCGCAGCCGGTCACTGAATACCAGACGCAGCGCCGCGGCGGGCGCGGCAAGTCGGCGACTGCCGTCAAGGACGAGGATTTCATCGAGAAGATGTTCGTCGCGCACACGCACGACACGTTGCTGTGCTTCTCGAACCGCGGCCAGGTGTACTGGCTCAAGGTCTACGAGCTGCCACAGGCTGGGCGCAATGCGCGCGGCAAGCCGATGGTGAATCTGCTGCCATTGCGCGAGGGTGAGAAGATCAATGCCGTGCTGCCGGTGAAGCAGTTCGACGACCTGCACTACGTCTTCATGGCGACGAGTCAGGGTACCGTGAAAAAGACGCCGCTGTCGGCCTTCTCCCGGCCACGCACGAGCGGCATCATCGGCGTCGACCTGCGTGACAATGACCGGCTGGTCGGTGTCGATCTGACCGACGGCTCGCGCGAGATCATGCTGTTCTCGAGCGGTGGCAAGGCGATCCGCTTCAACGAAAGCGAGGTACGCGCAATGGGGCGCGATGCGGCTGGCGTGCGCGGCATCAGGCTCGAGACCGGTCAGGAGCTCATCGCACTCCTCGTCGTGCGCGAGGGGCACGTGCTGACAGCGGCGGAGAACGGCTACGGCAAGTTGACGCCGCTCGAGGAGTTCCCGATCCACGGGCGTGGCGGGCAGGGTGTCATCGCCTTGCAGACGACCGAGCGCAACGGCGCGACCGTGGCGGCACTCCAGGTGGCCGCTCCCCAGGAGCTGATGCTGATCAGCTCGAACGGCACGCTCGTTCGTACACCGGTGGCTGACGTGTCGGTCGTAGGGAGAAATACGCAGGGCGTGCGCCTCATCCGTCTCGACGAAGGCGAGCGGCTCACCGGCGTCGAGCGGATCGAGAGCCTCGAAGGCGAAAGCCCTGCGGACGATTCGGACGAGAGCACTGAAAGTTCTGACGGGCCCGCCCCGCCTTGATAAAATAGCGGGTCCCTTTCGACGTTCAACTCCCGAAAGACTAGCTCGTGCGCGTATTCAATTTCGCAGCGGGGCCGGCAACGCTGCCCCTTGAAGTCCTCGAACAGGTAGCGGCCGAACTGACCGACTGGCGCGGCAGCGGCATGTCGGTGATGGAAGTGAGTCATCGCGGCAAGGCCTTCGTTGCGCTCGCGCAGGAGGCCGAGGCTGACTTGCGTGAGCTGCTCGCAGTTCCCGCTCACTACAAAGTGCTCTTTCTGCAGGGCGGCGCGACCGGTCAGTTTGCGGCGATTCCACTCAATCTGGCCGGCCCGGATTCGACCGTCGACTATGTCAACACGGGCGCCTGGTCGAAGAAGGCGATCGGCGAGGCGAAGCGCTACGCGAAGGTGAACGTGGCCGCGGATGAGGCTGCGAGCAATTACAGCACTGTGCCGGCGCAGGGTTCGCTCAAGCTGACGCCGGGCGCCGCCTACGTGCATTACACCCCGAACGAGACAATCGGCGGAGTGGAGTTTCCCTATGTGCCCGCGACGGGGGACGTGCCGCTCGTGGCGGACTTCTCTTCGACGATCCTCTCGCGCCCGGTCGACGTGGCGAAGTTCGGCCTCATTTACGCTGGCGCGCAGAAGAACATCGGACCCGCGGGGCTCGTGATCGTGATCGTGCGCGAAGACCTGATCGGCCATGCCCGCGCCGGCACGCCGCTCGTCTGGGACTACGGCGCGATGGCGAAAGATGGTTCCATGCTCAACACGCCACCGACTTTCGGCTGGTATTTCGCGGGCCTCGTGTTCAAGTGGTTGCGCAGGAATGGTGGTCTCGCGGCCATGGCCGATCGCAACCGCGCCAAGGCGCAGCGCCTCTATGCGGCGATCGATGCCTCGGGCTATTACCGCAATCCGGTCACGAAGGAAGCGCGCTCCTGGATGAACGTGCCGTTCACGATCCCGAATCCGGATCTCGAGAAGACTTTCCTCGCGGAGGCCGGCAAGGCAGGCCTCGTGAACCTCGAAGGGCATCGCTCCGTCGGGGGCTTTCGTGCCTCGATCTACAACGCGATGCCGATCGAAGGCATCGATGCCCTCATCGCCTTCATGAAAGACTTCCAGAGCCGCCACGCATGACTTTCCGGATCCAGACACTCAACAACATCAGTGTAAAGGGGCTCGAGCGCCTGCCGCGCGAGCGTTACGAAGTGGCCTCCGACATCGCGCGGCCCGATGCGATCCTCGTGCGCTCGGCCGACATGCACTCCATGACGATCCCGGCGGGCATGCTCGCCGTGGGTCGCGCCGGAGCCGGCGTGAACAACATCCCGGTGGCTGCGCTGTCAAAGCGTGGCATCCCCGTATTCAACGCGCCGGGCGCAAACGCCAACGCGGTCAAGGAACTCGTGATCGCAGGCATGCTGATCGCCGCGCGCAACGTCTGCGCCGCGTGGGACTTCGCGCGCCGCACGCAGGGCGACGACAAGTCGATCGACGAGACGGTCGAGAAGGGTAAGAAGAACTTCGTCGGTTTCGAACTTCCGGGACGCGTGCTCGGGGTCGTGGGCCTCGGCGCGATCGGCGTCGAGGTGGCGAACTCCGCGCTCGCGCTCGGCATGAAAGTGCTCGGCTACGACCCGCAGATCACCGTGCAGCGCGCCTGGCAGCTGTCGTCGAGCGTGGAACAGGCGCTCTCGCTCGATGATCTGTTCGCGCGTGCCGACATCATCAGCGTGCATGTGCCACTCAATGACCAGACGCGCGGGCTCGTGAGTGCCGCGCGGCTCGCGCTGATGAAGAAGGGCGGCGTCGTGCTCAATTTCGCGCGCGCGCCGATCGTCGACGACCAGGCGGTGATCGCCTCGCTCGACGCCGGCCACCTGCACGGTTACGTGTGCGACTTCCCGAAGAACGGCCTCAAGGATCACCCCAGGGTCGTGACGTTGCCACACCTCGGCGCGTCCACCGGTGAAGCCGAGGAAAACTGTGCGGTGATGGCCGCCGAAACCCTGCGCGACTTTCTCGAGAACGGCAACCTGCGCAACTGCGTCAACTTCCCCGAGGCCGTGCTTCCCCGCGTGCCGGGCACCGTGCGGCTTGCAATCGCGAACAGCAACGTGCCGAACATGGTCGGCCAGATCTCGACCTGTCTGGCGGCCGCGCAGCTCAACATCGCCGATCTCCTGAACAAGTCGCGCGGCGAGTACGCCTACACACTGATCGATGCGGACGGGGCAATTCCCGACGAGGTGGTCGCAAAGATCCGCGCCATCGACGGGGTGCTTTCCGCACGCGTCGTCTGACGCGCGGGAATCGCCATGGCAAGGCGCAGTGCAACGAAGGACGGGCGCCGCGACCGGACGCAGGCACTGGCACGGATCCGCAGCCGCATCGACGGCATCGACGCCAGGATCCACGCGCTGCTGAACGAACGGGCGGGACTTGCGCGCGATGTCGGCATCTCGAAGCACAAGGAAGGCCGTACGGTCGATTTCTATCGTCCCGAACGCGAGGCGGAAGTCCTGCGACGTGCGCTCGAACGCAACAAGGGGCCCCTGCGCGACGAGGAGATCCTGCGGCTCTTTCGCGAGATCATGTCGGCCTGCCTCGCGCAGCAGGAGCCGCTCAAGGTTGCGTATCTCGGTCCCGAAGGCACCTTCACCCAGGCTGCGGTGCTCAAGCATTTCGGTCACTCGGTGCGCGCGCTCGCGCTCGCCTCGATCGACGAGGTGTTTCACGAAGTCGAAGCGGCCAATGCCGATTTCGGCGTTGTGCCGATCGAGAATTCGAGCGAAGGTACCGTCAATTACACGCTCGACCGGTTTCTGTCCTCGCCGCTGCACATCTGCGGCGAGGTGGAGCTGCGCATCCATCATTTCCTGATGGGGCGCATGGACAGCCTGAAACGCGTGAAGCGTATCTGCTCGCATCCGCAGTCGCTGGCCCAGTGCCGTGACTGGCTGAAGGAACACCTGCCGGACGTGGAACTCGTGCCCGTCGCCAGCAACGCCGAAGGGGCCCGCCGCGCGCGCGACGAGAAGGACACGGCGGCGATCGCGGGCGATACGGCCGCCGAGGTCTACGGTCTCACCGTGCTGGTCGCCGAGATCGAGGACCGGCCCGACAACACAACCCGCTTCCTCGTGGTGGGTCGCAAGCTCTTCGCGCCAAGTGGCGTCGATCGCACGAGCATCATCGTCTCGGGCGGCCACACCGATGCGCCGGGCGCGCTCTACCGCCTCCTCGAGCCGCTCGCGAAGCATCGCATCAATGTCACGCGGATCGAGTCGCGGCCTTCTGGCCGGCGCAAGTGGGACTACGTGTTCTTCCTCGATATCGAGGGCCACGCGGCGGAGCCACGCATCGCAAAGGCGCTCGCAAGCCTGAAGAAGCGGGCATCACTGTTTCGTGTCCTGGGCGCCTATCCGCGCGCGATCCAGTGAGCTCACAGCATCCGGCCGGGCTTGCGAGCGAGAGCGTGCGACGCATTGCGCCCTACACGCCCGGCAAACCGGTCAGCGAGCTCGCCCGGGAGCTCGGGCTCACGGACATCGTCAAGCTCGCCTCGAACGAGAACCCCCTCGGTGCGAGCCCCGCGTCGCTCGCCGCGATGCAGGCGGCGCTCGCCGAGTCGGGCCTTTACCCGGACGGCAGCGGCCACGCGCTCAAGCAGGCCCTGGCGGCCCGCCATGGCCTCGCGCCTGCGCAACTCACGCTCGGCAACGGTTCGAACGACGTGCTGGTGCTGCTTGCGGAAAGTTTCCTGACCCCGGGCACCGAGGCGGTGTACTCGCAGTATTGCTTTGCTGTCTATCCGCTCGCTGTTCAGGCGACCGGGGCACGTGCGGTTGCCGTGCCGGCGCTTCCCGTGACGCATGCGAAGATGCCGCTCGGCCACGACCTCGAGGCGATGTTCGCTGCGATTACGCCGGCCACGCGGCTCGTATTCATCGCCAATCCCAACAACCCCACGGGCACCTGGGTGGAGGCCGCTGCCATCGAAGGCTTCATCGCACGCGTGCCTGCAACGGCGCTCGTTGTGCTGGATGAGGCCTATTTCGAGTATGCAGTCGAGGCAGGCTGCGGTGATGGTCTCGCCTGGCTCGCCCGCTACCCGAACCTGGTCGTCGTACGCACCTTCTCGAAGGCCTATGGTCTTGCCGCGCTGCGCGTCGGCTTTGCTGCGAGTCATCCGGAAGTGGCGGACGTCCTGAATCGCATCCGCCAGCCCTTCAACGTGAACTCGATCGCGCTCGAGGGCGCGCGCGCGGCTCTTGCGGACCCGCGCCACATCGCGCGATCGGTGGCACTTGTCGCGCAGGAACGACCGCGACTGGCGCGTGAACTTGCGGCGCGCGGTCTCGCTGTGCTGCCGTCGGCCGGCAATTTTCTGCTGGCGAACATCGGCAGCGCCGCGCGCGCCGCTGCACTCAACGATTACCTGCTGCGCCGGGGACTGATCGTGCGCCCGGTCGGAAATTACGGCCTCGCGGACTATCTGCGCATCACGGTCGGGCTGGTCGGGGAGAACTCCCGCCTGCTCGAGGGCGTGGATGCGTGGCTCGGGAGCGAGCCGCGTTGAGTCACCCGGGAGCGCGCTATGTGGTGCAGCCGGCAGCCAGGGTTGGCGGTGAGCTCACGGTGCCCGGCGACAAGTCGATTTCGCATCGCGCGCTGATGCTCGGCGGGATCGCTGCGGGACAAACCGGGATCACGGGCTTTCTGCCGAGCGAGGATTGCCACGCGACGCTCGCGGCGCTGCGCGCGATGGGCGTCGCCATCGAGCAGCACTCGGCGACGCAGCTCACCGTGCACGGCGCCGGTGCGCGCGGCCTCGCCGCGCCCGGGCAGGTGCTCGACATGGGCAATTCGGGCACGGCGCTGCGCCTCTTCATGGGGCTGTTGGCAGCGCAGCCCTTCGACTCGACGCTCATCGGCGACGCTTCGCTGATGCGCCGTCCCATGGAGCGCGTGGCGCTGCCGCTGCGCGCGATGGGCGCGGCCATCGAGACGGCGCAGGGCACGCCGCCCGTGCAGATCGGCGGCGGACGCAAGCTCACCGCGATCGACTATGTCCTGCCGGTGCCGAGTGCGCAGGTGAAATCGGCCATCCTGCTCGCGGGCCTCGCAGCCGAAGGGGTCACGTGCGTGACGGAGCCCGCGCCCACCCGCGATCACACCGAGCGCATGCTCACCGGTTTCGGCGTGCAGTTGCAGCGCCAAGGCGCGACCGTTGGTATCGCGGGCGGTCAGCGTCTCACGGCAACGCGTGTCGAGGTACCGGCCGACATCTCCTCCGCGGCGTTCTTTCTCGTCGCCGGCGCGCTCGCTGCGCACGAGGGCCTCACGCTGCGAAATGTCGGCGTGAACCCGACCCGCACGGGCATCCTCGACATCCTGGGCCTGATGGGGGCGGACATCCGGATGGAGAACCGTCGCGAAAGCGGCGGCGAGCCGAGTGCCGACCTCATCGTGCGGGCGAGCCAGCTGCGAGGCATCCGCATCCCCGGGGAACTCGTGCCGCTCGCGATCGACGAGTTCCCGGTGTTGTTCATCGCTGCAGCGGCGGCCGACGGCGTGACAGAGCTCACTGGCGCCGAAGAGCTGCGCGTCAAGGAAACCGACCGTCTCGCCGTGATGGCGGAGGGCCTCGGACGCCTCGGCGTGCGACATGAGCTCCATGCGGACGGTATCCGCATCGAGGGCGGTCGGATCTCGGGGGGGACGATCGACAGCCACGGTGATCACCGCATCGCCATGGCGTTCGCCGTCGCAAGCCTGCGGGCGTCGGGCCCGCTCGAGATCCTGGACGTCGCCAATGTGGCGACATCCTTTCCGGGCTTCGTGCCGCTTGCGCGCTCGGCCGGACTCGCCATTTCACAGGACTGACGCATGGATGCGGCAAGCCACGTTCCGGTGGTCACGATCGACGGCCCCAGTGGGTCAGGCAAAGGTACGATCAGCCGCGAGGTGGCCCGTCTCCTCGGCTGGCACCTGCTCGACAGCGGTGCGCTGTACCGGCTCGTCGCGCTGTCGGGCCGCGGTAGCGGGCTCGCGCCCGACGACGTTGCGGGGCATGCGGCGCTCGCGCGTGCCATGAGCGTCGAATTCAGTGGCGACGAGGAGGGCAGGGAGCGCATCCGGCTGGATCGGGTCGACGTGACACGCGAGGTCCGGTCCGAGGAAGCCGGCCAGGGGGCCTCCCGCGTGGCCGCCTGGCCGGAGGTCAGGGAAGCGCTCCTGGCACGCCAGAGGGCATTCAGGGTTTCCCCCGGTCTCGTGGCTGACGGGCGGGACATGGGGACGGTGATCTTTCCGGCTGCCGATCTCAAGATCTATCTCACCGCGAGCGCCGCAGAGCGCGCGCTGAGGCGCCATAAGCAGTTGAAAGAAAAGGGTTCTGATGCTAACCTCGCCGCCCTTTCGCGTGAGATAGCCGAACGGGATCAGCGAGATTCGACCCGCGAGGTCGCGCCGCTGAAGCCTGCGCCGGACGCCCGCATCATCGACTCGACTGGCATGAGCATTGCCCAGGTCGTCGAATCGGTACTGTCGGCGGGACGGGCGCGGGGCCTGTGGAGCTGACGCGCGGAGCATCGATAGCGGCACCGCAGGGAGTGGTGTTTTTTTGTGGTTTTCCCATGGCCCACGGACGGGTCGGGGCATGACAGCGCGGCCGGGCCGCGCATGCAGGACATCAAACAAATGACTGAAAGTTTTGCTCAACTCTTCGAGCAGAGTCTCGCCAACCAGCGCATCCGTCCGGGGATGATCCTCACCGGGCTTGTCGTCGGAGTCACCGACGACGTGGTCGTCGTGAATGTCGGTCTCAAGTCCGAGGCCGTGATCGGCGTCGATCAGTTCAAGAACGAACGCGGCGAGATCGAGGTCAAGCCGGGTGACCAGGTGGAAGTCGCGCTCGATGCCGTCGAGGATGGCAACGGTGAGACGCGCCTGTCGCGCGAGAAGGCCAAGCGCGCGCGCACCTGGACCCGCCTCGAGAAGGCGTTCGAGGCGAGCGAAATCGTCTCGGGCGTGATCACCGGGCGCGTCAAGGGCGGCTTCACCGTCGAAATCGAGACAGTGCGCGCGTTCCTGCCCGGCTCGCTGGTCGACGTGCGCCCCGTGCGCGATACCGCGTACCTCGAGGGCAAGCCGCTCGAGTTCAAGGTCATCAAGCTCGACCAGAAGCGCAACAACGTGGTCGTTTCGCGTCGCGCGGTCGTCGAGCAGGAGTTCTCCGCCGAGCGCAGCGCGCTGCTGGACAACCTGCAGGAAGGCTCGGTCGTGCGCGGTACGGTCAAGAATCTCACCGACTACGGTGCGTTCGTCGACCTCGGCGGCATCGACGGCCTGCTGCACATCACCGACATGGCGTGGAAGCGCGTCAAGCATCCGTCGGAGGTGGTCAAGGTCGCCGACGAGATCGAAGTGCGCATCCTGAAGTTCGACCGCGAGCGCTCGCGCGTCTCGCTCGGCCTGAAGCAACTCGGCGCCGATCCGTGGGAGAACATTGCACGCCGCTACCCGCCCAACACGCGCGTGTTCGGCAAGATCACGAATATCGCCGACTACGGCGCATTCGTCGAAATCGAGGACGGCGTCGAAGGTCTCGTGCACGTATCCGAGATGGACTGGACCAACAAGAACGTCAATCCGGCCAAGGTCGTGCAGACCGGCCAGGAAGTCGAGGTCATGGTGCTCGACGTCGACGAGGAGCGCCGCCGCATCTCGCTGGGTCTCAAGCAGTGTCAGGCGAATCCGTGGAAGGAATTCGCCGAGAACAGCAACCGCGGCGATCACGTGTCCGGCCAGATCAAGTCGATCACCGATTTCGGCATCTTCATCGGTCTGCCGGGCGGCATCGACGGGCTCGTGCACCTCTCCGACATCTCGTGGGACGTGCCCGGCGAGGAAGCCGTGCGCAGCTATCAGAAGGGCCAGTTGCTCGAGGCGATGGTGCTCTCGATCGACCCGGAGCGCGAGCGCATCTCGCTCGGGGTCAAGCAGCTCGCGAAGGACCCGTTCTCGGCCTATATCACCGAGAATCCGCGCGGCACGATCGTGCGCGGCACCGTCAAGGAAGTCGACGCGCGCGGCGCCGTGATCGATCTCGGCAACGGCATCGAAGGGCAGCTGCGCGCTTCCGAGCTCGCGCGTGATCGCGTCGAGGACGCGCGCACCGTGCTGAAGGAAGGCGACGAGGTCGAGGCGAAGTTCACGGGCGTTGACAGGAAGACGCGCACGATCTCGCTGTCGATCAAGGCGAAAGAGGCCCACGAAGAGGCCGAGGCCGTGTCGAGCTATCGTTCCGATCAGGGCCCTGCCAGTTCCGGCACGTCGCTGGGCGACCTGCTGAAGGAGCAGATCGGCTCGTCGGACCGGTCCTGATCCGGCAAGCAGTTGATTGTCGATGGCGCCGGTGCCCGGATCGCGAGATCCGGGCACCGACCGCACCGGGGGTGAGGGCGGCATGACCAAATCGGAACTCATCGAGATCATCACCGCGAAGCAGAAGCACCTGCCGGCGAAAGACGTCGAGCTCGCGCTGAAGCAGATCCTCGAGATCATGAGCGATGCCCTCGCGACCGGTGACCGCATCGAGATCCGCGGTTACGGCAGCTTCTCGCTGCATTTCCGTCCGCCGCGTCAGGGGCGCAATCCGAAGACCGGCGAAGCCGTGGCGCTCGCCGGCAAGTACGTGCCGCATTTCAAGCCCGGCAAGGACCTGCGCGAGCGGGTCAACGAAGGCGCGGACAAGCCCATTCGCGATTAGGCGACGCTCAATCTGCACGAACACAGCGCTTTTCCGGCTCGGCACGCCGCTGCGCGCGGCGTAGCGTCTTCCCCATGCGGCCACGGCCGCCCAACCAACCGGGGAGACTCCACATGCGATCCTTCATTGCCTGCCTGCTCCTTTGCTGTGCCGCGCCGCTGATTGCGCTCGCCGATCCCGTCAACATCAACACCGCCGATGCAGCCACGCTCGATCGCGCGCTGAAAGGCATCGGGCCGGCGCGGGCTGAAGCGATCGTTGCCTATCGAAAGGCGCACGGGCCGTTCAAGAGCATCGAGGAGCTCGCGCTGGTCGAGGGCATCGGCCGCAAGGTCATCGACGACAATCGTGCGGAGATGCGGGTCGGTGGTGCCGCGGCGAAGCCCGCCGTGCCGAAGAAGGTGGCAGCGCCAGCAAGGTGAGGCGGCGCAGGCGGCCGATACGCTAGTATTGGCGCATGCGCATGAAAGCTTCGATCCGTACTGCGGTGTTTCCCGTGGCCGGCCGTGGCACCCGGTTTCTGCCGGCGACCAAGGCGAGCCCCAAGGAGATGTTGCCTGTCGTGGACAAGCCGCTCATCCAGTACGCCGTGGAAGAGGCGCTGGAAGCAGGCGCGCGCCGGCTCGTCTTCATCACCGGTGCGTCGAAGCGCGCCATCGAAGACCATTTCGATTCCGACCAGGAACTGGAAAAGCTGCTCGTGTCGCAGGGCAAGAACGAACTGGTGCGCCAGCTGCGCAGCGTCCTGCCGCGGTACGCCTCGTGCATCTACATCCGCCAGCCTGCGCCGCTGGGCCTCGGCCACGCCGTGCTGTGCGCGGCGCCCGCGATCGGCTTCGAGCCGTTCTTCGTGCACCTCGCTGACGATCTGATCGAGGGCGAGCAGGGCTGCCTCGCGCAGATGGCCGAGGTTTACGCGGAGGTGCACGCGAGCATCCTGGGCGTCGAGGAAGTGCCGAAGAAGGAGACCGACAAGTACGGCATCGTGGCCGTGGAGCGCGGCGCGGGCCCGGTGCAGCGAATCCGCAGCATCGTCGAGAAGCCGAAGCCCGCCGCGGCGCCTTCGAGGCTTGCCGTCGTCGGGCGCTACGTGCTGACGGCGCGCGTCTTCGAGCACCTCGAGCGCATCGGTCGCGGCGCGGGTGGCGAGATCCAGCTGACCGACGGCATCGCGCGGCTGATGCAGGATGAACCGGTCTACGCCTATCGATTCGCGGGCAAGCGCTACGACTGCGGCAACAAACTCGGCTACTTGCAGGCCACCGTCGAGCATGCGCTCGCCCACCCCGAGCTGGGCAGGTCGTTTGCGGCCTACCTGCGCCAGCTCGTGAAGACAATTTGACGTGGGTCCTTTCGGGCAGGGGGTGCGGGGCGTAGAATCCATTGCATGATCGGGCGGCGTCAGCGCGGTTTGTATATCGCCTTTGCAGCGGCGTTCTGCCTCCTTTTCCAGCAGTATGCGCTGGCCAGTCATCACTGCGCCGGCGCGTCCGGCGATACGGCCATGGTGCTCTGCGCGAGCCACTGCGCGCCGGATTCACCGGCGCCAGCAGATTTCGTCAAATCAACCGTACCCGCCGTCGGCTTTACGCTGTGTGCGAGCTTTCCGGTCGTGGACGCTTCGATGCTCGAGGTCGTCCCGCGAAACGATACGCCGCCCGCCACGGGAGACCCGCCTCCACGGCTGCGCTTCTGTAGCCTCCTGATCTAGTCCTCTCCGGCTTCGCGCGAGATCGCGCCGGCGCGAGTGCGCTGGCCCGTGCCTGTCCGTCTCCGGAGGATTCATGTCCCAACCAACCCGTGCCAGTGCGCCGCGAGTCGCGCGCGGCGTGTCGTGCTGCCTTGTGATCGCCTGGTTCGCAATGGCGACGGGCAGCGCGTCCGCGAATGAACTTACGCTCGCCGAGGCTGCGCGCCGCGCCGTCGAATTTGCGCCGCAACTCGAGGCCAGTCGCGCCACCATCGAAGCCGCTGCAGAGGACCTGCGTCGCGCCGGGCGTCTGCCCGATCCGATGCTCGCGATCGGGTTCGATAGCCTGCCCGTGTCGGGCGCGGACGCCTTCGACTTTGACGCCGATTCCATGACGCAGAAGACGATCGGGCTGCGTCAGGCGCTGCCGGCGCGCGCCAAGCGCGCCGCGCAACGCCGGGCCGCCGCGCGCAACGTCGAGCTCGCGCAGCTCGACGCCGAAGTCGAGCGCCTCGATGTCGCCCGGGCGGCCGCGAGTGCCTGGGTCGATGTCTGGTCTGCAAGGCGCGAGATCGAAGCCCTGGGTTCGTTGCGCACACAGGCGCAGCTTGCCGCCCGCCTGACGCGCGCGCGCGTTGCGGGTGGTGGATCGGTGCTCGATGCGTTATCGGCCGAGGCGGGCGTGCTCGAAGTCGACAGCGAGGTCGCCGCCGCCGAGGGCACGGCAGGCGAGGCCCTGGCTGAACTGCGTCGCTGGATCGGCGATGAGGCCGTCACGATCGCGGCCTCGGCGCCTGACTTCGACCGCGCGCCCCGCCCGGAGGGTGAGGCGCTCGCGATACTCGACAGGCAGCCTCTGTTGCGCTCGGCCGGGGCGAAAGTGGCATCGGCTGTCGCCGCAGTTGACGAGGCGCGGGCCGAGCGTCGACCTGACTGGGATTTCACCGCGAGCTACGGACAGCGGAGCGGCTTCGACGACATGCTGATGTTCGAAGTGGGTGTCAGTCTGCCGCTCTTCGCGGGCAACCGGCAGGCGCCGGGCATCGCAGCGCGCACAGCGGAGCAGCGCGCGGCGCGTGCGTCAGAGGAGAGCCTGCGTCTCGAGCTGACGGCGCGCATCCGTGCAGCGTATGCGCGCTGGGAGGCGCTCCGGCGCCAGGTGTCCATACATGAACAAGTCCTGAAACTCGCCCGGGATCGCAGTGCCGCGGCGCTCGCGTCCTATCGCGCCGGCGGCGAGCTGAATTCCTGGCTCGACGCCCGCCGCGACGAGTCGACCGCGCACCGCGCGCACGCACAGCATCTCGCCGGTCTCGGCCGTGCCTGGGTGGAGCTGGCTTATCTCTTCGGGGAGACGACACCATGACGATCGGCAAACGGGGTTTCGTGGTCCTGGCTGCGCTCGCGGCGCTCGCCGGCGCTATCGGCTGGTGGAGCGCAGGACGCGGCGATCAGCCCGTGGCAACGGTGCCTGCCGGGGAACGCAAGGTCCTCTACTGGTACGACCCGATGGTGCCGGACCAGCACTTCGCGAAGCCCGGCAAGTCCCCTTTCATGGACATGCAGTTGCAGCCGAAGTATGCGGATGAAGAGGTGAAGTCCGGCGTCGAGGTATCTGCCGTCACCCAGCACAATCTCGGAGTGCGCACGGTGGCGGTCGAAAAGGGTCGGCTCGATGGCGAACTCGCCGTGTCCGGCACGATCGCCTGGGACCTGCGGCTCGAGCGCGTCGTGAGCGCACGTACCGAGGTCATCGTGGATCGGCTGTACGTCAAGGCGCCGTTCACGAAGGTCCGGCGAGGCGAGCCGCTGGCGAGCGTGATTGCTCCCGCGTGGAGCAGCGCGCTCGCGGAGGCACAAGCCATCGCGCAATCCGCCGAGACGGGCACGCGCGAACTCGAAGCGGCCGCGCAAGCACGACTGCGTGCGCTCGGTGTGCCGGATGGCACGCAACTCGGCCGCGACGGGCGCATTGTGCTGACGACGCCCGAGCAGGGCGTCGTCAGCGAGATCGGCGTGCGCGAGGGCGAGGTCGCAGTCGTCGGCGCGACGCTGTTTCGGGTCAACGGCACGCGAACGGTCTGGTTGCAGGCGGCGATTCCCCAAGCTGAGGCGGCGGGCATTGCCGCGGGTGCTCGCGTCGTCGCCGAAGTGGGCGGTGTCGCGCGACCTGTCGAGGGACACGTCGAGTCCCTGTTGCCGACACTCGATCCGGCGAGCCGCACCCAGCAGGCGCGCATCGTGCTTGCCAATCCCGATGGCGTGCTCGCGGCGGGACAACAGGCGCGCGTCGTCCTGCGGTCGGACGCCGGCCCCGAGAGCCTGCTGGTGCCGAGTGACGCGGTGATCGGCAGTGGCGAGCAGGCGCACGTGATCGTGCGTCACGGTGACGCGCATTTCATGCCGATGGCTGTGCGCACCGGCCGCAGCAGCGGCGGCCGCACGGAAATCCTGGCGGGACTCGCGGCGGGTGACCAGGTGGTCGTGTCGGGGCAGTTCCTGCTCGATTCGGAAGCGAGCCTCTCCGGCGCGCTCGAACGCCTCGGCGGGCACGGGACGCACCCATGATCGCGCGCCTCATCGCCGCCGCGATCGCCCATCGCGCCGTCGTGCTGATCGGCGCACTGGTGATCGCCGCGTGGGGGATCTGGGCCGTCGTGCGCGCGCCCCTCGATGCGCTGCCGGACCTCTCCGATACGCAGGTCGTCATTCGCACGGAGTGGCCCGGGCAGGCGCCGCGCATCGTCGAGGACCAGGTGACCTATCCGCTTTCGACCACGATGCTCTCGGTGCCGGGCGTCAAGGCGGTGCGCGGTTTCTCCTTCTTCGGCGATTCGTTCGTCTACGTGCTGTTCGATGACGATACCGATCTCTACTGGGCGCGCTCGCGGGTACTCGAGTACCTGAGCCAGGTGCGCGAGCGTTTGCCTGCGGCGGTCTCACCCGCCCTCGGGCCCGATGCGACAGGGGTCGGCTGGATCTATGAATACGCGCTGGTCGATCGCAGCGGCGCGCACGGACCGGGTGAGTTGCGGGCGCTGCAGGACTGGTTCCTGCGCTATGAACTGAAGACCGTCCCTGATGTTGCCGAAGTTGCGACCGTCGGGGGCATGGTGCAGGGCTGGCAGGTGCAGCCCGACCCGACCGCGCTCGCAGCGCGAAGCGTGACTGTCGCACAGCTGATCGAGGCGATCCGCGCGGCGAACGGGGCCACCGGCGGATCGGTGATCGAGCAGGCGGAGGCCGAGATCATGGTGCGCAGCGAGGGCTACCTGCGCACCCGTGATGATCTGGAGCGGATTCCGGTGACGCTCGGTGCGGATGGCGCACCGGTGCTCTTGCGCGATGTGGCACTCGTCCAGCGCGGCCCGGTCCTGCGCCGTGGCATCGCCGAGCTCGACGGCGAAGGTGAGGTCACGGGCGGAATCGTCGTCCTGCGCTCCGGCAAGAACGCGCTCGCCGCCATTGATGCCGTGAAGGCCCGACTCGGGAATCTCAAGGGCAGCCTGCCTGCGGGCGTCGAGATCGTCACGGTCTACGATCGTTCGGCACTGATCCTTGAAGCCGTGCGCAATCTTGCGCGCAAGCTCGCCGAGGAGTTTCTGGTGGTCGCGCTCGTGTGCGCGGTTTTTCTCTGGCACGCGCGCTCCGCGCTGGTGGCCGTGGTGACACTGCCGCTCGGCGTGCTCGCGGCGTTCATCGTGATGCACTATCAGGGCATCAGCACGAACCTGCTGTCGCTCGGTGGCATCGCGATTGCCATCGGAGCCATGGTCGATGCCGCAGTCGTGATGATCGAGAACGCGCACAAGCACCTCGAACACTTCGAGGCGCGGAACGGGCGCGTGCCGCAGGAGGCCGAGCGCCTCGAGATCGCGCGCGCGGCGGCGTGCGAAGTAGGGCCGGCGCTCTTCGTCAGTCTCCTCGTGATCACGCTCTCTTTCATTCCGGTGTTTGCCCTCCAGGCCCAGGAGGGGCGCCTCTTCTCGCCGCTCGCGTACACGAAAACCTGGGCGATGGCCGCCGCTGCCGTCCTCGCAGTCACACTGATCCCGGTGTTGATCGGATCTCTGATCCGCGGGCGCATCCGGCCCGAGCGCGATAATCCAGTCAACCGCTGGCTGATCGCGGGTTACCGCCCCGTGATCGAACGCGTGCTGCGCCATCCGCGCGCGACGCTCGTGCTGGCCGGTGGCGCACTGCTGCTGTCGCTCGTGCCGCTGTCGCGCCTCGGCAGCGAGTTCCTGCCGGTGATCGATGAAGGCGCGCTCCTCTACATGCCGACGGCACTGCCCGGGCTCTCGGCCGGCAAGGCCGCGCAGCTTCTTGGTCAGACCGACCGGATGATCCGCACGGTCCCGGAAGTGGCGCATGTCTTCGGCAAGGCGGGGCGAGCCGAAACGGCTACCGACCCGGCACCGCTCGAGATGTTCGAGACCACGGTGACCTTCAAGCCGCGCAGCGAATGGCGGCCGGGCATGACGCCCGCGAAGCTGCGCGAGGCGCTCGATGCGGCGGTGCATGTGCCCGGACTGACGAATCTCTGGGTACCACCGATCCGCAATCGCATCGACATGCTGGCGACCGGCATCAAGAGCCCGATCGGCATCAAGGTCATGGGTCCCGATGTCGCGGAGCTTGCCCGGATCGCAGACCACATCGAGATGGTCGCGCGCGACGTGCCCGGTGTGAGTTCGGCGCTTGCCGAGCGTGTTGAAGGGGGCCGCTATCTCGACATCCGCGTCGATCCCGTGCGCGCGGCCCGCTTTGGCCTGTCGCAACAGGATCTGCAGGATCTCATCGCGACCGCGATCGGGGGTGAGCCCGTGACGCAGACGCTCTCGGGCAGGGAGCGCTACCCGGTCGTGGTGCGCTACCCGCGTGCGGAGCGCGACTCGGTCGAAGCGATCGCGCGCCTGCCGATTGTGGCGCCGGGAGGCGAGCAACTGACCCTCGCGCAGGTCGCCGATGTTGCCCTCGATTCCGGGCCGCCGATGTTGAAGAGCGACAACGGCCGGCTCGCGAGCTATGTCTATGTCGACGTCGCCGGCCGGGATCTCGGCTCGGTCGTTGCAGACCTCAAGGAGGCGACCGCGCGCGACGTGCCGCTGCCTGCCGGCTATTCGCTCGCGTGGTCGGGGCAATTCGAGTATCTGGCGCGCACGCAGGAGCGGCTGCGGCTCGTCGTGCCGGCGGTGCTCGTGATCATCTTCGGGCTCATCTGCGTCGTCTTTCGACGCGCTTCGGAGGCTGCGATCATCATGCTGTCGCTGCCGTTCGCGCTGGTGGGCGGCCTGTGGCTCGTGTGGCTGCTGGGACATGCGATCTCGGTGGCGTCCCTGATCGGCTTCATCGCGCTCGCCGGTGTCGCCGCGGAGTTCGGCATCATCATGCTGCTGTACCTGCGCCAGGCGTGGGAGCGCACGCTTGCTGCGCGCCCCGATGCCGGTATCGCCGATCTCGATGCGGCGATCATGGAGGGCGCGGTGCAGCGCGTGCGCCCGAAGGCGATGACCGTCGCCGTGATCATCGCGGGCCTGTTGCCGATCCTGCTCGGGGGCGGCGCGGGCTCGGAAGTGATGCAGCGGATCGCGGCGCCGATGGTGGGCGGCATGCTGAGTGCGCCGCTGCTGTCGATGCTCGTGATTCCGGCGGCTTACAGGCTGCTGCGGGCGCGCGAACTCGGCGGGGTGCAGCGACGGTGAAGCGGGCTCAGCGCGGGCAGGGTGCCACCGGATCGGCTGCCCGCGCTGCAATCTCGTTCGCGGTCGTGTCGATCACCGCCGCGAGTGGCGTGCCGCGCGCATGCGCTTGCGCCACGGTGATCTCCGCCAGAGCCGCCGCGCGGCAGCCGCGCTGCGACAGGAGTTCCGCGTAGTTGTTGCGCGCGGCCATGTCCGCCGGCGCGCGCAGCAGCAGTTCGCGCAGCGCCTCTTCGGCACCTGCGCGATCGCCCTGCGCAAGGAGCGCGTTGGCCGCGCCGAAACGCAGCAGCGGCTCGTCCGGCCAGCGTGCCATGCCGGCGGACCAGGCGAGCATCGCGGCGCGCGGATCGATCCGTTCGAAATCTGCGACAGCTGCCGCATAGCGGGCGGGCGTTGCCGCCTGAGGAAGCTCACCGGGCCGCAGAGCCACGAAGCCCCAGTCGTCCGCGCGCGCCCAGGCGCCGCGAAAACGACGCAGCGACAGGCGCGCACGTTGCGTCGTGCCCGAGCGCAGCAGCAGGCGTTCCGCATCGCGCTCATAGCCGATCACGACGGCGTAATGCCAGATCGGCCATGACCTGATGCCGAGGTTCAGCAGGACGAGCACGGGGCGCCCTCCCGCGAGCTCGTGCACCAGCGCATCGAACCGCGGCTCGAGCACATACGGGATGCGGCGCCGCTGTCGCGTCGCCGCGAGCATTTCCGTCTGCAGACTGCCCCTGCGGGCCGGAATATAGACCTCGTCGACGAGATCAGCGGGCAGCGCGTCGATGCCGCCTGCCCCGAGAAGCGTCGCAAGCGCGGCCGGACCGCACTGGTAGTCGTTCTGGGGGAAGAAAGGCGTGTCCGCGAGTTCAACGCGGGTGGGGGCATCGGCGGGCCACGACGCGTATGTCGCGCCCGGCCCGCCGGATTTCGGGGGCGAGAAACTGCAACCGCCGGCGAGCAGCGCCAACACAAGCCCCGCCGCAGGACCGACGCGCAACATGGCGCGCCCGCCCCTGTCAGGCCTTCTTGAAGATGTCGATCACGCCGGTGAACTCGAGAATCATGAGCACGACGAAGACGAGTCCGATGACCGCAAGGACCTCGCCACCGGCCGGCGCGTTCTCGAGTTGCGCAGCGAAACCCGCGAGTTCGGTATCGGTGAGGGCCGCTGCGCGCTCATGGGCGGCTTCGGGTGCGACGCCGAGGTCGGTGAGGCGCTGCTGCACGTCGGCGCGGGCGAGTACGCTGTCGACGCGCGCAAGGTTCGCGGCGCGCGTGGACGCCGCGACGGCGGCGCTGGTGTCGATCATCGCGGCCGTGGCGGGTGCCGGAGTGACGGCTGCAACGAAGGCAAGCAGGGTCAGGGCGACAACGCCGCGACGGAAGGACATGATCATGGGGGCTCCTTGGAAACGCTGAGAGCGCGCACAATGCGCGGCGCAGTCTAGGCGGAAGGCCGAAGCGCCGACAAGTCGCTCTTTGACGACGCAGGAGGGTGCCGTGGTGAATGACAGGCTGTCCGTACTGCTCGAACTCGTGCCGACCCGCGCCGCGGAGTGGCCAGCCGGCGTGGATCCGGCCTACGAGCCTGTGCCGCTGACGCGCGCCGTGCGGGGTGCCGCGGCCCCCACTGATCACCCTGCCGAGACGCTTGTCGTGCGGGCCGATATCGCGCGCGCGGCGCTGCACGATCTGCGTTCGCACCGACACATCGTCGGTGTCTGGGCCGATCCGCAGGTTGCGCCGATTGCCGAAGCGATCGACTGCACGCCGCAGGTGCCGACCGGCTCGAGCGCTGACGTCGCGCGGGCTCTCGGCGCCGATCGCGTGTGGAAGGACGCGGCGTATCGGGGCCAGGGTGCCGTCATCGGCATCGTCGACGGGGGCGTGGATGGCGCACGCTTTCCAGTCACCGGCGGCTGGTCGCCGGATCCCCGTTCGCCGCCCGGTGATGCCGCAGTCGCATGGGAGGGCCACGGCAACATGTGCGCATTCGATGCAGCGATTGCCTGCCCGGAGACGCAATTCCACGATTACTCGATCGGCAAGACTGCACCCGGCGCGGGCGTCGGTGGCTTGCTGTCGAGCGCGCTGCAATCGTTCCAGCGCGCGCTCACGAGCTTCAGGACCGGCGGCACACCGCAGGTGCTGTCGAACAGCTGGGGGCTGTATCAGGAGTCCTGGGATCCCTTTCCGCCGGGGGATCCCGGCAACTACACGCGCAATCCTGATCATGTGTTCACGCGCAAGCTCGTGGAGCTGCTCGATGCAGGGCTCCTCGTGAGCTTCGCGGCAGGCAACTGCGGGGGCGTGTGCGCCGATCCGCGCTGTGCCGATGATCAGGGACCTGGTCGCGGCATCTGGGGGGCAAGTGGTCATGAGCGTTCAATCTGTGTCGGGGCAGTGAACCTGCGGCGCGAGTGGATCGGCTACAGTTCGGAAGGCCCGGCGGCCCTCGCGCGCGAGAAGCCGGATGTGTGCGGCTTCAGCCATTTCGCGGGCTGGTTCCCGAGCGACACCGGCACGTCGGCGGCCTGCCCGGTCGTTGCGGGCGTGCTTGCACTGCTCGCCGGCAGTCGGCGCGGTCTGACACAGGACCGAGCGCGTGCGGCGCTGCGCGCAACCACCGGCCGCGGGCGCTGGGACCCGCGCTTCGGTGCCGGCGTCATCGATGCCCACGGCGCGTGGGCGGCGCTGGCGCCCTGACGGCCATGCGCACGTGGCAACTCGAGTTCGCTGCCGTTCGGTCGCAGGTGATTGCCTCGCGGCTCGCTGCCGCTGGCCTCTCGATCCTTGCCGGTCATGATCCAGTGCCCATGCGCGGGCGGGGCGCAGACTCCGACACGATCGTCGTCACGGTACTCGCGCCAATCGATATGACCCGAGAGACTCTCCTCGCAATTCCGGGTGTGCTGCGCGTTATTGGCGATGTCCGGATCGAGCCCATGAATGACCTCGACACGGAGCCTTGACCCGGCTTGAATTGCTGCACGGCATCGGCGTACAACTTGCTGCGTGAGTGACTGGACTTCGCAATCAGAGGGAACAGCCATGCACAAGCTGGGCAAAGCTGCATTCTTTGCAGCAGGTCTTCTGATTCTCACGGCCTGCGCGCCACAGCCACCCGACGCCACCGGCAGCAAGGCGGACGAGGACACGATGCGCAGCGGTTCGGCGGCGCTGATCGATGCCTACTCGAGGGGTGATGTCGATGCGATTCTCGCTTTCATGGCCGAGGACGCTGTCGTGATGCCGCCAGGCTCGCCGGCCGCCGCGAGTCGGGAGGCGGTGCGCAGGTTCTACACGACCGACATTGCCGTCTCGGCCGCGACGACCTTCGAATTGGGTGCCAGCACGACCGGAGTGTCCGGCAACGTGGGTTGGCATTCCGGAGATTTCACGGTGAAAGACACCGCAGGCAAGGTGGTGGGAGCCGGCAAGTTCCTGGAAGTGTGGCGCAAGCAGGATGGCAAGTGGCTCATCCTGCGCGACATGTGGAACCTGGACACGCCGCCCGCCTCTGCAGCAGCGCCGGCGTCGCCTTCCACCTGACGTCTTGCGCCAGGCGGTCGGAAGCGTCAGTGCGGCGCGGGGTCGGACTTGCGCGCCGGCGCCTGTGCCGTGTGCAGATGGCGGATGCGCCACTGCCCCGCGATGCGGCTGAGCACGGCGGTGCCCTTGCCCGCCATCGACAC
>CAUJHX010000177.1 GCA_963204795.1 Pseudomonadota bacterium | reverse complement strand
ACAATCACCCCTGGCTCGACGGCCAGCGGCTCCTCGCGCCGGTCGTGGAGGATTTCGATGGCGAGACTCACTGATATTCGCTTCGTGCTGGCGCTTCTGGCCGGGATGTCGACGCTGCTTCCCGCGCACGCAGCCGACTGGGCACCCACTCCATTCCAGGCGACGTACTCGGTGCAATGGAAGGGCTTCAATGCCGGCACCTCGAAGCTCGAGCTGCGACGCACGGGCACCGACACCTGGCTCTACGACTCGCGCAACCTCGCGCGCGGCGTCTTTCGCATCGCCATTCCGGACACGGTGACGCAAACCTCGGAATTGCGCTTCGCCAATGGGCGCACGCAGCCGCTGAAATTCCGCGGCGACGACGGCGGTGAGGCCACCAACCGTGATGTCTCGCTAGATTTCGACTGGCAGCAGGGGCGGGTCCGGGGCACGGCCGAGAACCAGCCTGTCGATCTCGCCCTGCAGCCGGGCCTGCAGGATCCGATGTCGATCCAGATCGCGCAGATGCATGCCGCAGCCACAGGCCAAGTTCCCGTGCGCATGCATTCGATCGACAAGAACGCCGTGAAGGAATACGAGTTCACGCAGGCGGGCGCCGAGCGGCTCAAGACGGCGCTCGGCGAGCTCGACACCCTGATCTTCGAGAGCCGCAGGCCAGGCTCGAGCCGCGTGATCCGTCTCTGGATGGCGCCATCGCTCGGCTACCTGCCGGTGCGCGCGGAGCGTCGCAAGGGCACGAAGCTCGAATTCGCAATGGCGATCCGCGAACTGCAGCGCGGCTGATGCCGCAGGTACTCAGGTCTTCGGCAGCGTAACGCCGCGCTGCCCCTGATACTTGCCGCCCCGGTCCCGGTACGAGGTCTCGCAGACCTCATCCGACTCGAAGAACAGCATCTGCGCGACGCCTTCGTTTGCGTAGATCTTCGCCGGCAGCGGCGTCGTGTTCGAGAATTCGAGCGTCACGTGGCCTTCCCACTCGGGCTCGAGCGGCGTTACGTTGACGATGATGCCGCAACGTGCATAAGTACTTTTTCCAAGACAAATAGTGAGCACCGAGCGCGGGATGCGGAAATGCTCGACCGTGCGCGCCAGCGCGAAGGAATTCGGCGGAATGATGCACACGTCGGCCTGCATGTCGACGAAGCTCTTCGCGTCGAAGGACTTGGGATCGACGATCGTCGAGTTGATATTGGTGAAGACCTTGAACTCGTCCGAGCAGCGCACGTCGTAGCCGTAGCTCGAGGTGCCGTAGGAGACGATCCTGCGCCCATCCACTTCACGCACCTGCCCGGGCTCGAACGGTTCGATCATGCCGTGTTCGCGCGCCATGCGGCGGATCCATTTGTCGGCCTTGATGCTCATCGTTCAGGTCGCCTCGACCACGATCTGTGGAAACGCACCACCGGAGGCGCGCTCGCGCAACGCAAGCGCAGCGGCCGTGCGGCGTGCCATCGCAAGATACGCGGCCGCGCGCGGCGAATCGGGTGCCGCAGCCACGGTCGGGCGGCCGCTGTCGGTCTCTTCGCGGATGCGTGCATCGAGCGGCAGTCGGCCCAGCAGCGCGACCCCGTATTCGCGCGTCATTTCCTCGCCGCCCCCCTCTCCGAAGATCGCCTCGGCATGACCGCAGTTCGAACAGACGTGCAGGCTCATGTTCTCGACGATGCCAAGCACCGGCACCGAGACCTTCTCGAACATCTTGAGCCCTTTACGGGCATCGGCCACGGCGATGTGTTGCGGCGTCGTGACGATCACGGCGCCCGCGACAGGCACCTTCTGCGCGAGGGTCAACTGAATGTCGCCGGTGCCCGGGGGCATGTCGACCACGAGATAATCGAGCTGTCCCCAGTCCGTGTCGCCGAGCAGCTGCGTGAGCGCCTGCGTCACCATCGGCCCCCGCCACACCATCGGCTGCGACTCGTCGATCAGGAATCCGATCGACATCGCCACAATGCCATGGCTTGCGATGGGCTGAATGCGCTTGCCCTCCTTCACCTGCGGTCGCTGGCCGGCGATCCCCAGCATCAGGGGCTGACTCGGACCATAGATGTCCGCATCGAGCACGCCGACGCGCGCGCCCTGCGCCGCCCACGCGAGCGCGAGATTGACGGCGACGGTGGACTTGCCGACGCCGCCTTTGCCTGAAGCCACCGCGACGACATTTGCGATGCCGGACATCGGCTTCAGCTGGCGTTGCACGGCGCGTGCGCGGATGTCGGAGCTGACCTCCAGATCGAGCGGCTCTCTCACGCCCGCAGCGCCGAGGTGCGCGGCAAGCAGCGGCTGCAATTCATGCGCGTAGCCGCCGATCGGGAACCCGTAGCGCAGCGCGACGCGCGCCCTTCCGCCTTCGATCACCGCGCGTTGCACGGCCTCGAGAGTCCCGAGGTTCACGCCCGAAGCGGGATCGACGAAGCCGGCGAGCCCTGCAGCCAGGGCAGTTTCGTCAGGAGCAGCCATCTGGGGTCTCCGGTGCCGGACGGCACGTATCGAGTGATTCTAGCGAAAATTGCCGCCGATTCCGACCGCTGGCACGATGCTCGCATGGTGCGGTATGGCATACTTCGGCCCCGATGGGGTCCCTCGAACGAGGCACTGGCAATTGTCGAGACGTGAGTGGCATGGCGCTGTGACGGGTCGCCCGGAGAGTGGCTGAATGAGCTTCTTTTCAGGCCTGCGCGCCGATCGCCTGATCGCGCAGATCATCTCGACCAAGGATCCCAACGATCCCGAAACACAGAAGGCAGCCGCCCGACTGAAATCGATCGGGGGTGCCGCCGTCCAGCCCCTGTTTGCCGCCCTCGCGGATGCCGACAAGAACGCCACCGTGGTGTTCGTCGATATCCTCACCTCGATCGTCAACGCGAAGACTTTCGCCGAATTCGCCCGTGGTCTCGTGGAAGGCGGGCCGCGCGTCGTGGCCGGCATCTCCTGGGCGCTGTCGAGCAGTCGCGCCTACCCGCCGCACCTGCTGCTCGAGGCCCTGTCGCTCGAGGGCATCTCGAAATCCGCGCTGATCGACATCATTTCCGCGCAGAAACAGCGCTTCAGCGTGCGGGAGCTGTTGAACGCCGCGTATGCGCAGGAACCGAATGAAAAGGCCGCGCTCTTCCGGATCATCAATGACATCGCCGACGCGGGCGCGATTGCCGAGCTGATCGGGCGCCTGCAGGGCAAGGACCCGATCGCGCGCCTGCACCTCCTCAACATCCTCGCGCGCTTCAACACGCCGTCTGTACAGAGCGCGCTGCAGGACCAGCTGAAGGACAACAACAAGCTCGTGCGTGCCGCGGCGCTCGCAGCGCTCCACAAGATGGACGGTCCCGTCGACATCCAGCGCGTGTGCGAAATGCTGCGCGACCCCGAAATCGATGTGCAGAACAAGGCCATCGACGTCGTCATCAAGGTCAACGACCCGGACACGATCAAGTACCTCGTACCTGTGCTCAAGGACGAGAATGAGTATGCCCGGCGTGCGGCGGTCGAAGTGCTGAACGAGGTGGGCACCGCGAAGTCGATCAAGTACCTCCTCGATGCCATCAAGGACGACGACTGGTGGGTACGCAGCCGCGCTGCCGACGCGCTCGGCAAGATCGGCGGGCCGAAGGTGGTCGATGCGGTGTTGCAACTCATCAAGGATGACGATGAGGACATCCGTCGCGCGGCGATCGAGATCCTGAACCAGACGAAGGACGAGCGCGCCGTCGCGCACCTGATCGAGGCCACTCGCGACCAGGACTGGTGGGTCAGCGAGCGTGCCGTGGACGCGCTCGCCGAGATCGGCAGCAAGCGCGCGGTGCCGCGCCTCGTCGAGATGTTGCAAGCCGGGGCGGCGCGCTCGGTGCCGGTGGCGATCCGCGCGCTCGCCAAGCTCGGCGATCACAAGGTGATCGAGACGCTCCTGCCTTTCCTCGCACGACCCGAGAAGGAGATCCGCGTCGAAACCATGACGACACTCGCAAAGCTCGCCGACGAGCGGCGCGCCGAGTCGATCCGCGGGCAGTTGCAGGCGCAGGCCACCTTGCCGGATGCGACGGTGGCCCAGGCCGCGCACCAGGCGCTGCTCGAACTCGACAACCGCTTCGGCTCGCTCGGTGGCAGTGGCAGTGGCAGCCGGATCCTTGCCTCATCGACGCCGGTCCCGGGCACACCGGCCCCTGCATCGGCACCGACCCCGGCTCCCGCTCCGATCGCAGCATCGAGCCGCCCTGCGCCGCGGCCCGCGGAACCCGCGCGCACGCTGCTGATGTCGGAAGCGGAAGTTGCCCAGGTCGTGCGTCAGGCCGAAGCCAGCACGCAGCAGAAGCTCGACATCTCGACCCTGAATCCGGGCGATGTCATCGAAGGCCGCTACAAGTACATCGAGCGCATCGGCCGCGGCGCCTTCGGCACCGTGCTGCTGATGGAAGACACCGTGGTCGATGAGCGCCTGATCCTGAAGTTCCTGAACCCGAACGTGGCGCAGGATGAAGAGATCATGAAGCGCTTCGTGCACGAGCTGCGCTACTCGCGCAAGATCACGCATCAGAACGTCATCCGCATCTACGACTTCCTTTATATCCAGGGTCTGTACGCCATTTCGATGGAGTACTTCCCCTCGCACACGCTGGGCGCCGAAATCGTCGGCGAGAAGCCGATGGATCTGAAGCGCGCGATCGGCTTCGCGATCGACATCTGCACCGGCATGACGGTCGCGCACCAGGTGGGCGTGGTGCACCGTGACCTTAAGCCCGCCAACCTGCTGATCAACAACGAGGGGCTCCTCAAGATCGTCGACTTCGGCGTCGCCGCCGCGCAGCGTGAAGGCGACACGCAGCTCACGAAGACCGGCTATGTCATCGGTTCGCCGAAGTACATGGCACCCGAGCAGATCCTCGGCAAGAAAGTCGATCAGCGCGCCGATGTCTACGCGCTCGGCGTGATCGTCTATGAAATGCTCACTGGCGTGCCGCCTTACTCGCGCGGCGATCACATGTCGGTGATGTACCAGCACGTGCAGGGCAAGGCGCGCACGCCGAAAGACCTGAACCCGGCGTTGCCCGAGGGTCTCTCCGAAGTCGTCATGCAGGCCATGGCCGTCGACAAGACCCGCCGGTTCCAGACCATGGACGAGCTGAAGGCAGCCTTGGCGCGTTTCCTGTAAGCCCTGTAGACTTCGTGCACTCGGTCAAACTTTTCGGCGTTACTCATTGATCTGACAGCCTTTTGAGGCTATTCAGACCACGCCGGACTGAAGACTGTCCAGGGCAGGAGATCTCGTGGCGCGCATCGACGCCTTTCTGAAACTCGGCACCCAGCAGGGCTGCTCGGACCTGCACCTCGCCGTTGGCGTGCCGCCGATGCTGCGCATGAACGGCGATCTGATGCCGATCAAATTCCGCGAGCTGCGCGATGCCGAGCTCGAGAGCTACGTGACCGAGATCCTGACGAAATCCCAGGCCGAGCACTTCACGCAGGGCCACGACCTCGATTTCTCCTACGTGTCGACGGATGGCGGGCGCTTTCGCGTCAACGTCTTTCGCAAGGACACCGGCATCGGCGCGGCATTCCGCGCGATTCCGACCGACATCCCGACCATCGACCGGCTCGCGCTGCCGCCGATCGTCAGGAAGCTGTGCGACTACCATCAGGGCATGATCCTCGTGACCGGCTCGACCGGTACCGGCAAGTCGACCACGCTCGCCGCGATGATCGATCTGCTCAATACGACCCGCAAACTCAATATCGTCAGCCTCGAGGATCCGATCGAGTTCGTGCACCGGAGCAAGCAGAGCCAGGTGATCCAGCGCGAGCTCGGCACTCACATCCCCTCCTTTGCAGAAGGCGTGCGCGCGGCGATGCGCGAGGACCCCGACGTCATCCTCGTCGGTGAGTTGCGCGACGCCGAGACGATCTCGATGGCGATGACCGCCGCGGAGACTGGTCACCTCGTACTCGGCACGCTGCACACGACGAGCGCCACGAAGACGATCGACCGGGTGATCGACGCGCTGCCTGTCGAGGAGCGTGAACAGACCAAGAGCTTCCTCGCGCAGAGCCTGCTCGCAGTCGTCACGCAAGTGCTCGTCAAGGGCTCCGAGAACCGCGGCCGCCGCGCAATCTGCGAAGTGATGGTGATGACCAAGGCGATCGCGAAACTGATCCAGTCAGACCAGACCCACCAGCTGCCGAGCCAGCTGCAGACCGGGCGCGACCAGGGCATGCAGCTCCTCGACCAGGCGCTGCTCGCCGCCGTGACCGCGCGCGAGATCGATCCTGACGACGCCTACAACTACGCCTCGGACAAGCGCCTGTTCCAGAAGTTCGTGACCGACACGAGCATGCTGCCCAAGCTCGATGTACCAGCCGCCGCGCCTGCGACGGGCGCAGGCTGAGGCACGACGCCATGGCGCGCATCGACGAATTCCTCGGCGAGATCCTCGATCGCAAGGGATCCGACCTGCATTACATTGCCGGCGACCCGCCGCGCATCCGTCTCTTCGGCGATCTCTCGCCCCTGCGACCCGAGCGCCTCGACGCCGCCTTGGTCAAGGAAGTCCTCTACGAGATCATGCCGCACAAGGCCGTGGCGCGCTTCGAAGCGCAGGACGGCGCCGATTTCGCCTATACGCTCGCAGGCCGTGGCCGCTTTCGTGTCAACGTTTTGCGCCATCTGAACGGCATGGGCGCCGTGTTCCGCGCGATCCCGTCGAAGGCCCTCACGCTCGATGAGCTGAACCTGCC
>CAUJHX010000176.1 GCA_963204795.1 Pseudomonadota bacterium | reverse complement strand
ACGCTCGAGCCCCGCATGAAGCCGGGCGCGCTGCTTGCGACGAACACTTCGAGCATCAGACTCGAGCGGCTCGCCGAGCGACTCGCCGATCCGGCGCGACTCGTCGGACTGCATTTCTTCAACCCGGTGGCCCAGATGCCGCTCGTCGAGATCGTGCGCGGCGCGAGTACCCGTGATGACGCGGTCGCGACCGCACTCGGCTTTGCGCGCCGGATCGACAAGCTCCCGTTGCCCTGCCGCAGCGCGCCGGGCTTCGTCGTCAACCGCGTTCTCATGCCCTATCTGCAGGAAGCCATGCTCACGCTGGAGGAAGGCGTGCCGGGTGCACTGATCGATGGCATCGCGGTCGACTTCGGCATGCCCATGGGGCCGATCGAGCTCGCGGATGTCGTCGGCCTTGATGTGGCGGAACACGTCGGCGCGATCATTGCACAGGAGTCGGGGCGTGCTGCACCGGCTCTCCCGACACTCGCGAAGCATCTCGCCGCGAAGGAACTTGGCCGCAAGACCGGTCGCGGCTTCTACGAGTGGCGCAACGGCAAGGCGGTGAAGCCGGACCCGGGTCGGGCACGGACGCCCGATGACCTTGCAGACCGGCTGATTCTCGCGCTCGTGAATGAAAGCGTCGCGGTGCTGCGCGAAGGTACAGTCGAAGACGCGGACCTTCTCGACGCGGGCGTGATGTTCGGCACGGGTTTCGCACCGTTCAGGGGCGGTCCGATCGCCTATGCAAAGCAGCGCGGGCCGCGCGAGATCGTGCGCCGGCTCGAAGAACTCGCGGCACGCCACGGCTCCCGTTTTGCGCCAGATGCGGGCTGGAACCCGCTCGGGGCGGGCAAGGCGTGAACTGCGTACCTGAGGGAAAAAGCCACTGTGCTACGATCCGGGCGATTGCGACGCACCATAATGTGCGCTGGATCGAAGGTCGATGTCACAGGATCAAGGACGCCCGGCAACAGTTCCACTGCTCAAGGCTTTCGCGCCCCTCGAGGGCATGAAAGCAGAGAACCTGCACGCGCTCGCCAAGAAGATCACCGTGCGCACGATGGATTCGGGGCGCGTGCTCTTCAAGGAAGGCGAGTCGGACAAGCGCACGTTCTGGCTGGTGAAGGGCATGGTTGAACTGCGCGCAGGCGATCGCACGGCCGCAATGGTCAAGGCCGGCACTCCCGAAGCCCGCAATCCCCTGACTCCAGGACAGCCGCGCAAGTACACGGCGCGCGCCGTCGACCAGATCGAGTATCTGTCGATCGACAGTGACCTCCTCGACGTGATGATCACCTGGGACCAGACCGGCAGCTACGAGGTGTCGGAGCTGCAGGCCGATCTCGAGGGCGGCGGCAACGCCGACGACTGGATGACGACGCTGCTCTCGACCAAGTCGTTTCACCGCATCCCGCCCGCCAACATCCAGGCGATCTTCATCCGCATGCAGCGCCAAGCCTATCGCGCCGGCGAAGTGGTCATCAAGCAGGGCGATGAAGGCGATTTCTTCTACGCGATTGTCAAGGGCCGCTGCCAGGTCACGCGCGAGACGCCGCTCAACAAGGACGGCATCAAGCTCGCCGAACTCGGTGTGGGTGATACCTTCGGCGAAGAAGCACTGATTGCGGAAGCCAAGCGCAACGCGACGATCTCCATGCTCACGGACGGCGTGCTGATGCGGCTCAACAAGCAGGATTTCCGCGAGTTGATGAACGAGCCGCTGCTGCAATGGGTCACCGACGAGCAGGCACGCGAAATCGTGGCGAAGGGTGGCAAGTGGCTCGACGTGCGCCTGCCGTCCGAGTACCAGAACCTCAAGATCGAGGACTCCATCAACATTCCGCTCTACTTCATCCGCATGAAGCTCTCCACGCTCGATCGCGGCACGAAGTATGTGGTCTGCTGTGACACGGGCCGGCGCAGCTCCGCCGGAGCGTTCATCCTCGTCGAACGCGGTTTCGACGCTTACGTGCTGAAGGGCGGGCTGACGAGCACCGATCTCGGGCTGCGCCGCACGGGTTGATTACATCGTGTGGGTGGCCTTGTCGCCGGATAGCGCGCCGGCGAGATAGGTCTCGATCTTTTTCTGCGTCTGTCCGCGATCCTGGTCACTGAACTGCACACCGATGCCGGCCGTCCGCTTGCCTTGCGCGCCCTTCGGCGTCACCCAGATCACCCGGCCGGCGACCGGAAGCTTCTCGTCCTCGCCCATGAGGTTCAGCAACATGAAGACTTCGTCGCCGAGCCGATAGTTGCTGTTCGTCGGGATGAAGAGCCCGCCGTTTTTCACGAACGGCATGTACGCAAGGTACAACGCGCTCTTGTCCTTGATCGTGAGAGTCAGAAGACCGGGCTTGTTGCCGGTTCGCGCCGTGGGGTCCTTCATCCGTGCCTCAGCCGCCTCTCTGTTTCGGCGCCCGCGAGGCGCCATAGCCACCGTTCGAGCGCTACCGACTTGTTGAGCGGTGTGTCGATCTCGCGCCGCAACTCGCGCACCGCGTCGAGCAGCCCGAACTGCCGCGCTATATTCCCGTTTGAAAGCCTGGCTGACAAGCGAATTCGTGCGCCGAGCCACGCCTCGATGCACGCAAGGCGCAGCGCGTAGTCCTCCCGCGACCAACGCTCCGCAAGCTGCGAAGGGTCCGCCCTGCCCCGTTCGATCTCTTCGAGCGCGCGTACGGACTCGGCGCGCACGCGTCCGATTTCGGCAAGGTCGGCTGCGAGCAGCGCTAGCGGCGCGTCGCCGAGAATATCGGCTGCCGCGGCGAGGTCGCCCGTCCTGCCATGATCGGCGAGCCAGGCGAACGTCGCCGTGCGACCGGGCGCTGTCACGCGCAGCCGCATGCAGCGGCTGCGAACCGTGGCCGGCAGTCGCGACGGCGTGGCCGCTACGAGCACGATCAGCGTGCGTGGCGGTGGTTCTTCGAGCGTCTTCAGCAGTGAGTTTGCCGCTGCCACGTTGAGCGAATCGGCAGGTGCGATGACACCGGCACGGTAGCCGCCACCGTGGCTTGTGAGCGAGAGTTCCGCACAGAAATCGCGCACCTCCGTCACCCGGATCTGCTTTGATTCTCCGATCGGCTGCACTGCGAACAGATCCGGATGTTGTGCGGCCGCGCACCGGCGGCAGTCGATACATTCGCCGCAGGGGGCAGGATCCTGCCGGCACAGGACAAGCTGCGTTGCCCACTCCGCCAGCAGTTCCCCACCGCAGCCGGGATCGGCGTGTATCAGGAGCGCTTGACCGAGCCGCCCCGCCTGATGGGCCTTGCGCAGCGCCTCCATCGCCGGCATCAGCCAGAAGCAGTCCGCCGGCATCATGCCGGAATCACTCCTTCCACTACGGTCAGCGATGCGGCAACCACCTCGGCGAGCGGCCGGGACGCATCGATGACAATGATGCGTTGCTCCATGCGCGCGATCTCGAGATAGCGCGCCCGTACACGCGCGAAGAAAGCGCTGCTCTCCGCTTCGAACCGGTCCTTTGTGCCCTGTCGCGCGGCCGCGCGCATCAGACCCAGCGCGGGCGGCAGATCGAGCAGCAGCGTCCGATCGGGATTGACGTCCGCATGCACGGCGCGCGCGAGCGATTCGATGAAATCGGTCGGCACACCGCGCCCGCCGCCCTGATAGGCACGGGTGGCATCCGTATACCGGTCGCAGAGCACCCACTCGCCGCGTTCGAGAGCGGGCCGGATCAGGTTGTCGACGTGAATGCGCCGGGCCGCAAACATGAGCAGCGTCTCGGCTTGCGGCGCAAGGTATTCTTCTCCCGCCTCGAGCGCGAGCGCGCGCAGGCGTTCCGCGAGCGGCGTGCCACCCGGCTCACGGGTCAGGCGAACCTTGAT
>CAUJHX010000175.1 GCA_963204795.1 Pseudomonadota bacterium | reverse complement strand
CGGGTAACAATTGGGACGGCGCCGTCCTGAATGTTCTGATTCGCGCCACGGGCAGCCGGTATCTGCTTCAGCAGCTCCCCGCAGCGGCGCAGCGCGCGGGCCTGAATGCGCTGCGACCCGCTACCAGGGTAAGGGGTAGGGCAGCAACCCGCGCGGATGCGCTGCGCAACGCGTTTCCCGCAATGAAAAAGGCCGCCCCGAGGGCGGGCGGCCGGAGCGTCGTCAGGCGATGCGTCAGGCGTTCTTCGGAGCCGCCGCGACGAGTTGCGCGATCGCCTTCTCCGAGACGTGCGGCAGCGGCCCGCGCTCAACGCGCTCGAGACAGACGGGCCAATCTCTGCGCAGCGCGCCGTGATAGCACTTGCGCGCCTCGGCTTCGCTGTCCGTCTCGAGGAACACCATGTCGTGCCCGTAGCCGCCCGCACCAGGCACCAAGACGCGCCAGAGAACGCGCCAATCCTTGCGCGCGTTCATGCCGCACCGCCTTCCTGCTCGGCCTCGCGCTCCCGCGCGATCTCGGCGGCGCGATCCTCGAGCGGGCCGCCTTCCAGTGCCTCGGCGATGGCGAAGGCCCGCTTCGCCGCCGCGCGCAGCACGAGCGAGTAGTCGGGATCGCCATTCAGCGTGCGTTCCGTGTCAAGCGAAGCCGCCGCCATGTGCAGCGTGCTCCCGATCTCCCAGGCGGCGGTGCGCTGTTCGTCGAGGGCCTGCTCGATCATCGTGCCGCAGATCGCGCCCTTGCACTCGCCCGGCACGGTCGCGCCGTCGCGGGGTTTCAGCTTGGTGACTTTGCTCATGCCGCACCTCCCGCCGCATCGGCCTCGCGAGCCTGCGCGATTTCAATGGCGCGATGTTCCAGCACGCTGCCTTCCAGATCGTCGGCGAGTTTGCGCGCCCTGTCGGCAGCCCGTCGCAGGGCCAAGAAGTAGTTCGGGGCGTCGAGTTCCGCGCTGTCGATTGCCTCGTTGATCGCGATTGCGGCCATGCGCAGCACCGCCTCGATTTCCCAAGCGGCCTCGCGTTGCTCATCGAGCGCGGCCTCGATCGCCGTGCCCTGGATCGTGCCGTTGAAGTCGGTCGACCTCGCCGTGGCGGGGGTTTTCAGTTTGATGACTTTGGACATGACTTCTCTCCTGTATTGCTGATACAGGCCTGCACCGCCGATTTCTAAGTCTTTGTCTTACCGTCGTTTTACGGACAATCCATCATGGGGGCGACGGACACGCGGCGATCGATGGAATCGCTGCGCTTCTCGACGGAAATGCCTATTTTCGTAGTGTTTTCCACTCGTGTCGTTTCTGCGGGATTTCTGCGTATTCCGGGTAGTTTATCGTTTGCCGGGCAGACATTCGGGAGACATGATGCGTTTCAGGCTCCATGTCTCCCCGGATTTCGGTCATGCCAACGATCAAAGCTCGCAAGCAGGCCAACGGCATCACGCGCTATACGGCCATCGTCCGGCTGCGTCGCCACGGGAAGGTGCTGCACCGGGAAAGCCGGACGTTTGCCCACCGCTCCGCGGCCCTGAGTTGGGCCAAGCACCGGGAGGTGGCGCTTGAGGATCCGGCCGAACTGACCCGGCAGAAGCAAAGCACCCCTACCCTCGCGGAGCTGATCCGCTGGTATATCGATACTTTCGAGACGATCTCGCCTTGATCGAAGAGGCCACCGTCGACGCGCACAGCGAGTCGGAACAGCGTGTTGGCTTCTACACAATGCTCGAAGATCACCTTGGCATGCCGTTCGAATCGACCATTCTCGGAGTTGTCGTCATCGTTGAGCGCGTCGATCTTGCCGACGATGAGCAGATTGTCGCCGTCTGCAGGCACGGCCGCTTGAAGCAGGCGATCCCCATCCTGGAACTGCCCGTGCCAACACCGCGACCAGCTGGCACAGAATGGATCGATGCATACAGACTCTGGGCAAGACGGCAATGAGCGAATTCCAGTACTACGAGTTCGTCGCAATCGACAGCCCGCTGAGCCTTGCTACCCAGAAGAAACTCCGGACCATCACCAGTCGCGCCACCATCACCGCCACCCGCCTCGTCAATACTTACGAATGGGGCGACTTCAAGGGTGACACGCATGCGTTGGTCACCCAGCATTTCGACGCATTTCTCTACTACGCCAACTGGGGAACCCGCCACCTCATGTTGCGGGTTCCGCTGACGAAGCTGGATACAAATCTCGCCCTCCAATACTGCGCACGGCGCCCTGCCAGGTCGAGGGGCGAACCAAGCGGCGCTGCGGTCTCGGCGAGCAAGACACATCTCGTGTTTCGCTCGGAGCGTTGACGCCGATCCGAAATGAACTGATGTTCGGCGACTATCGCGCCCTGTATCTGTCGTGGCTGCTGCGCAAACAGGCTGGAGAGCCTGACCCCAAGTTCAAGGAACCGGCGCGACCACCAGATATGAAACGCCTGACGGGCTCGCAGGTGGCGCTTGCCGAATTCCTGCGGATCGAGCTTTCAGGCTGATGCCTCTGCGTCGTCATCAAAGATGAACGAAGGCGCACTGAACCAGCGATACGAGGCCAACCCGTATCGCACCTGATCTTCAGCATCCTCGTTCACCCGCACGATTTCACTGAGCTGACCAGCCAGGAACCGCGCACGGTACTCGCGCCACGTGGAGTCCGGGTCACTGGTGTAAAACGTGACGTAGCCGTCCGGTTCCAGATCATTCCCGGGTGTGTCGATCAGCCTTCCACCAGCAGTGATTCTGTAGCGCTGCAAGCAAGGGGATGGAAAGGACTTGGTCTGGAACCTTTCGCCAGCGCCTTCGTAGCCATCCGGCAAAGGCGCACTGCACAGAATTTCGTCGTACATACCCATAGGACATCCCTCTCCACAATCAATCCGCCAGACCCATGACAAAGGCCAGAGCACTGTTGAGCTGGGCAACGTCCCTGTCGTCAAGCCGACCAACCAAGCGCCCGACGCGTTCGCGCCGAATCGTCACAGGTTTGTCCGCCATGATCTGGGATCGCACTTTCAAGCCGTTCTTCGCAGTTGGATTGATCGTTACCCGAAACTCCGCGTCGCTGCATTCGGACGTCATCTGGCACACCACCACCGAAGCATGCTCAGCGGGCAATGCGTCCGTCTGCACAATGACCGCTGGTCGCGGCTTGCCATAGTCACCGGTTGCAGCGACCGTCACCACATCACCACGCTTCATCGTTCGTCAAATACCGACACCGCCTCGATCCAATCCAGCGCATCGCTCTCGCGCGACCGGTCCAGACCCGCCACTTGCTTCGCAACGCGCCTGCGAACCACCTTGGAACGCGCATCGGGCACGATCAGTCGCAGTTCGCGCAGGCCGCGCTCACTGCGCCGCTCACGCATGGCCTTCATTCGCTCAGCGGGCAATGCCATGACACTCTCCAGATGTAACGCGTTACATCGTAACGCGTTACATCTGGAGAATCAAGA
>CAUJHX010000174.1 GCA_963204795.1 Pseudomonadota bacterium | reverse complement strand
CAGTTCGTGCTCGATGGCCACGTGGCCGACCGCCTGATCGTGGTGGCGCGCAGTTCCGGCGCGCCCGGCGAGCCATCGGGCCTGAGCCTGTTTCTCGTCGATCCGGCCACCGCAGGCGTGAAGGTCGAGCGTACCTGGCTGGTCGACAGCCGCAACGCGGCGCGTGTCCACTTCGCGGGCGTGCGGCTCGGCAACGAGACGCTGATCGGTACACCCGATACGGCGTTCGCTGCGCTCGATCGGGTGCTCGACCGGGCACGCGCGTGCGTTGCCGCTGAACTGCTGGGTGTGATTGGCGAGGCCTTCGAGCGCACCGTCGCTTATCTCAAGGAGAGGGTGCAGTTCGACGTGCCGATCGGTTCGTTCCAGGCGCTGCAGCACCGTGCGGCGCGGCTGCACGTCGAGATCGAACTGCTGCGCAGCTGCGTGGCCGCGGCGCTCACCGCCGCGGATGCGGGGGAGGATGGAGCGGCGAGTCTTGCGAGTCTCGCCAAGGGGCGCGCCGCCGACCTCGGCGAAAAAGCGCTCAACGAGGCCGTGCAGATGCACGGCGGCATCGGTGTCACGGATGAACTCGAAATCGGCCTGTTTCTCAAGCGCGCGCGCGTGCTGCAACAGACTTTCGGCGATGGTTCATATCATCGTGATCGCTACGCGAAGTTGCGGAGATTCTGATGGATGACATTGCCCGCACCCTCGCCGGCCTGCGCGAAAAGCTGACCGCGCCGGGCGCGCCGTTCGAGTTGACCGAAGTCGAGGTGGGCGGGCAGAAGTACCCTGCATACCGCCATGCGGCGGCGACGTTGCCCGAGCTTCTCAACTCGGCGCGAGTCCATGCCGGGAACCCCTTCATCTTTTATCAGGGCGAGACCTGGACTTACGCGCGGGTGTTTGCCGAGGCGGATGCGCTGGCTTGGGGCCTGCGCGAGAAGCTCGGCGTTCGGCAGGGCGACCGGGTGGCCATTGCCATGCGCAATCGTCCTGAATGGGCCGTGGCATTCCTGGGTGTCGCACTGGCGGGCGCCGTGCCGGCACCGGTAAACAGCTTCGGCCTGCACGACGAGCTCCTCGAAATGTGCGCCAAGGTCCAGCCTCGCGCGCTGATCCTCGATGCCGAGCGACTCGAGCGGCTGGGCGGGGACTGGAAATCGCTCGGCGCCGAGGTCGTGCTGTGCGGCGCCGAGCCTGCCAGTGGTGTGCACGCCTGGGCAGATCTCACCCGGTCAGAGCGCGCCGGCCCGCCGCCAGTGCAGCTCGAGCCGCACGATCCGGCACTCCTCCTGTTCACCTCAGGTGCCTCGGCGAAGCCGAAAGCGGTCCTCACGACCCATCTGGCCCTGTGCCAGTCGATCATGAACATCAACTACATCGGCGCGCTGTCGGCGATGGCCTCGCCGGGCGTCGTCGAGGATCTCATGCGCCGTGCGATGCCGCCGACCACCCTGACCGTCGTGCCGCTCTTTCACGTGAGCGGCCTGCACGCGCAGCTGCTGAGTTCGATGGTCAACGGCCGCCGGCTCGTGTTCATGCGTCGCTGGAACCCCGGCGAAGCGATCGAGCTGATCGCGAAGCACCGGGTCACCCAGTTCAACGGCGCGCCATCGATGGTGATGCAGCTGCTCGAGCATCCGTCGTTCGACTTCGATGCGATGCGCGGCACGCTCTCCGGGATCGGCTTCGGTGGCGCCGGGTTGCCCCAGCGCCTCATTGAAGAAGCCATCGGCAGGTTCGGCCCTTCCATGTCGGGCATCGGTTTCGGCATGACCGAGACGAGCGGCGTCGCCTCGGCCATCGCGGGCGAGGGTTTCCGCCAGCGACCGAACAGCTCCGGCACGATCTCGCCCATCGTGCAGGTTCGCATCGTGGACCCCGATGGCCGCCTGCTGGCGGATGGCGAGGCGGGCGAAATCCAGGTGCGCGGCGTTTCAGTGATGCGTGAGTATTGGGGCCAGCCCGAAGCGACGGCCGAGGTGCTGCACGAGGGCTGGCTGCGCACGGGCGATGTCGGTTACCTGGAGGACGGCTTCCTCTTCGTCGTCGACCGCATCAAGAATGTCATCAATCGCGCCGGCGAGAAGATCGCGGCAGCCGAGGTCGAGTCCTGCCTGCTGCAGCACGCGGCGCTCGCCGAAGCCGCCGTGATATCGATACCGGATCCAGTGCATGGCGAGGCGGTGGCGGCTGTTGTCGTCGCCGCGGAAGGCGCCGCCCCGACCGAGGCCGAACTCCAGGCCTTCGTGGCCGGCCGTCTCGCCTCGTTCAAGGTGCCCTCCCGCATCCTCGTGCGCCACGAGCCGCTGCCGAAGAATCCCACCGGCAAGCTGCTGAAAGCCGACTTGCAGCGCTACTTTGGTGCCCGCTGAGGCGGGAGCACCCCTTCCGGGGCGCCAGGCAGCCCGAAGTAGTAGTGGCCGGAGATGAGGCCGCCGTCCACTGCGAGCTCCGCGCCCATGCAGAAGCTCGCCTCGTCGGAGGCGAGAAACACGAAGCAGTTGGCCGCTTCGACAGGCGCGCCGACCCGCTGGGCCGGGAACCACGCGAGCCCGCGGTTGAGCGCTTCTGCGGGTGCACCCTGCGGGTTCACCATCGGGGTGTCGATGTTGCCCGGGTGTACCGAGTTGACGCGTACACCGTGCGGACCCAGCTCGAGCGCGGCTACCTTCGTCATCCCGCGCACCGCGAATTTGGAGCTGGCGTAGGCGACGAGCGAATTGGCCGGCGAGATGCCGTCGCACGACGAGTTGTTGATGATCGAGCCGCTGCGCTGGCGGATCATGTGCGGCGCGACCGCGCGCATGCCGTTGAACGTGCCGACCGCATTGACCTCGAGAACCCGGCGCAAGTCGGCCGCGGTCGTCGAGGCGAGATCCTTGAACATGAGGATGCCTGCATTGTTGACGAGCACGTCGATACGCCCGTGCTGCGCAACGATTTCCGCAACAATGACTGCCCAACGGGCTTCGTCGGCCACATCATGCAGATAGGCCGAGGCGGTCGGTCCCATCGACTGCGCGGTCGCCTTGACTTCGGGCAATACGTCGGTCAGGGCAACGGTTGCGCCTTCCTCCACGAACCGGCGGGCGATGGCCGCCCCCATGCCGCGGGCGGCGCCCGTCACGATTGCGACTTTTCCAGCGAGTTTTGCCATCATCTATCCTCCACAGCACGCGATCTGCCGCAGTCTAGTCCTTTAGGACGTAGGCCCGTCGCGGCTGGCGCGGCTAAATAGTGGCATGAACAAACTCGTCAAAGCGGGCGACGTCGTTGCGCGGCTGCGCGATGGCATGACCATCGGGATCGGCGGCTGGGGCCCGCGGCGCAAGCCGATGGCACTCGTCCGCGAGATTCTGCGCAGCCCCCTTAAAGACCTCACGGTGGTCGCGTACGGCGGTGCGGACGTGGGCATGTTGTGCGCGGCCGGCAAGGTGAAGAAGCTGGTCTTCGCCTTTGTGTCGCTCGACTTCATCCCGCTCGAGCCCTACTTTCGCGCCGCGCGGCAGGCGGGCACGCTCGAAGTGATGGAGATCGACGAAGGAATGCTGGTGCTGGGCCTGAAGGCCGCCGGCATGCGAGTGCCGTTCATTCCGACGCGCACGGGTCTCGGCACCGACGTGCTGCGGCATCTCCCCGAAATCAAGCTGGTCGACTCGCCCTACGACGACAAACAGTGGGTGGCGATGCCGGCCCTGCCGCTCGACGTGGCCCTGCTGCATGTGGACCGCGCGGATGCGCGCGGCGTCTGCCAGGTCAAGGGTCCGGACCTGTACATGGACGACCTGTACGCCCGCGCAGCCACACACACGTACGTCAGCTGTGATGAACTGGTGGAACCGGCCGCGTTCGAGCAGGGCGAGGAGGCGCGCTACGTGTTCTGGGAGCGCACCCAGACCACGGGTGTGGTGCACCTGCCCTGTGGCGCACATCCCAGCTCCTGTGCGCCGCTCTACGGCTTTGACGTCAAGCATTTCAAGGAATATGTGGCGAGCGCCAAGGAAGCCGGCGGCTGGGCCCAATACTACGAACGCTATATCGCCTGCGGCGAAGACGAGTACCTGCGGCGTGTCGGCGGTGCGGAGGCAGTGAAAAAGCTGCCTTTGCCGGTGTTTTGAGGGAGCGCGCGCCATGTCCAACATGACCCTGATCGACACGATCATCTGCGCTGCCTCCGAGGCATGGCGGCACGACGGCGAGGTGCTTGCGACCGGCATCGGCATCGTGCCGCGGCTTGCCGCTTCGCTTGCCATGCTGACCTGCAATCGCGATCTCCTGATGACCGACAGCGAAGCCTGGGTCGTCAGCGAACCCGTGCCAGTCGGCCCGCGCGGCGACTACCGCATCAAGCGCGAGACGCATATGGGTTTTGCGCGGATTTTCGACAATGTCTGGGGTGGCCGGCGCCACGCGATGGTCGGGCCCACGCAGGTCGACCGTTACGGGCAGGCCAACATCTCGATGGTCGGCGCGGATTACCGCAAGCCGAAAGTGCAGATGCTCGGCGTGCGCGGCTTTCCGGGCAACTCGATCAACCACGCGAACTCCTTCTTCGTGCCGAACCACAGCACGAGGGCCTTCGTGGAAGGTGAGGTCGACATGGTCGCTTCGGTGGGCTACAACCCGGCGCGCCTCGCGCGCGGCTGGAAGCTCGATGACATCGATATCCGTCTCATCATCACCAATCTCTGTGTGATGGACTTCGGTGGCCCCGGTCACCAGGTGCGCCTGTGCAGCCTGCACCCGGGGGTCACAGCCGATGCGGTGCAGCAGGCGACCGGCTTTCCCTTGCACGTGCCGGGCGAGGTGAAGACCACGCCGGCGCCGACCGCCGAACAACTGGCGCTGCTCGCGCGGCTCGACCCGCACGGACTGCGCGCCTCCGCGCTGGGAGCCTGACCTCATGAGCGGGAAGACCGAGCGGCCGTTCCTCGAGGGCTGGTTCGCAAAGGACGGGAACGGCGCGCATCTGCTCGGATCCCGCTGCACGAGCTGCGGCAGCTTCTATTTTCCGCGCGAAGCGCGCTTCTGCCGCAATCCTGCCTGCGCCGGCGAACAGTTCGAGGTCGTGCCGCTGTCGCAGCGCGGCCGCCTCTGGTCGTTCACGAACGCGTGCTACCAGCCGCCGGAGCCGTTCATTGCGCCCGACCCGTTCGTCCCGTTCTCGATCGCCGCCGTCGAACTCGAGCGCGAGAAGATGATCGTGCTCGGGCCGGTCGTGGAGGGCGTCGACGTCG
>CAUJHX010000173.1 GCA_963204795.1 Pseudomonadota bacterium | reverse complement strand
GCGCGGGTGCTCACCCAGATGCGCGGCGGCAATCCGGATCGCTGGCTCGACGTGCGACAGAATCTGCCGCTGCTTGCCCAGGAAGGATGGTACCTGCAGGTCAAACGCGGCTATGCGCGCGGCTGGGAGCCGGTGCAGTTCGAAAAACGGGTGAGGCAGTACTACAGCGTGCTCGAGTGGCAGACGCTGCCGTCTATCGAAACGGTACTGCAGGCCGATGGCGACCTTCTGCCTCCCACTGCAGCCGCGACCGAAGTCGCGACGCAGTGAGGGCAGGCCATATCAGGAGAGAATCAGACCCTGGCGCGACGGCGCGTCGCCGTGAAGGCAAGCGCCATGAGACCGAGACCCAACAGCGCCAGCGTGCCCGGCTCCGGGACCTGCGCGGTTGGCACGAAGGTCATGGAGCCGCTGTATCCGGTCAGGATGCCGCTCGCGACGCCCGCGACAAACAACGAGTAGGCACCTGCTGTGAGTCCCGAAAAGCTGAACTGGTTGGGCGTGTTGTCGCGCGTGAACGTGGTGTTCGACGCGAGAGCGACCAACCTTACATCCGTTGAACCGAGCCACCATCCTCCGTCCAATACCATGCCGTAAGCGTCCGCATTGTTGGTGAGTTCGAAGGCGAATTGGTCGGCAAACGTGCCGGGCGCAAATAACCAGCTGTTCCCGAATTGGACAGTATCCGGCGCCGTAATGGAGCCGAGGTCGATGTAGTCGGCGTGCGCAGCGCCTGAAGCAGCAATGGCGAACGCGGCGAGAGTGAGGCGGAGTTTTCTGGTCATTTCTTTCAGTTCCCTTCTGTAGCCACCCTCTGCAAAGCAACATCCAGGCCAGAACAGGTGAGTCGCTGTCAAAACAATGAGTTACAAGCGGCGCGCCTCATTGTGCTCAAGGGTCTGTAAAGAATTCCGACGGTGAAAGCAGATCGGGCACGACTCGCAGCAGTGAACGGATTTCGGGCCGCAGGAACCCATCCAGCGCGGCGCGGTCGAGGAATGCCACGAGGTTGTCGTAGTAACCCTCTGTATTGATGAGCGCACAGGGTTTGGCGTGCAGGCCGAGCTGCGCCCAGGTCCACATTTCAAAGAGCTCATCGAGCGTGCCGATCCCGCCCGGCAGCGCAACGAAGGCGTCGGAGAGCTCCGCCATTTTCGCTTTGCGCTCCTGCATCGATCCCGTCTGCACGAGTTCGGTGAGGCCCCTGTGCGCGAGTTCCCGCTTCATGAGGATGCGAGGGATGACGCCGATCACACGCCCGCCTGCCGCAAGCGCCGAGTCGGCGACGACTCCCATCAACCCGACACTGCCGCCACCGTAGACGAGCGTGAGACCCTCGCGCGCGATCGCCTTGCCGAGCGCCGCCGCGGCGCGCGCGTAGGCCGGACGCGCACCCGTCCGCGAGCCACAGTAGACGCAGATGCTGCGCACCCTCATGTGCCGCGCTTCACGGCGAAGAATCGCGTCAGTCGCGCGCCGCATTCCTTTTCGAGCACACCGCCAAACACATCGACGCGGTGGTTCATCGAGGGCAGCTTGAAGGCATCAATCGTGCTGCCGGCCGCACCGGCCTTCGGATCCCATGCGCCGAATACGACGCGGCGCACACGCGCGTGCACGATTGCCGCTGCGCACATGAGGCAGGGTTCGAGTGTCACGTAGAGCGTCGTGTCGGTGAGGCGGTAGCCGGCCTGCGCCCGGCCCGCCGCTCGCAACGCCTCCATCTCTGCGTGCGCCGTCGGGTCGTGTGCCCCGATGGGCCGGTTGTACCCTTCGCCGATGATCGTGCCGTCACGGACGAGCGCCGCCCCCACCGGCACCTCACCACGCGCCTCGGCTTCTCCCGCCAGCTCGAGCGCGCGCTGCATGAAATCGATGTCGCTGCGTGGTGGCATCAGAGCCCCGCGCCCCTGAGCCATGCCGCGAGTGGCGCGAGCTGACGCGCGTAGTGCGCAGCGCGTCCGGATGAGTCGCGATGGATCGGCCGGCGCACCTGCCAGACGCTGGCCGTCTTCACGGCGCCCGCGCCGTGCTCCGGAGAGAGACAGGCATCATCCCAATCGAGGTTGCAGAAGGCGAGCAGCCTCTCGATCGCCGGCCGTGGCGCGCGCACGAATTCCTCGTAGCCGAAATCGAGGATATCGTCGCCATACATTGCCTTCCAATGAGCCATCAGGCGTCGGTACTGGACATAGTGGTGCCCGGTGTCCATCAGGTCCAGCGCGTAGCCCATACGCTGATCCAGGTGGAGGAAGAAGATCGAAAGGCAGTTGTCGAGCGGATCACGGGTCGTGTGGATGATGCGCGCATCCGGAAAGAGCGCCTTGATGAGCCCGATGTAGCGGAAATTGTCCGGCCGCTTGTCGGTGACGAGTTCTGCGCCGGGGAAGCGCCTTGCGAGCGCATCGAGATACTTCGCCGCAATCCGCTCGAGGGCCTGCGGAGTGATCTGTGCCATGGATTGCGGGAACGGAGCGAGTTCAGCGCGGGTGAGCCTTGGCAGCAAATCGAGCTCGCCCCCCGCTGTCACCCGCGGATGACGCGCCAGCACCTGCTCGACCAGTGTGGACCCTGATCTGAACATGCCACAGATGAATACCGAGCGCGGCGCACGCTGCCCCGACGTCGCAGCCAGCGAATCACTCATGATCCTGCGCGTCCTGAACGCCGCCATCAGCGCATCGAACTGCGCCTCCTGCCCGGCGCGATCGTACAGCGGCGCGCGCCCCGCCACACTGGCGCGGCTCGCCCGATTGGCCGCCGCACAGGCGTCGAAGGCCTCATCATGGGCACCACATGAGTCGAGCAGCTTGCCGAGTGCGAAACCGAGGCTCGCCGCACCCGCGGCCGGCACACCCGTTCGCGCGATCGCCTCGCGCAGCCGCGCGATCAGCGGATCGCCCGCGCTCGTGACACCTCTCAGTGATGCGTAACGCGCCAGCGCCTCGTCGTGTCGCGCTTCAATCGCGAGCAATCGCTCGTAGGTGGCGAGGGCTTCCTCACGCCGACCGAGATCCTCCTGCAGGTTCGCGAGATTGAAGAGCGCCGGCACATAACGCGGATTCAGCGCGAGTGCTGCCGCAAGCTCGCGCTCTGCGTCGACGTCCTGTCGCAAGTGGTCGGCAAATATGACGCCGCGGTTGAGGTGCGCCTCCTCGGGCTGCGAGACACCGCGTTCGAGAGCCTGCCGATAGGCATCCAGCGCCGCATCGAACTGTCCGGCCCGTCGCCGCAGGACCGCAAGATTGAACCAGGACTCGGGCAACGCGGGCCATTCGGTCAACAAGCGCTCGTAAGCTGCGATCGCGTCTGCGACGCGCCCCGCATTCTCCAGCTGCACAGCCTCGCGCAGCCGCGCATCGAACGGTTGCGACATACCGGAAATTGTAGCGGATGCGGCCTTTCCTGATTGCCTGGATGGCGCGCGGTCGCCATCCTTCACCGATGCCCCCTACCCGAATCGAACGCTGGCGCTCTCCACTCGTGATGGTGACGCTCGGCGGCCTGCTGTTCGCCCTGCTTTCCGGCTCCGTGCTGCTCTTTTTCGCCATGCCCAGGGCACGGCGCGAGTACTGGATCCTCGTCCACTGGGTCTTTGCGATGATCGCGCTCGTGCCCTACGCCCTCTACCAGCTGCGGCACTGGTTGCGGGTGCGCGAGCATGCCCGGCGCACGCACTATCGCGTCGGTGTGCATGCCTTTTTCGTGATCTGCGGCACCGTGCTCACGGGCCTGCCGCTCGTCACCCCACTCGAGAGCGGCACGCGGCTCTACACGATCGTCGATCTCGCGCACATCTTCTTCGGCTTCGTGTTCGTGCTGCTCGTCTCGGCACACCTGACGCTGGTTGCCGTCAACACGGTCATGCAGTCCGGACCGGACGATGATGTGCAGCGTGCGCGCTCGGCCGTGCGCTATCTTGCAGTCGGTGCGAGCCTGATCGCGTTCGTCGGGCTCGTGGTGGCGATCACAGGTAGTTGATCGCGTAGAGCGCCCAGCCTGACCCGACACTCAGGATCCAGAGGCCGAGGTACGACCAGGCAATGGCCGGATGATCATGAAAGAAATGCCGGCCGCGCTTGTCCGCGACGAATGCGAGATACGAATAGACGACCAGCAGCAGGAACACGAGCAATGACAGGATGCCGTGCGCGGCCATGAACGGCGCGAGAGGGTGTGGTGTGCTTGCGGCCTCCTCGCCTGCCGACACTTCACGCATGCGGAAAATCATGTACATCATGTTGACCGAGAACTCGAAGACGATCAGCAGGGCGGCGAATGCCCACGCAAATCCCTTCTGGCGGTAGCTGCGCAGTACGATGTAGAAGACGCCCACCGTGACAAAGAACTCGGCGATGGCGGAAAAGGTGCTGAAGGCGGGTGCGTTCACGGTGGTCCTCGAAAGCGGGCGCACAGTTTACTATGGATGGAGCGGCACCAGCGCACGTGAGGAGTGACACATGGCAACGGACCGACGGCAATTCATCGCGGCCGGGAGCGCAGCGATTCTGGCATCAGGGATTGTCGCAAGGGCCGCGACCGGGGCAGAGACAACCACGGCCGCCGATTCCGCAGCATCACAGCTTCTCGGGCAGTTCGGTGAAGAGCTGCTCGCGGACTATCCGGAAAGCGCGACCGCCCTGGGTGTCGACAAAGGCGCACGCGCGGCGCTCAAGGCGCAGCTCACGGATCGCACCGCCGCGGGACAGGCCCGGATTGCGCAGCGAGCCAGGGCGCGGCTCGCGGCTCTCGATGCCCTCGACGTCGCTGCGCTCAGCGCCGGCCTGCGCACCGACATCGACGTGCTGCGCACCGCATACGGGTTTGCGACCCAGGGCTTCGGGTTCCCATACGGCGATGTGGCACTGCTCAACCTCAACTGGTCGTGGCGCAATGCGCCTTACGTCGTTGCACAAAACACGGGTGCCTTCCTCGAGATCCCGAGTCTGCTCACGGAGCAGCATGCGATCGAGACCCGCGAAGATGCCGATGCCTACCTGTCGCGCCTCGAGGCCTACGCAGGCCAGATCGACGGCGAGACGGAACGACTCGCGCAAGATGCAGCCCAGGACGTCATTGCGCCGGACTTCCTGCTCGACAAGACGCTTGCGCAACTCCGGATCGCTCAAGCGGGCGACGTCGCAGCGTGGCCAATCGTGGCTTCACTCGCGACACGCGCGCAATCCCTCGGCGGCGACTACGCAAAGCAGGGCGAAGCGATCGCAAAGAGCCGCATCGCGCCCGCCCTGGCGCGGCAGCTACGTGAGCTCGAGACCCAGAGGCGCAAGGCAACGCATGATGCGGGCGTGTGGAAACTGCCGCACGGAGACGAGTATTACGCCTGGTGTCTCGTCGCGGGCACCACTACGCGACTCACCCCGGAGGAAATCCACCAGCGCGGCATGGAGGAGCTGCGCGAGCTGCAGTCACGGATGGATGTGATCCTGCGCAGCCGGGGCATGACGCAGGGATCGGTCGGCGAGCGCATGACAGCGCTCGGCAAGGATCCGCGCTACCAGTACGCGAACACCGATGCGGACCGCGCGCGCCTGATGGCACTGCTGCAGGCGAGCGTGGACAGGATACGCCCCGAGCTGCCGCGCGCGTTCGCGACCCTGGTGCCAGGCCATCTCGAGATCAAGCGCATGCCGCCCGAAGTCGAACCGGGCGCGCCGGGTGCCTACGGCGGCGCGGGCACGATCGACGGCAAGATACCGGGCAAGTTCTGGATCAACCTGCACGACATGGGCGTGTGGCGCAGTTACGGCATGCCCACCCTCGTCTATCACGAATCGATCCCCGGTCATGTGTGGCAGGGCGAGTACACCTTCGGCCTGCCCCTGTATCGCTCGCTGCTGGCCTTCAACGCATACTCCGAGGGTTGGGCCCTTTATGCCGAGCAACTCGCCGACGAGCTTGGCATGTACGACGAAGACCCGCTCGCGCGCCTCGGGTATCTGCAGTCAATCGCCTTCCGTGCTTGCCGCCTCGTGGTCGACACCGGGCTGCACGCGCGGCGCTGGTCGCGCGAGAAGGCCATCCAGTGGTTTGCCAGTACCAACGGCTCGAGCGTCGCGGAAGTTACGGGCGAGGTCGATCGGTATTGCGCGTGGCCGGGCCAGGCCTGCGGCTACAAGATCGGACACAGCGAGATCAACCGCCTGCGCGCCGAGACCCGTGAGGCGCGCGGCTCGCGCTACGATCTGAAGCGCTTCGATGACATCGTCGTGAAGACCGGCGGCGTCCCGATGGTCACGCTCGCCCGGATCGTGGCAGCGCAGCGCTGATCCGCGCGCCCGCCCGCCAGCGGCAGTATCATCAGCCGCATTGAACACTGGAAGGAAACTGCCGTGAAACACCCCTTGCTGATCGCACTGCTCTCCGGCGCCATGGCGCTGCCCGCCGCCGCTGCGCTCAGGAGCGGCGACGAGGCGCCCGATTTTTCTGCAAAGGCGTCGCTTGCCGGCCATGAATTCGAATTCTCGCTCGCAGATGCGCTCAGGAAGGGCCCGGTGGTCGTCTACTTCTATCCGTCCGCCTACACGCAGGGCTGCAACATCGAGGCACACGAATTCTCGGTGAATGCCGACAAGTTCGCTGCTGCAGGTGCGACCATCATCGGCGTATCACACGACAGCATCGCGCGCCTCAATGATTTCTCGAAGGACCCCGAGTATTGCGCCGGCAAGTTCGCGGTTGCCTCGGACCCCGACGGCAAGATCGCGAAGTCCTACGACCTGAAGGTCTTCGAGGGCAAGCCCGGCATGAAGGACACGCGGGGCATCGACATCGATCACGCCTTCACGGAACGGAC
>CAUJHX010000172.1 GCA_963204795.1 Pseudomonadota bacterium | reverse complement strand
ACCGGACCCGTGAACAGCTGCGCCCAGCAGGCGTCGCGCCGTCCCGGCTCGCGTGCCAGTCGCACGACGACGGGTCCCGCTTCACGAGTCGCGAGCGTTTGCAGCGCCGACTCGATCCCGTCGGCGTCGGAGATCGCGGCCATGCGCGGCACGCGGCTGCGTAGTTCACCCGGGGTCTGGGGTCCGCGCAGCAGCAGCTCGCAGACGATACCGAGTTCGACCGGCGTGAATTTGAGCGTGCCGTATTCGGTATTGCAGAAGTTCTGCTGATACTTCGCCACGCGACTGCCGAAGCCCGAGCGTTCGATTACAAAGTGCTTGCGGGAGAGCGTATCGATCGTGCGCTGCACTTCGTCTTCGGCAAGCGCCAGCACCGGATCACGATTGCTCTTCTGGTTGCAGGCATTCGTCAGTGCATTGATCGACAGCGGGTACTGGTCGGGCGTCGTCACCTGCTTCTCGAGGAGGCAGCCGATGACCCGGGCTTCGGTGGCAGTGAGTTCGATCTTCATGTGAGGTACCGCTGCAGGGCGAACAGGACATAGAGAGTGCCGCCGACGAACATCGCGAGCCCGAGGCGGGAGCGCCACGTCACCCGGCGGGAGACCTCGGCTTCAGTACGGCTCGCGACGAGCAGTGGACGGTCGTCGCCGGGACGGCGCAACTGGTAGTGGATGTGGGCGTCAGGCGCTGCCGCGGCGTCGGCCGCCGCGCGTTCGAGCGCCGCGTGGCGCGCACGCTCCCATTCGGCGGCGTCGATGTGCCCGTCGCCGTTGCCATCGAAGCGCTCGATCAGCTTCGCCTGGTCGCGCTTCCAGACGCGCAGCAACTCGCCCTGCGCACCCGCGAGAGCCGGCTCGCGACGCTCGAGGAATCCGAGCGCGTACAGCGGATCGCCGTCGTGGATGCGCCAGATCTTGTGTCGCCGGGTCGAACTTTCCTTCACGATGACATCAGGGTCCTGCTCTTCGTCGATCTTTGCCTCGCCGGGAGTAATCAGGCACGAGCCGCTGTCATCCTGCAGCGCGAGCGGTTCACTGCTCGCTTCGCGACGCTCGACACTCCAGTCGCGGTTCCTGCTCCACATGCTGCGCTTCTCGGTGACGACGTTGTACCAGAGGCAGCCGAGAAACTGGATCGGATCGCGGACCGGCTTGCCGCCCGCGCCGCGCGCGGTGCCGGCGAGCTCCACGTAGCCCTTGGCCGCACTCGCAACCCGCGAAGTTGCGGTGCCCTCGATCAGGTTGGCGGCACGCATGTTCCGCCGCCACATCAGATAACCGCTGACCGCTGTGATCGCGGCGAACGCGAACACCTGCACTTCGTCAGTCATCGCTGAACTTCAGCAGCTCGGCGGGTCGAAACGCAAACCAGCCTGCCAGCAGGGTCGCCGGAAAGCGTTCGATGGTCACGTTGTTGATGCGCACGCTCTCGTTGTAGAACTCGCGTCGGTCGGCGATTGCGGCCTCGAGCCCGGAGATGCGCTCCTGCAGCGCCCGAAACTGCGTATTGGCCCTGAGGTCGGGATACGCCTCGGCGATCGCTGCGACCTGGGCTACTTCCGCGCGCAAGGCACCCTCGGCGCGCCCGACCGAATATGCGCTCGCACCCTGTTGCGCCGCTACCGCCGCCGCGCGCGTGCTGGTGAGACGCGCCAGCAGGGAAGCCTCGAATCGCGCGTACTGCCGGCAGATGTCGATCAGTTTCGGGATCTCGTCGTTGCGCTGCTTCAGCAGCACGTCGATGTTGGCCCAGGCCTTGACGACGTTGTGCTTGACGAGCACCAGCTGGTTGTAGAGCGCCACCGCGTAAACGCTCGCTACGAACAGCAGCAGCAGGAGCGCGAAGCCGGCCACGGGTGTCAGGCGTCGAAGAGCGCCTTGACGCTGACGTCCGCCTTCTCGGCGCTCCCGAACTCGAGGAGTTTCGCCGGCTTGAAGCCAAACAGGCTCGCGATGATGGATGCCGGGAATTGCTCGATCGTCGCGTTGTTGCTGTTGACGCTTTCGTTGTAGAGCTCGCGGCGATCGGAAATGCCGGTCTCGAGACCACTGATGCGCGCCTGCAACTGCTGAAACGACGCGTTGGCCTTGAGGTCGGGATATGCTTCGGCGACCGCGAAGAGCCTGCCGAGCTGTGCGCGCAGCCCGCCCTCGGCGGCGCTGACGCCTGCGATATCACCCGCTTCGCGCGCCGCGTGCACCGAATTGCGCGCCTGCATCACCTTCTCGAGTGTCTCCTGCTCATATTGCATGTACTGGCGGCAGGTATCGACGAGCTTCGGCAGTTCGTCGTGGCGCTGCTTCAGCAGCACGTCGATATTGGACCAGGACGTGGCAACCCGGTGCTTGAGCGCGACCAGGCGGTTGTAGAGCCCGATGCCGCCGACGACGATCGCGATGAGGATTGCCAGGAATACGAGTGTGCCGAGCATGGTCGACCCCTAGAAAAGCTGCCGCGGCGCAGTATACGGTCGCCACCCGGCCTCTCGCATGATGTGCTGCTCATATCTGGACAAACACGGCACAAACGCACCATGACAGCGGCGCAGCGCCCCGCTACCGTGGGTGCGATGGATTTCCTCTACTCCCTGTATGATGCGCTCGTGAGCGTCAATATACCGTCCGACAAGGCCCGGGCGGTCGTCGATGCCATGGAACGCGAAATGGGTACCACCCTCGCCACCAAGTCCGATCTCGACAGCCGGCAGTTGCTGCTACGGCACGAGCTGGAGAGCTTCCGGCGCGAGATGGCGCTCGAATTCGCGACCTCACGCAAGGATTTGGATCAAGGGCTCACGCTCGTCAGACTCGACTTCGAGGCCGGGCTTGCTGCTGTGCGCAAAGACATGGAAGCGGGGCTGGGCGCGCTCCGCAAAGACATGGAGGCGGGGCTCGCTGCCGTGCGCAAAGACATGGAGGTCGGGCTCGCTGCCGTGCGCAAAGACATGGAGGCCGGACTCGGGGCGCTCCGCAAGGATATGGAGTCCGGACTCGCGACACTTCGCAGCGACATGGAGCACGGTCTTGCCGGCCTGCGCAAGGACATGGACCTGATGCGCAAGTCGATGACGATCCAGCTCGGCTCCATGTACGTGGTTGGCATGGGCCTGCTGTTCGCTGCGCTACGGCTCACCTGATCGCGGCGTCAGCTGCGTCAGCCGATGGCCTTCACCGCGCTGATCAACTCGGCGGCTGCCTTCTGGCCGTCGCCGTAGAGCATGCGTGTGTTGTCCAGATAGAAGAGGGCGTTCTCGATACCCGAGAAACCCGCCCCCTGGCCGCGCTTTACGACGATGCAGTTCTTCGCCTTGTCGGCATTCAGGATTGGCATGCCGTAGATCGGGCTCGACTTGTCAGTGCGCGCGACCGGGTTCACGACGTCGTTCGCGCCGATGATCAGCGCGACATCAGTCGTTTCGAACTCCGCGTTGATCTCGTCGAGATCGGCGATGATGTCGTAGGGGACGCCCGCTTCGGCGAGCAGCACGTTCATGTGTCCCGGCATGCGGCCTGCAACCGGGTGGATGGCGAACTTCACGGTGACACCGCGATCGATCAGCAACTGCGTCAGCTCCCACACCTTGTGCTGCGCCTGTGCGACCGCCATGCCGTAGCCCGGCACGATGATCACCTTGCTCGCGAAGGCCATCATCACGCCGACGTCCGTGGCCTCGATCGGCTTCATGCTGCCCTTGACCTCGCCGGCCGCCGCGCCGCCCGTGTCGCCGAAGCCCGAGAAGAGCACATTGCCGAGCGAGCGGTTCATCGCCTTCGCCATCAGCTGGGTGAGCAGCGTGCCGGCGGAGCCGACCACGGTGCCGGCGATGATCATTGCGGCGTTGCCGAGCACGAAGCCTTCGAACGCGACCGCAAGGCCGGTGAGCGCGTTGTAGAGCGAGATCACCACAGGCATGTCGGCGCCGCCGATCGGCAGGGTCATCGTGAGGCCGAGCACGAGCGCGACCACGAAGAAGCCGGTGATGATCGCAGGGGAGGTGTTGAGGTGCAGTGCCACCATGCCGCCCAGTACCAGCGCGCCGATGAGCAGCGCGAGGTTGAACATCTGCTGACCACCGAAACGGAATGAGCGCTTGATGAGCCCCTGGAGCTTGCCGAAAGCGATCGCGCTGCCGCTGAACGATACGGCGCCGATGAGCCCGCCGACCACCGCGAGTATCATCGTCACGAGATCGTGCTCGCCGCCCTTGTACAGTTCGACCGCGGCGATCGCCGCCGCCGCACCGCCGCCCATGCCGTTGTAGAGCGCGATCATCTGCGGCATGTCGGTCATCGCGACGCGCTTGCCGCTCCACCATGCGATCAGCGAACCCACGACGATTGCGGCAATGATCAGCGGGTAGTTCGTCATCCCCGGATAGAGGAAGGTGACGAGGACCGCGAGCAGCATGCCGGCGCCGGCCCACAGGATGCCGCTGCGCGCGGTCACCGGCGAGCTCATGCGCTTCAGGCCCATGATGAAGAGAAACGCCGTGAGGAGATAGCTTCCCTGGATCAGCGCATCGGCGGAGAAGAAGTCCGGCATTTCAGTGAGCTCCCCTGGAGCCGCCGCTCGGCTTCGTTCCGCTCGACTTGAACATCTCGAGCATGCGTTCGGTCACGACATAACCGCCAACCGCGTTGCCAGCGGCAAGCAGCACACCGATGAAACCGATGGTCTTCTCGAGCGGCGTAACCGCCTCGCCGAGTGCCACCATGGCGCCGACGAGCACGATGCCATGCACGAAATTGGAACCCGACATCAGCGGTGTGTGCAGGATGACGGGCACACGGGCGATGACTTCGTAGCCCGTGAAGGCCGCCAGCAGGAAAATGTAAAGCGCCACTATTCCCGTCATCGCCGTCAGCCCTCAATGCTCTTGCGCGTCTGTTCATGTTTCACGGTCCCGTCATGGGTCAGGCAGGACTGCGCGAAGACCTCATCGTCCCAGTCAATGTTCAGCTCGCCGCCCTTGAGGGCGGGCGAAAGGAAGTTGTAGAGGTTGCGCGCGTACATCTCGCTCGCGTTGTAGGCGAGCTGCGAGGCGAGATTCACCGGGCCGATCACCTTGACGGCCTGGTGCACGACTGTTTCACCCGCACGGGTGAGCTCGCAGTTGCCACCCTGTTCGGCAGCGATATCGACGACCACCGAGCCGGCGCGCATGCGCTCGACAGCGGCGCGCGAGACGATCTTCGGCGCGGGGCGGCCCGGAACCGAGGCCGTAGTGATCACGGCGTCGGCCGCCGCGATGCGCGCATCGAGCACTTCCTGCTGCTTCGCCTTCTCCGCGGCCGTCAGCTCGCGTGCATAACCGCCGCTGCCTTCCGCGGTGACGCCCACGTCGACAAACTTCGCACCGAGCGATTTCACCTGTTCCTTCGTTACGCTTCTCACGTCATAAGCTTCGACGACCGCGCCGAGGCGTCGCGCCGTCGCGATCGCCTGCAGGCCCGCGACGCCCGCGCCGATCACCAGAACCTGCGAGGGCCGGATCGTGCCCGCGGCGGTCGTGAGCATGGGCATGAACTTCTGCAGATTGTCCGCCGCGATCAGCACCGCCTTGTAGCCGGCGATCGCCGCCTGCGAGGAAAGGGCATCCATCGACTGGGCGCGTGAGATGCGCGGCACGAACTCCATGGCGAAGTGGGTGATGCGCCCGTCGCGTAGCGCCTTCACCTCCGCGTGTTTCGCGTGTGCCTGTGCATAACCGACTACGACGGCGCCGGGCTTCAACGCGCCGATCTGCGCCAGCGTGAGTGGCTGGACGGTCAGCAGGATGTCGGCCGCGTCGAGCACGGCGCCCGACGTGTCGGCCCACTCGACCTGCTTGTAGAGCGCGTCGGGAAACTGGGCGGGCGCGCCGGCGCCCCGCTCGATCAGGACTCGTGCTCCGAGTGCCGTAAACTTGCCCGCCACCTCGGGAACGAGGCCCACACGCGTTTCCTGGGGGGTACTCTCGCGCAGCACCCCGATCGTCACCGGCATATCCCGAAGCTCCCCTCTGGCGGGCACGGCGTGGGTTATCAACCACGCGATGCGAAATGTCTCGCAAAATTAACGCTTTGCGGCGTTGAATTGTCGCACAAACCTGCCTAATCTAACAGTGCAATGGAAGGCATCGATCTCGACAGCGCGGATCGGGGGTCTCCTCGCGACCTGCGCATCCTCGCGAGCACTTGTGGCAGCTCGCTCTCCCAGCTCGTGCTCCGCACGGATGTGGCAGGCATGCCGCTCGAGTGGATCGACTACAAGGAAGCAGCGCGGCTCTATCACCAGGAGCAGGTGGCCTATACCTGCGGGCGCCCGATCTTCAGCCTGTGCGGAGGGACGAACGCGCGCACCGGCTGTCGCACCGTACTCGAGGTGAATTCGATCGTCGCGACAGTCGGGCACACGGGTAACCCCGGCAACACACGTCACGATTACGTACCACCGCTCAACAACCAGACGCTGTTTCGTCGCGACGCGTTCCTCTGCATGTACTGCGCGCAGCGCTTTGCGGCGCGTGAGCTGTCGCGTGATCACATCCGGCCCTTCAGCCAGGGCGGCCACGATGTGTGGACCAATGTGGTCACGGCTTGCCGCCGTTGCAACAACCTCAAGGCGTCGCGCACGCCGGAGCAGGCGCGCATGCAGCTGGTTGCGGTGCCCTTCACGCCCACCTACGCCGAGTACATCTTCCTCAAGGGGCGCCGCGTGCTCGCCGACCAGATGCAGTACCTGCTCGCGCATTTTCCGCGGCATTCACCGCTGCACGAGCGGATCAGGGGGTTGCGCGCGTAGCGTTGCGCGCTTCGGGCCAGAAGCGTTGGCTGGCAACCGGTCGACGTAGCCGACCGACGCGTCTGGCCCTAAGCTCGGGGCCCCTATCCCGGAGCCCGCGAATGCTTTTCCTCGTCGATGCGTCCGTCTATGTCTTTCGCGCCTACTACTCGATGCCACCCGACATGGCGGACGGCGATGGCAATCCAACGCATGCAACCTTCGGCTTCGCGCGCTTCCTCGGGGATCTGATCGAACGGGCAAGGCCCGGGTACCTGGCCGTCGCGTTCGATGAAAGCCTCACCTCGTCATTCCGCAACCAGCTCTATCCGGCGTACAAGGCAAATCGCGACCCTGCGCCGCCCGATCTCCTGTGGCAGTTTGCGCGTTGCCGGGAGTTTTGCGAGCTCGCCGGCGTGCGTCATCTTTCGAGCCGGGAATTCGAAGCCGACGACATCATCGGCGCGCTCGCTGCACGCGGCCGTGCGGCGGGGTTGCCGGTCACGCTGGTCACGCGCGACAAGGACATGGCGCAGCTCGTGCGCGCTGGCGATGTCTACTGGGACTATGCGGCGAACGAGCGCTATCACCATGACGAGATCGAAGAGCGTTTCGGTTGCGTTCCCGAGCGCTTCGTCGACTATCTCGCGCTCACCGGCGACAGTGTCGACAACATTCCGGGTGTCCCCGGCGTGGGGCCGAAGACCGCGGCGGCGCTCATGCGGGAATTCCCGTCACTCGACGCGCTGTACGCCGACCTCGAGCGTGTGCGGAGGCTGCCGATTCGCGGTGCAGCGAAGTTGCCGGAGAAACTGCTGCAACATCGCGATGCCGCGTATCTTGCGCGGCAGTTGACGGCGATCGCCTGCGACATGCCGCTCGATATCGATCACGCAGCGCTGCGTCCGCGTGCTCCGGACATGGCGAGCCTCACCGCTTTCTTCGACCGGCTCGGCTTCGGCCCGATGCTGCGCCGGCAGGCAGAGCGGCTGGCGGCTCTGTCGGATGCGCACAACGGCCCGGGGGTTGCTACGCTATCGGGGGAATGATCGAGGGGTGTTGCCGTGAGTGACAAGAGTATCCGCTCCATTCTGACCGAGGAACGTCTGTTCGAGCCACCGGCTGATTTCGCCGCGCGCGCCAGGGTCCAGTCTGCAGATCTTGAGGAACTGCGCGCGCGCGCCGCTGCCGACCCGGTGGCCTTCTGGGCCGATCAGGCGCGCAGCGAACTGGTCTGGGACCGACCGTTCACCCGGACGCTGGATTCCTCGCAGGCGCCGCACTACCGGTGGTTCACCGACGGACAGCTCAACGTGTCGGTCAACTGTCTCGATCGTCATCTCGAGGCTCGCGGCCACAAGACCGCTTTGATCTTCGAGGGTGAACCCGGCGACACGCGCCGGCTTTCCTGGCGCGAACTGCACGCCGAGGTCTGCCGGCTCGCCAATGCGCTGAAGAAGCTGGGTGTCGGCCTCGGCGATCGCGTCGTGATCTACATGCCGCTCATTCCGGAATCGATCATCGCGATGCACGCTTGCGCGCGCATCGGCGCGATCCATTCAGTGGTGTTCGGCGGCTTCTCCTCCGTGGCTCTCAAGGACCGCATCGAGGACGCGGGTGCAAAGCTCGTGATCACCGCGGACGGCGGGCATCGGGGTGGGCACGTCATCGCACTCAAGGAGGCGACCGACAAAGCACTCGCTGCAGGGTGCCGCTCGATCGAGCGCGTGATCGTGTGCCGGCGCGTCGGTCAACCGGTGACCATGCGTGCAGGGCGTGACCTCTGGTGGCACGACCTCGTCGAAGGCGAGGCTCCGATGTGTGAGCCCGTGCCGGTCGATGCGGAACACCCGCTCTTCCTGCTCTACACATCCGGTTCGACGGGTAAACCGAAGGGTATCCAGCACTCGAGCGCGGGGTTTCTGCTGGGGGCGAAAGTCACGGCGCAATGGGTGTTCGATCTGCGTGAGGACGATGTGTTCTGGTGCACCGCCGACGTCGGCTGGGTCACGGGTCACAGCTACAACGCCTACGGCCCGCTCGCGGCGGGCACCACGATCGTGATGTACGAGGGGGCGCCGACGATTCCCGACGGCGGGCGCTTCTGGAGCATTTGCGAGAAGCACGGTGTCACGATCTTCTACACGGCGCCCACCGCGATCCGCGCGCTGATGAAGCTCGGTGACGAGTACCCCGCACGCCACGACCTGTCGAAGATCCGCCTCCTCGGCACGGTGGGCGAGCCCATCAATCCCGAGGCGTGGATGTGGTACCAGCGCGTGATCGGTCGCGGGTGTTGTCCGATTGTCGATACCTGGTGGCAGACCGAGACTGGCGCAACGATGATCAGTCCGCTGCCGGGTGTGACGGCGACCAAGCCCGGCTCCTGCACGTTGCCGCTGCCCGGCATCGACGCCGACATCGTCGACGACGACGGGCATTCCGTCACGCGGTCCGACGCGGGTGGCTATCTCGTGATCAAGCGGCCCTGGCCGTTCATGCTGCGCACGATCTGGGGCGACGACGCGCGGTATCTCTCGACTTACTGGGCGAAGTTCAAGGATCGTTTCTACGTCGCGGGCGACAGCGCGCACCGCGATGCCGACGGCTACTTCTGGATCATGGGTCGCATCGACGACGTGCTGAATGTCGCGGGGCATCGGCTCGGCACGATGGAGATCGAGTCGGCGCTCGTCGCTCACCCGCGGGTCGCAGAGGCCGCCGTGGTCGGGCGGCCCCACGAGATCAAGGGCGAGTCGGTGTTCGCCTTCGTCGTGTGTCGTGGGGCGCGGCCCACCGGCGACACCAGCAGGTTCGTCGCTGAACTGCGCGACTGGGTGACGCAGCAGCTCGGTGCAATTGCACGACCGGACGACATCCGTTTCGCGGACAACCTGCCGAAGACCCGCTCGGGCAAGATCATGCGTCGCCTGCTGCGCGCGATCGCGCGCGGCGAGGAAATCACGCAGGACATCTCGACGCTGGAGAATCCCGCCATCGTCGACCAGTTGCGCGGAGTGGAGCAGGCGGCGGGCGGCGCGCGGCGCGCCACGGGCAAGAAGCGGGCAACGGGCAAGAAGCGGGCGGCGGGCAAGAAGCGGGCGGCGGGCGGCGGGCGGCGCGCTACGGGCAAGAAGCGGGCGGCGGGCGGCGAGCGGCGCGCCACGGGCAAGAAGCGCGCTGCGGGCAAGAAGCGAGCTCCGCCGAAGAAGCGCGTGGCACCCGGGAAATCGCGGCCCGCGCGCAAGCGTCGGCGCGGCTGAAGACCCGATCGGCACCTGCCGTGACGGGCGCGCGCTTGCAGCCTTTCCACCTCGCGATTCCCGTGCATGACCTTGCGGCTGCGCGCGCCTTCTACGGCGTGCTGTTCGGCTGCTCCGAGGGACGCAGCAGTGATGAATGGGTGGATTTCGACTTCTTTGGTCACCAGCTCGTCGCGCATCTCGACCCTGCGGCCGGGGCGCGTCCGGTGCATCACAATCCAGTCGATGGGCACGCCGTGCCGGTACCGCATTTCGGTGTCGTGCTCGAATGGCACGCGTGGCATGCACTCGCCGAACGCCTGCGCGCGGCGGGCACGCCGTTCGTGATCGAGCCGGGAATCCGCTTTCGCGGTCAGGTCGGTGAGCAGGCGACCCTGTTTCTCCGCGACCCCTCGGGCAATGCACTCGAATTCAAGGCGTTTCG
>CAUJHX010000171.1 GCA_963204795.1 Pseudomonadota bacterium | reverse complement strand
GGGTGGCGAATATCTCGAGGTCACGGGCAGCAACGGCGCCGGCAAGACGAGCCTCCTGCGCACGATCGTCGGACTCGTGCACGCGGAATCCGGCACGGTCGAGTGGAACGGGCAGGGCATCCATGCAGACACGCGGGCCTTCCACGCGCAGCTCGCGTATCTCGGGCATGAATCACCGCTCAAGGCAGACCTCACGCCGGCGGAAAATCTGCGCTACGCGATCGGCATTCGCCGCGAGGTGGGCGCAGGCACGATATCGCAGGCACTCGCCGAGGTCGAGGCAAGCGGTTTCGCTGACCGCCCGGTACGAACTCTCTCTGCCGGTCAGCGCCGCCGTGTTGCCCTGGCAGGCGTCGCCCTCGCCGCCGTGCCACTCTGGGTGCTCGACGAGCCAGCAACCCACCTCGACACCGCGGGCCAGGAACTGGTCGGACAGCTGGTCGAACGGCAGCTCGCCGCAGGAGGTATCGTGGTTGCGGCAGTGCACGCGTCGCTGCCGGTCGCCGAGGCGGGAACCCGGCGCCTTGCGTTAACGTCAAAATGAGCGGCACTTGGCGGGCCGCGCGCTGGGTGATCGAGCGGGACCTGCGTCTCGCTTTCAGGAATCGCGGGCAACTTCTGCATCCGCTCCTGTTCTTTGCCATTGTGACGACACTCTTTCCGCTTGCCTTGACCCCCGAACCGTCGCGATTGCGCGACGTGGCGCCCGCTGTCTTGTGGGTCGGGGCATTGCTATCCTCACTGCTCGCGATCGAGTTCCTTTATCGGGAAGATGCCCAGGACGGCACGCTCGAGCAGTTTGCGTTGTCCGGTCGCTCGCTGACCTGGCTATTGTTTGCCAAGACGGCATCACACTGGTTGCTCGCGGGCCTGCCGCTCGCCCTGATGAGCCCGGTCGCGGCGTATGGCCTCGCGGTGCCGCCCGCGGCCATGCCAGGGATCGTGGCATCCGTGGCGCTCGGCACGATTGCACTGAGTCTCCTCGGCGCGGTGTCCGCCGGCCTCACCATCGGGGTCCGGCGCGGGGGAGCGCTGCTCTCGCTGCTGACGCTGCCGCTCGCCGTGCCGCTGCTCATTTTCGGCGCGCAGGCGACGGCGCGCGCCATCGAAGGGGGCAACATGGCCGCCCCGATGTATTTCCTCGGCGCGTTCGCGGTGCTCGGCGTCACGCTCGCACCGCTGGCCGCCGCCGCGGCCGTCCGCATCAGCCTGGAGTAGTGAATGGACTGGACCTGGTTGCATCGCTTCGGCTCGCCGCCGCACTTGTACGGGCTCGCGGGCACGCTCGTGCCATGGCTGGCCTGGCCGGCTGCACTCGCTATCGCGGCGGGACTCTATGGCGGGCTCGTCCTCGCGCCGCCCGATTATCAACAGGGCGATGGCTTTCGCATCATTTACGTGCACGCACCGAGCGCGTGGCTTTCCCTGATGGCTTACACGTGGATGGCAGTGGCCGCTGGCATCGGGCTCATCTGGCGCATGAAGGTCGCGCACGCCGTCGCCGCGAGCTGCGCACCGGTCGGTGCCTGGTTCACGGTCGCCGCACTGTGCACGGGGATGCTCTGGGGCAAGCCCATGTGGGGCACCTACTGGGCGTGGGACCCGCGGCTCACCGCAGAGCTCGTGCTGCTCTTTCTTTACCTCGGATATCTCGGCCTGCGATCGGCAATCGAGGATCCGCAGCGCGCGGACCGGGCAAGTGCCGTACTCGCGGTCGTGGGCGTCGTGAACGTGCCGATCGTCCGCTACTCGGTCGAGTGGTGGAACTCGATCCACCAGGCGCCGTCTGTCATGAAGTTCGGCAAGCCCTCGATCAGCTGGCCGATGCTGACACCGCTGCTGATCATGTTCGTCGGGTTTACACTATTGTTCGTGGCGCTGGTGCTGGTGCGGGTGCGCGGCGAGATCCTGCGTCGCGAGCGCCAGGCTCGCTGGGTAGCCGAGGTGGTGACTGTATGAGGGATTTCCTGCTCATGGGTGGATATGCATCGTCGGTATGGCCGTCGGTGGCCCTGACTTTCGGCATCATCACGTGGAATATCGTCGCGGCGCGTCGTTCGTTTGCGGCTGCGCGCGCCGACGCGCGACGCCGCGTTGCAGCGGGGGACGCACCATGACCCCGCGCCGCCGCCGACTCGTGCTGGTGCTCGGCATCCTCGCTGGCGTCGCCGCAGCAGGCGCCCTCGCGCTGCAGGCGTTTCGCGAGAACGTGATGTTCTACTTCGACCCCACGCAGGTCGCCAGGGGCGAGGCTCCGCAGGGAGAACGGTTCCGGCTCGGTGGCATGGTCGAGAAGGGCAGCGTCGTACGCACGCCGGGGAGCCTGCAGGTGCAGTTCCTGGTCACGGATTTCCAGCGCACCGTGCCGGTTCACTACTCGGGCGTGCTGCCGGATCTGTTTCGCGAGGGACAAGGCGTCGTGGCACACGGCCGTCTCGGGGTCGATGGCGTGTTCACCGCCGATGAAGTGCTGGCGAAGCACGATGAGAACTACATGCCGCCAGAGGTTCACCGTTCACTCAAGCCGCCGGGGCAGGCGGCAGCGCCGCAGGGTTGACGGCAGATGCTGCCCGAACTCGGCCACTTTGCCCTGATTCTCGCGCTGCTGCTCGCGGGCCTGCAGGCATTCTTCGGGCTCGCCGCACCGGCCCTGCACCGCGACCGGTGGCTCGCCGCGGTCGTGCCCGCGACGGCGGGCCACGCAGTGATGGTCGCCACGGCATTTGCCTGCCTCGTCGCGAGTTTCGTGCGTTTCGATTTCTCGGTGCTCTACGTGGCGCAGAATTCGAACTCGGCACTGCCGCTCGTCTATCGCATCGCGGCCGTGTGGGGCGCGCACGAGGG
>CAUJHX010000170.1 GCA_963204795.1 Pseudomonadota bacterium | reverse complement strand
CTCGCGCAGGAGCGCATGAAGCGCGTCATCGCCGAAGGGCGGTGACGGGAGCCGCGCAGGCGTCGCGGCTGCGCGTCACCGAGATATTCCTCTCGTTGCAGGGCGAGGCGGCCACGGTCGGTTTCCCGACCGTGTTCGTGCGCCTCACGGGTTGCCCGCTGCGTTGCACCTGGTGCGACACGGCATACGCCTTTCACGGGGGTGAATGGTGGTCGCAGGAGGACATCCTGAAGAAGGTCGCGGGGTTCGGTGTCCGGCATGTCTGCGTCACAGGTGGAGAGCCGCTCGCGCAGCGCGCGAGCCTGCAGCTCCTGGCGGCACTCTGCGACAGCGGACATGTGGTGTCCCTCGAGACGAGCGGTGCCTTGTCGATCGCCGCGGTCGACGCCCGCGTGCAGCGCGTGGTCGACGTGAAGACACCGGGATCCGGAGAGTCGCAGCGCAACCGTTACGGCGATCTCGCGCTGCTCACGCCGCACGATCTCGTCAAGTTCGTCGTCACCGATCGCGCCGACTACGAATGGAGCCTTGCATGCGTGCGCGAGCGTGATCTTGCAGCTCGCTGCACGGTGCTCTTCTCGCCGGGTTATGGGCAGCTGCCCGCGCGCGAACTGGCCGATTGGATCCTGGCCGACCGCGCGCCAGTGCGCTTCCAGATTCAGCTGCACAAGATCCTCTGGGGCGATGAGCCGGGGCGCTGACCGATGACCGGGCACCGGGTATTGCACGCAGTCGTGCTGCTGTCCGGCGGACTCGACTCTGCGACCACGCTCGCAATCGCACGCTCCGAAGGCTACCTGTGTCACGCGCTGTCCGTGGGCTACGGGCAGCGGCACGCGGCGGAACTCGCAGCAGCTGCGCGCATCGCGGCGGAGCTCGGTGCAGTGGAGCATCGTACGATGCACGTCGATCTTGCAGGTGTGGGTGGTTCTGCGCTCACCGATGTCGGCATCGCCGTGCCGGAGGAGCCGTCAGGGGGCATCCCGGTCACCTACGTGCCCGCCCGTAATACGCTGCTGCTCGCCCTCGCGCTCGGCTGGGCAGAAGTTCTGGATGCGGGCGACATATTCATTGGTGTGAATGCCGTCGACTATTCCGGCTACCCCGATTGTCGGCCGGAGTTCGTCGACGCGTTTGGCAATCTCGCGCAGCTTGCGACCCGCCGGGGCATCGAGGGCCGCCCCACGCGCATTCGTGCGCCGCTATTGCAGCTGTCCAAGGCAGAGATCATCCGCGCCGGCCTGGCGCTCGGGGTTGACTATGCGCTCACCGTATCCTGCTACCAGGCCGATGAGTCGGGAGCCGCCTGCGGACGCTGTGATGCCTGCCGGATACGCCGGGCGGGGTTTGATGCAGCGGGTATCGCCGACCCGACGTCATATCGCTATGATGCGCACCCCTTCGCGGGCCGTTAGCTCAGTAGGTAGAGCAGCTCCCTTTTAAGGAGTTGGTCGCTGGTTCGAGCCCAGCACGGCCCACCACCCGGCGCAACGCAACCATGACCATAGCGTGAAATGCGCTGAACCGAACCGGTCATTTCGCGTCCATCAGCGTAGACTTCGCCCTTCGTTTTCGCCACGGAACCAATTGTGCAGACCAGATTTTCCCGCAAGATGCTCGTCATCGGCGGCAGCGTCGCCGTTCTCGTCGTCATCGCCGCCATGATCGGCCTGCGCGTTGCCGACTCGGGCACGAAGATGACCGAGGACCCTCCGCCCCTCGTGACGGTCACGGCGCCGATTGTCGGGCCCGTCGCCACCGTCGTTTCGATCAATGGCACCATCAGTGCGCGCAACGAGTTGCCGCTCGGCATCGACGGCGAAGGCGGGCGGATTGCCGCAGTCCTTGTCGACGTCGGTGACAAGGTGCGGCGGGGTCAGCGACTCGCAGTGCTCGATACCTCGGTGCTCGCACCCCAGGTCGCGCGGCTCGAGGCGTCGTTGTTGCAGGCCCGGGCAGACGCGGACCTCGCACGCGCCGACTGGAACCGTGCGCAGGGCGTCGAAGCCTCGGGTGCGCTGTCGAAGGAAGCCATCGAGCAGCGGCGCTCGAAGCTCGCCACGACCACAGCGCAGGTAGCGGTGGCGGAGGCGCAGCTGAAGGAAATGCGGGCGCGCCTTGCGCGTGCGGAGGTCCGCGCTCCGCTCGACGGCGTCGTGCTCACCCGCAACGCCGAGATCGGCCAGATCGTTTCTGCGGGCAGCGAGCCGCTCTTTCGTCTCGCGCAGGACGGCGCCGTCGAGTTGCGTGGCAAGGTAGCCGAGCAGGACCTGCCGCATCTTGCGGTCGGTCAGGCCGCGACCGTGCGCATCGCGGGGCTCGAGAAGCCCTTCAAGGGCACTGTGCGTCTTCTCGGCGCCACGATCGATCAGGCGAGCCGGCTCGGAGAAGTGCGCATTGCGCTCGATCCCGACCCGAACCTGCGTCCCGGGGCATTCGCGCGGGGTGAGGTGCTCGTATCCGACGCGGCGCGCGCGGTCGTGCCCCAGACGGCCGTGCTGGCAGACCGCAAAGGCACCTACGTTTACATCATCGGCCCCGACATGAAGGTTGCGCGCCGCGACGTACGCGTCGCCGACACCACCTCGAACGGCGTCGTGATTGCCTCCGGGCTCGAAGGCCATGAGCAGATCGTCGTGACGGCCGGTGCCTTTCTGCGGGAGGGCGAGACGGTCAGGACCACCACATGAAGAACATTTCCGCCTGGGCGATCCGGCACCCGATCCTGCCGCTCGTCATGTTCCTGGTGCTGCTGTTCCTCGGCGTCAGCGCCTTCGTTCGCCTGCCGATCAACCTCAATCCGGACATCGCCTTCCCGTTGGTGATGGTCAGCGTCTCCCAGCCCGGCGCTGCGCCGACCGAGATCGAGACCCAGGTGATGCAGAAGATCGACGGCGCAGTGGCGAGCGTCGGCAACGTGCGCGAAATCACCTCGCGCGCGATCGAAGGGCAGAGTCTGACTTTCGTCGAGTTCCAGATCGGCACACCGATCGACCGGGCCGTCAACGACGTGCGCGACGCCGTGGCCAAGGTGCGCAGCGAATTGCCGGACGGCATCGAAGAGCCGGTGGTGCAGCGCGAAGACGCCGAAGGCGGCGCGATCGCCTATTTTGCGGTCAGCACGACCGACATGACGGCGCAGGAACTGTCCTGGTTCGTCGACAACACGATCACGAAGCGGCTGCTGGCGGTGCCGGGAATTGCGCAGATTTCGCGCGGCGGGGGCGTCGACCGGGAGGTTCGCGTCGAGCTGGATCCCGCGCGCATGCAGGCCCTCGGCATCACGGCGGTCGAGGTCAACCAGCAACTGCGTCAGCTCAATATCGATGCGCCCGGCGGTCGCGCGCAGGTGGGTGGCGGCGAGCAGGCGATCCGCGTCCTCGGTGGCGCGAAATCGGCATTCGATCTCGGCGAGACCCGGATCGCGGTGCCGGGCGGGCGCGTCGTGCAACTGAAGGATATCGCGGATGTGCACGACGGGGTGGCCGAAGTGCGTTCGCTGGCGCGCTTCAACGGCCGCGACGCGACCACCTTCGGTCTTTTCAAATCGAAGGGCAGCTCGGACGTCACGGTCATCGAGCTCGTCAACAGGGAACTCGACCAGCTGCGCAAGGAATTTCCGCGCGTTTCGATCAAGATGGTCTATACGACGGTCAAATTCACCCAGCAGACCTACGACTCGGCGATCGATGCGCTGCTCGAGGGCTCGTTGCTCGCAGTGCTGGTCGTGTTCCTGTTCCTGCGCGACGGTCGCGCAACGGCCATCTCGGCGCTCGCGATCCCGCTGTCTGCAATCCCGACATTCTTCTTCATGCAATGGATGGGCTTCACGCTGAACCAGATCAGCCTCCTTGCGCTGTCACTGGTCGCCGGGGTGCTGGTCGACGATGCGATCGTCGAGATCGAGAACATCGTACGGCACATGCGTACCGGCAAGAGTGCCTGGCAGGCAGCGCTCGACGCCGCGGACGAGATTGGTCTCGCTGTCGTCGCGACGTCGGCGACGATCATCGCGGTGTTCCTGCCGGTCAGTTTCATGGGCGGCGTCACCGGGCAGTTCTTCAAGCAGTTCGGCCTCACGGTGGCCGTGGCGGTGTTCATGTCGTTGCTCGTCGCGCGGCTCATCACACCGCTGATCGCCGCGTACACGCTCAAGAGCCATGGCAAGGTGCAGCAGGGAGACGGACCCATCATGAGCTGGTACCTCGGCTTCCTGCGCCAGTGCGTGCGGCATCGCTGGCTCACGATCGCCGGTGGAGTCGCATTCTTTGTGCTTTCGGTACTGGCGCTTGCGATGTTGCCGCAGTCGTTCATTCCGACCGTCGACCTGTCGACGACGGCGCTCAATATCGAAATGCCGCCGGGCGCGCGGCTGGAAGATACGGCCGCGACCTCTGCGCGTGTGACCGCCATGGTGCGCAAGGAGCCGGAGGTGACCGATGTCGTCGAGGCAGTCGGCTCGGATGAAGTGCGCAGCGCGACCCTTTACATCAACCTGGTGCCGCCGCGGCAGCGCGACGTCACGCAGGCCGAGTGGGAGCGGCAGATGATCGGCAAGCTGCGCGCCATCCCGGATGCGCGGATCAGCTTCCAGAGCCAGCACGGCGGTCTCGGACGCGACATCACCTTGTTCATCACGGGCGAAGATTCCGACCTGGTGCAACGTACCGCGGACACGCTGGTGGAACAGATGCGCACGCTGCCCGAGCTGCGCGATCCGCGCATCAACGGCGACCTGCCGCGCCCCGAGATCGTGATCCGGCCGCGCCTCGATCTTGCCGCGGACCTCGGCGTGACCGTGGCCAGCATCGGCCAGACCGTGCGCATCGCGACCATCGGCGATCTGGCGCAGAACGGCGCAAAGTTTTCGCTCAGCGACCGGCAGGTACCGATCCGCGTGAGCCTCGTCGAGGCAGCCCGCTCGGATCTCGCAGCGATCGAGAATCTGCCTGTCCCGACGGCGGGTGGTGGCGCAGTGCCGCTCAAGGCTGTCTCCGACATCAGCTTCGGGCAGGGCCCGAGTACCGTACGGCGCTACAACCAGAGCCGCCGCGTCGCGGTCGAGGCCGATCGCAATGGCGTCGAACCGAGCGTCGCCATGGAGAAGATCAAAGAGTTGCCTATCATGCAGAACATGCCGCAGGGCGTGCGGCTGATCGAGAAGGGTGACGCCGAGATGATAAACGAGCTGCGCTCGAACTTCGTGCTGGCGATCGCCGCCGGCGTGTTGATGGTGTTTGCGGTGCTGGTTGTGCTCTTCGCCCGCGTCTTCCAGCCAATCACGATCCTGTCGGCGCTGCCACTGTCGATCGGTGGGGCCGCGCTCGCGCTGATCCTCGCCGGTCAGGCGCTGTCGCTGCCAGCGATGATCGGCGTCCTGATGCTGATGGGCATCGTCGCAAAGAACTCGATCCTGCTCGTCGATTTCGCGATCGAGGAGATGCGCGCCGGCCGTGACCGGCTCACCGCGCTGCTGGAATCGGGCCACAAGCGCGCCCGCCCGATCGTGATGACGACCGTGGCGATGGTGGCGGGCATGCTGCCTGTCGCCCTCAATATTTCGGGCAGCTCCTCGTTTCGCGTACCGATGGGCATCGCGGTGATCGGCGGCCTCATTACCTCCACTGCGCTCACTCTCGTGGTGGTCCCGGCCGTCTTCACGGTCATCGACGACCTCGAGCGCCGCGCCGGACCGTGGTTCCGGCGCGCGCTGACCAGGGAGGAAGAGGGCGCGGGCGCGCCGGGCTAAGCGCCACGGGCGACGGGCGACGGGCGACGGGCGACGGGCGACGGGCGACGGGCGACGGGCGACGGGCGACGGGCGACGGGCGACGGGCGACGGGCGAGAGGGTTCGCGCGCACTGGAAAAGTTCCCGCTTCCCAGCCCGTTTGCCGCACGTTTCTGCTGCATCGGTCCCGAACACGCCGTCGCATGATCGGGCTTGCGCTGGCAGTGCTCCACGACGATGCAGGACGATCGCAGGTCCGAGATCAGTCGAAGCGCGGACCAGCTGTTGA
>CAUJHX010000169.1 GCA_963204795.1 Pseudomonadota bacterium | reverse complement strand
TTTCATTGACCGCGGTCAGTGAATGAGGTAGAATACCATCATGGACTTCGAGTTCTCGGCAGACGAACAGCGGTTCCTGCGCGACGTGGATGTCTTTCTCCGGGCGAACCACGATCCGCGAGTCATGGACCCGAGCCGCGAGAACCTGTCGCAGCTCGTGGACACGCCCGAGCGGCGGGCGTTCATGAAGAAGCTCAGCGAACGCGGCTGGATCGGGATCACGTGGCCGAAGGAATACGGCGGCCAGGGCGGTCGCGGATTCTACGAATACCTGCTGAACGAGAAGCTCTCCTCGGTGGGCGCGCCGCAGCTCGGCAAGGGCACGGGAGTGGTCGGCAAGACGCTGATCAAGGTCGCTTCGGAGAAGCTGAAGCGGGAGTTCCTGCCGAAGATCCTGAACTCCGAGATCGAATTCGCCATCGGCTACTCGGAGCCCCAGGCCGGCTCGGATGCCGCCGCCATGCGTCTGAAGGCCGAGCGTCGGGGCGAGGGCTGGGTGCTGAACGGCCAGAAGGTGTTCACCACGTCAGCACACTTCGCCGACTGGTACTGGGTCGGCGCACGCACGGATCCGCAGGCAGCGAAGCACCACGGGATCTCGCTCTTCGTGCTGCGCATGGATGCCCCCGGCCTCACCATCCAGCCGATGTTCACCATTGGCGGTGAGCGCACCAACGCCGTCTTCTTCGATGATGTGTTCGTGCACGACGACTACCGGATCGGCGAGCCGAACAAGGGCTTCCAGTACATCGCCGAGGCGCTCGACCTCGAGCGCTTCGGCATGTTCACCTTCTCGCCGGTCCGTGGCCGCACCGAACTGCTGTGCGATTACGTGAAACAGACGAAGCGCGACGGCAAGTCGTTGAAGGATGATCCCGTGATCCGCCAGCGGATCGCGCAGCTCGTCACCGAGTGCGAAGTGGCGCGCCTGCTTGGCGTGCGTTTCGTCGATGCCGCACTCGATGCGACCAAGACTCCGACCGTACCCGCTTCGGAGTACAAGCTCTACGCGACCGAATTCTCGCGGCGCCTCGCGGATGCCACGATGGACATCGTCGGGCCGGGAAGCCAGTTGAATGCCGATGCCGACGACGCCCCGCTCGATGGGCGCGCTCCGGGTTGCTACCTGCTCACGGTCCTCGAGACCATCGGCGGTGGCACTTCGGAGGTGCAGAAGAACATCATTGCCACCCGCAAGCATGGCTTGCCGAGGAATTTCTGATGAAGGTCTATACCACCGCTCCGCTCGAGGATCCACGCCGCGCACGTACCCTGTATCGCGAGCTCGAGGACATCGGCTACGACGGGGCTTTCTCCTTTGAAGCGAAGCACGACCCGTTCCTTGCGCTCGCCGTGGCGGCCGAGCATACGGAGAAGCTGCGGCTCGGCACCGGCATCGCGATCGCCTTCGCGCGCAACCCGATGAACCTCGCGAATCTCGGTTACGACCTGCAGTCGATCACCGGCGGGCGCTTCGTTCTCGGCCTTGGCTCCCAGGTCAAGCCGCACATCGAGAAGCGTTTCAGCTCCGTGTGGTCGCATCCGGCCGAGCGCATGTCCGAGATCGTGCGGGCCATCAAGGCAATCTGGGATTGCTGGGAAGGCAAGGGCGAGCTCAACTTCCGGGGCAAGTTCTACACCCACACCATCATGATTCCGGCGTTCAACCCGGGTCCGAACCCCTATGGACCGCCGCCGATCCTCACCGGCGGCTTCGGCCCGCTGATGACGGCGGTCGCAGGTGAAGCCGCCGATGGCTTCATCGCGCATCCCTTCAACACCCGCCGCTCGCTGTTGCAGAACACGCTGCCTGCGCTCGAACAGGGCTTGGCGAAGAGCGGCCGCAAGCGCAGCGATCTGGAGGTGGTCTGCTCGACGCTGGTGGTCACGGCGGACACCGAAGAGGGGCTCGCGGCGTCGAAACTCGCGGCGCGCAAGCAGCTCGCGTTCTATGGTTCGACACCCGCTTATCTGCCGACACTCGTCTGCCACGGCTGGGAGGGTATCCACACGGAGCTGAACAAGCTCTCCAAGGCGGGCCGCTGGGACGACATGACCAGCCTCATCGGCGACGAAGTCCTGAACGAGATCGCCGTGGTCGGTGAGCCGCACGAGCTTGCCGGCAAGTTGCGCGCACGGCTCGCAGGTATCGCCGACGGCGTCAGCCTCACCCACAACCGCTGTCCCGACCCGGGGCACTGGGCAGGGGTGGTGCGCGAACTGCGGCACGGAAGAAAGCCATGAGCGACGATCACGAGAAAGTGCTGCGCGCGGCGTGGGACAGCTTTTGCGACGAGCTCAAGCGCGCGGGCGAAATTCCGTTCCGGGATCCGGTGCCGCGGCATGTCGCCGCGCGTGCAGCCGGCATCGAGGCGCTGGCGCGCAATATTTCGCTTGCGCTGAACTTCAACCACGACTATGCCGATCCGCGCTACCCCGAGCTGATCCACTACTTCGATCCGGTCAGGAAACAGGGTGGTGACAACACCGATGCGGTGTACGTGGGCGCGACCATCAACGGCACCGATACCTATCGGATCAGTGGTGATCGCGGCACCGCCCGCTATTTCGCCATCACCTCGGTGCAGCGGGGCCAGACGCCCTGGGGCGGCAAGGTCGCCCAGACGCTCTTCGACCATGACCTCAAGGTCGAGCCCGATGGCCGTTTCGAGCTCATCGTGAGCCCCGAGCCCCATCCGGGCAACTGGCTGCGCACGACACCGGAGACTTTCCGGGTGACTTTCCGCCAGTTCTTCGCCGACTGGGAGACCGAGCGGCCGATGAAGGCGCGCATCGATCGCCTCACGGGCGACATGAGTCCGCCGGCGCCGATTGCGCCCGAGAAGCTCGCCGCGCAGCTGCTCGCCTCGGCGAAATGGGTCAACGAGTCGATCGAGTTCTGGGTGCGCATGATCAACATGTGGAAGGTGATGCCCAACACTTTCCGTTCTTACAAGCAGCTTTCCGATCGCGCCATCGACGCGACGCCGGGCGGCGAGCCGATGGTGGCCTACTGGTCGCTGCCGAAAGACGAATCGCTGATCATTCGCGTGCGCCCACCCGTGTGCCCGTACTGGGCCGTCGAGTTCGGCAACTTCTGGTGGATGAGCATGGACTACCGCTACCGCCTGTCGAACACCAATTGCCATTACGCGCAGCTCGAAGACGACGGCGAACTGATCGTGGTCGTTGCACATGAAGATCCCGGGTTGCCCAATTGGCTCGATACCTCCGGCTTCTCGGAAGGCTACGTTACCTATCGCTGGATGCTGGCGCAGAGCTGCCCCGAACCGCAGGCCACGCAGGTGAAGACAGCAGAGCTCTTCAAGCATCTGCCGGCCAGGATCAAGCGGATCACGCCGGATGGGCGACGCGAACAGCTCGCGACCCGCCGTCGCGGCGTGATCAACCGCTTCGGCAATCTCTGAACGCGGGGGTAAGCATCATGACCGCTGACCGCACGGGACATTGGCAGCCACCGCCGCGTCCGGAGTGGCTCGCGCGTGTCAACGAGGAAGGGCGCGGCATGGATATCGCGAGCCTCGTGCCGCTCCAGCCCGACGAGCTGCTCGAGACTGCCCGGCGCAACACCGGCCTTTCGGACTTCGGCACGGAGGAATGGCGCGAGCCCTTCGAAGTGCTGGTCAAGGCGCTCGAGGAGGAGGCGGAACTCAATCTCTTCGGGCGGTTGATGACCCGCAGCGATCTGCTGATCTGGCTGCAGGAGCGGCTGCAGATCGAGGACGCCTTCAGGGCGCATCCGGAAATCGAAGGCGAAGCGATCGAGGCGCCCGTCTTCATCGTGGGCCAGCCCCGCTCGGGCACCTCGATCCTCTTCGAGATGCTTTCGCAGGATGCGCAGTTCGGCGCGCCGATGAACTGGGAGATCATGTTTCCCTGCCCGCCGCCGGAAGCGGCAACCTATCGCGACGATCCGCGCATCGCGCAGGCGCAACATCTGCTGACCCAATGGCATCGGGTCGCGCCAACCTTTCTCTCCATGCACGAGCTCGGCGCCACGATACCGAACGAGTGCAAGGTGGCGATGAACTGCACCTTCGTCAGTGACAACCTCACGGGTGTTTTCCAGGTGCCGAGCTACTACGCCTGGCTGATGAAGGCGGACCTCACCTATCCGTACGCCTACTACCGGCGCATGCTGCAGCTGCTGCAGTGGCGCAATCCGCGCCGCCACTGGCTGCTCAAGTCGCCCTCGCACATCTGGAGCCTGCCGACGCTGTTCAAGGTGTTTCCCGATGCGCGCATCGTCTACACCCACCGCGATCCCATCAAGACGCAGGCCTCGGTGACCAATCTCCTCGGCACCATCTACTGGATGCGCAGCGACAAGCCTTTCGATGCGGCAGCCTTCGAGCGCGTGTTCCAGCCGGAGTCGATCGCCGTCGGCATGAATCTCGTCATCGACCAGATCGAGCGCGGCGAAATTCCGCGCGCGCAGATCCACGATTTCCAGTTCGCTGAGCTGATCGCACGACCCGTTGAGGCGGTGCGCTCGCTCTACGAGCGCGCCGGGCTCTCGTGGAGTTCCGGGGCGCAGGCCGCGATGGAGGCCTACCTCGCGCACAAACCGCAGGGCAAGCACGGCGCGCACCGCTACTCGGTCGGCGAGCGCGAACAGATCGAGCGCGATCGTCGGCACTACGCGCGCTACCAGCGCTTCCACGGCGTGCCGAATGAGGTCTGAAGCCTCGGCTGCGGGCGCACTGCTCGAGATCGAGGCGGTCAAGGCGCTCAAGGCCCGCTACTTCCGTTGCATGGACCAGAAACGCTGGGGGGAGCTCGCGGAGGTGTTCGCGCGCGACGCCGTGGCGCAGTGGGATCCGCATCCCGAGGTCCTGTACGGACGCGAGGCGATCGTGGCGCACATCCGCGCCGGCATCGAGCCGCTCGTGACCGTCCATCACGGCCATATGCCCGAGATCACGCTCACGGGCCCGGAGGCCGCGCACGGCATCTGGGCAATGTTCGATCTGGTCGAGGGCGAGAGTTTCCGCCTCGAGGGTTACGGGCATTACGAAGAAGACTATGTGAAAGAGGAGGGGCGCTGGTGCATCATGCGCTTGCGGCTCACCCGCCTGCGGGTCGACATCCAGAACAAGACAAGGGGAGAACGAACATGAATCTGGGCAGACGTTGTGCGGCCGAGTTTTTCGGCACTTTCTGGCTGGTCCTGGGCGGCTGCGGGACAGCGGTGTTGGCCGCGGCGTTTCCCGACCTCGGCGTCGGTTTCGCAGGCGTCGCGCTGGCCTTCGGCCTGACGCTGCTGACCATGTGTTATGCGATCGGCCACATTTCCGGTTGTCACATCAATCCCGCCGTCACCTGTGGCCTTGCCGCGGGTGGGCGTTTTCCCTTGAGCGAAGTGATTCCTTATGTCGTGGCGCAAGTCATCGGCGGGATCGTCGCGGGGGGTGTGCTGTACCTGATCGCTTCCGGCAAGGCGGGCTTCGACGCCACCGCCAGCGGTTTTGCGTCGAATGGTTTCGGTGCGCATTCGCCGGGAGGCTACGCCATGGGCGCCGCCGCACTGTGCGAAATCGTGATGACCGGCTTCTTCATCTTCATCATCATGGGCGCCACCCATCGGCGCGCACCGGTGGGTTTCGCCGGTATCGCGATCGGCCTCTCGCTGACGTTGATCCATCTGATCAGCATCCCCGTCACCAACACGTCGGTGAACCCGGCGCGCTCGACCGGCGTCGCGTTCTTTCAGGGGGACTGGGCCGTGCAGCAGCTGTGGTTCTTCTGGGTGATGCCGATCGTCGGCGGCATCATCGGTGGACTGATCTATCGTTACCTCAGCAGCGAAGAACCGGCACGACCGAACATCACCGGGGATATCGCGTGAAACATGCCTGCCGCCGGGCAGTCGCTCCAGACGCTGATCTCTGTCTTGGCACCCCGGTGAGGTGATGACTGCTCGACGTGCAGAACGACTCGGTCGCCTCGGCGTGTGGACGTGGTTGGACGGCCATACGGCAGCGCAGGCTGTCGAGGTGGCGCGCCGGGTCGAGGCCTGGGGCTACTCTGCGCTCTGGTTTCCCGAAGCGGTGGGGCGCGATCCTTTCGCGATCATTGCCTGGCTCGCGGCGCACACCGGGCGGCTCGTGTTTGCCACAGGCATCGCGAATATTTACGCCCGGGATGCCGTCGCGATGCGCGCCGCGAAGGAGACCGTGGGCGAACTCTCGGGAGGGCGCTTCGTGCTTGGGCTCGGCGTATCGCACGCGCCGCTCGTCGCCGGGTTGCGCGGGCACGTCTACGGCAAGCCCGTGGCCACGATGCACAGCTATCTCGAGGCGATCGAGCGGGCCACCTTTGTCGGGCCAGTGCCGGCGGAAGAAACGCCCATCCTGCTCGGCGCACTGCGACCGCGAATGCTCGCGCTCGCGGCGGAGCGCTGTGCCGGCGTGGTTCCTTACAATGTCACGCCCGAGCACACGGCGCGCGCGCGGGAGATCCTCGGCCGCGAGCCGACGCTCGCCCCCGAGCAGATGGTGCTGCGCGAAACCGATCCCGTGAAGGCGCGCGGCATTGCTCGCCGGCACCTCGCGCCCTATCTTGAGTTGCCGAACTATTGCAACTGCTGGAAGTGGCTCGGTTTTGGGGATGAGGACTTCGCCAATGGCGGCAGCGATCGGCTGATGGATGCCCTGGTCGCGTGGGGCAACGAGGTAGCGATCGAGGCACGCATCCGCGCGCACTTCGACGCCGGTGCCGATCACGTCGGCATCCAGGCGCTGCGCGGGGATGGCGATCGCGGCCCCGACCTGCGCCTGCTCGAGGCGCTCGCGCCTGCGCTGCAGTGATGCAGCCGGCAGGGCGCCCCCGCTGAATGGAAACCCGCGCGATCTCGCCGCAGTCGTACTCCCTGTATGCGCTCATCGTGCTGATCTGGGGGTCGACCTGGATCGCCATCAAATTCCAGCTCGGGGAAGTCGAGCCACTGGTATCGGTGATCTATCGCTTCGGGATTTCCGCGATCCTGCTGTTTGCGTGGTGTGTGCTGGTGCGCGCGCGCATCAGGCTGAGCCTCCTCGAACACGCGTTCGTCGCGTTGCAGGGCGTGTGTCTGTTCGGGATCAACCTGTGGCTCACGTATTCGTCGGAAGTCTATCTGGCTGGCGGCGTGGTGGCCGTGGTGTTCGCCAGCACGGTATTCATGAACGCCTTCAATGCCGCGTTGTTCCTGCGTCGCCCCGTGGCGCCGCCGGTGCTCGCCGGTGGCATGGTGGGTCTGTGCGGGGTTGCGCTGCTCTTCTGGCCCGAGATGCAGCGCCTCGGGTCCTCCGATGGCGCCGTGCGCGGGCTGCTGCTGGCGGTGCTGGCGACGTATTGCGCGTCGCTGGGCAATATCGTCGCCACGCGCAACACCGCTTTCAGCCTGCCGGTGATCTCGATCAATGCCTGGGGGATGTTCTACGGCACCTTGCTGCTGCTTGTGATCGGAGCGCTCAAGGGTGCCGAGTTCGGCTTTCCGCCACGCCCGTCATACACGATCGCGCTGCTCTATCTGGCAGTTTTCGGTTCGGTCATCGCCTTCGGCGCGTATGTGCGCCTGCTCGCCCAGATCGGACCGGACAGGGCCGGCTACAGCTCGATGATGATTCCGCTCGTGGCACTCGTGATCTCGACACTGTTCGAAGGGTATCGCTGGACCGTGCCAGCGGCGCTCGGAGTCGCATTGATCATTGCAGGCAACCTGCTCGCGATGCGACGCCGCCTGGCGTTCGCCTGAATGGTCCCGGCACCCTGTATCCTCACCGAATGAGCGATGCGATCCTGAGGCGCACGACCTTTCTCGTGCCGGACGCCGAAGCTGCGGCGAAGTTCTACGTCGAGGTGTTCGGCTGGACCCGCTGGTACGACCAGACGCTGGCGGTCGATCGGCGCTTCCCGCCCGCGGCACCGGATGGCGCGAAAGCCCACCTCGTGCTGATTCAGGCCCAGGACCCCCGGATCGGGATGCTCGGGCTCATGCAGTACCTCGAACCGCCTTTCGACACCGGCGTGCGCAAGGGCCGTACCCGGGTCTCGATGGGGGAGGCGATTCTCGTCATAGAGGCCCCGGACCTCGATGGCATCCACGAGCGGGCCAAGGCCCGTGGCGCCACGATCGTGACCCCCCCGGTCGACTGGGAAGTCCCCCGGAACGACGGCCAGGGTGTCTTCAAGCTGCGCACGATGTCGCTCTTCGACCCGAACGGCATCTACATGGAAGTCAATACTTTTCGATGATATTCATGCATTTGCATTACGTATTAGCTCGTAGGGGAACTTTCGGGCAATTGAGGTAGTCTCACCTCACGCAAGTTACGGGAGAGCTGACGCATCGCGTCAGCCCCTCCCCGAAAGCCGCGGAACATCGACCCCCGTTTCCGCGCAATGCCTCGAGCCCCGCTGTGCGGGGCTCTTTTTTATTCGCCCGTCCGGTACCCCTACTTCGCGAGTTCGGTCAGCAGCACGTGCCACTGCAGCAGCGCGCCATCGATCGCGGCGAGCGGCACGCGCTCGTTCAGTCCATGTGCGAACGAATCCTCCGAGCGCATGAAGAGCGCGGACACGCCATAGGATGGAATACCGGCCGCCCGGAAGTGCAGGCTGTCGGTGGCTCCGGCGCTCATGCTTGGTACGATCGGTAGCCCCGGCGCCCGTGCGTGGACGGCTTTGGTCACCGCAGCGACGATATCCGCCCGCAGCGGGGAGGCGTCACTCGCCGTGGGATCGTCGAGCACCGTGACCCTGGCTTGCGGGTCGGCGACAACCTCCATGAGCCTGTCTCGCACGCTCTCGACAGTGACACCGGGGAAGATCCGGCAGTTCACCGATACGGTCGCCGATTGCGGCAGCGCGTTGAGCGCGTGCCCGCCGCGCACCAGGGTGGGTACGCAGGTCGTGCCGATCTGCCCGACCGTGTCAGGGTGCCTGGCGAGCTCGGCCGCCGCGCCTGCATCACCGGTTTGCGCAAAGCGGATCATCGCCTCACCGAGGGGTCCGGGTGTGCGTTCACCGGTAGCCTTCAGCGAGGCGCGGGTGAGTTCGTTCCGCTGGGGCGGGAAGCGGTAAGCGGCGATCCGGTCGATCGCGCGCGCGAGCTGTGCGATCGCGTTCTCGCCTGACGGGCGGCTCGAGTGTCCGCCTGGGCTCGTGAAGGTGAACTCGAAATCGGCATAGGTCTTCTCGCCAGCCTGCAGGTCGTACACGACCGGTTTGCCGTCCGCGTCGAGCTTGCCGCCGCCACCGTCGCCGTTCAGCACGAACTCGGCGTCGGGGAATTCTTTCGCCAGCGCACGTGTCGTGCGCATGCTGGTTTCCTCGTCGCCCGAGAGCGCGAGAATGATGTCGCGGCCCGGCCGGAAACCCTCGGCCTTCAGCTGCAGGATCGTCGTCACGATCATGGCGACGTCGAACTTGTTGTCGTCGGCTCCACGGCCATAGAGAAAACCGTTCTCGACGATCGGTGTGAAGGGGTCGCGCTCCCAGTCCGCGGCGCGTGCCTCGACGACATCCATGTGCGCGGAGATCACGAGCGGCCGTCTGGCGCCCGTGCCACGATAGCGCGCGACGAGCGTGGCAGTTTCTCCCATGGGGGTGATCCTGATGTCCGCCGCAGGAATGCCGCCCGCCTCGAGTCGCTTTGCAAGAAACTCCGCATAGGCGGGCACTTGGCCCTGTCCTTCCACCGTCCGGAAGGCGACCGATTTCTTCAGGAGGTCGAGCGCATTCGCGGAAGGCGTCGTGGCGCCGGCAAGGCGGGGCAGGGACAAGACGAGCAGGGCGGGCAGGATCAGGGCGAAGATTCGATGACTCATGGGCACTCCGTCCGTTGTTCGCATGGACTGCTGCGAGGCTGCGATTCAGGGGACGCGGTATATTGGCCACCTGCTCGCCGCTACGCGGGAGACGACTATGTTAAATGGCAATGAAGCGCGCTGCGCATCCATCTTCGCCGCGGGACTGCTCGCTGCCGCCTGTACTCGTGAGCCGCCTGCGGTTCCCGCGCCAACTGATGCCACCACGCCTGCCGCGCAGGTCGCCTGGGCCCGCGAGGCGCTCGAGCGCAATCCGGATCTCGAAGTGCTCGCCACCGATCCGCAGGGCGTCTTCACGGTCCGCCTGCGACGGGGCGGCGAACTGCGCACCATCCGCATGGATGAACTCATCGCCGCGCCTCCCGGCGGCACCTCTGCGGCCATCACCCCTGAGTCAGTTCCGCCATCGGTCGATTCAGCGCCTGCTGGCCCGGGCGAGGCGGAAACGCCGGGTACGGGCGAAGTGGCAGGGCCTCCTCCGGCGATTACCGTCACACGTGATGCAGGCAGCATCAGCATCACGGGACCCGGGGTCTCCATCGCCACAGCCCGCACGGCTGCCGGCGCAGCGGCGGCTCCGCCCGCAGCAGCACCAGAGTCGCCGTCCGCAGGCCTCGAACGACGCAGCCAGCCTCTCGTGTGCCAGGGCGGGCGTCTGATGCACATCGACGGGCGTACGATCGAATTCGAGGGCGACGGCCTGGTCGTGGAGGATGGTTGCGATCTTTACCTCACGAACAGCCACATCAGCGCGGGCGGTGCCGCCATCACTGTGACGCGCGGCAAGGTGCACATCGTCAACAGCAGCATCAAGGGCGGGCGCAGCTCGATCGAGGCGTCGCAGGGTGCGCAGGTGTTCGTGTCGAGCGCATCGATCGACGGGCTGCAGCGGCGCTTCGATACCGCGCAGATCACGGACCTCGGCGGCAACCGCTATCGCTGATGTTTCGCGCCTGATGTCCACGACCGGGGTCGATGCCGCGACGGCACGCGTCGCCGAGGTGCTGCGCGAGCTGCACGAGCTGCCAGCTGTCGCGCAGGCACTCGCCGCCGCGCCGCGCGCCGTGACCGAGTCGTTGCCGCAGGTGCTCGCAGCCAGCGATTTCGTGGCCGAGTCCTGCCTGCGCGACCCGGAGGTGATTCCCGCATTGCTCGCAGGCGCGTTGCTGTCGAAGCGTTCCGCGGCGGATTTCGCGACCCTCGCGGCCACCGAAGCTGCGCACACGGACGAAGCCGCGTTCCAGGCGTGGATCCGCCGCTGGCGGCGCCGCGAGATGGTGCGTATCGCGTGGCGGGATCTGGCGGGCTGGGCCGACCTCGAGGAGACGCTGACGGAGCTTTCCGCGTTTGCAGACGTGGCCATCGAGGCGGCCTGCCGCTTTGCGACGGCGGGCCTCATCGAGCGCTTCGGCACGCCGCGCGGCCCTGACGGCGCCGAGCAGCCCTTCGTGGTGGTCGGCATGGGCAAGCTCGGCGGCGGCGAGCTCAATTTCTCCTCGGACATCGACCTCGTGTTCCTCTTTCCGGAGTTCGGCGATACGGATGGCGCACGCTCGATTGCGAATGAGGAATTTTTCACGCGGCTCGGCCAGGCGCTGATCCGCCTGCTCGATGCGCGCACGGTCGACGGTTTCGTCTTCCGCATCGACATGCGCCTGCGCCCGTTCGGTGAGAGCGGACCGCTCGTCGCCGGCTTCTCCTCGTTCGAGGACTACCTGCTGCGCCACGGTCGCGCGTGGGAGCGCTACGCCTGGGTGAAGGCGCGCGCGATCACTTCCACGGAGGCCTACGCGGAAGTGCAGGCGAATGCGGTGCGCCCGTTCGTTTATCGCCGCTATCTGGACTATGGCGTGTTCGAGTCGCTGCGCGAGATGAAGGGGCTCATCGAGCGCGAAGTGCAGCGGCGCGATCTCGCCGACAATGTGAAGCTCGGTCCCGGCGGCATCCGCGAGATCGAATTCGTCGTGCAGGCGCTGCAGCTCGTGCGCGGTGGGCAGGATCGCCGCCTGCAGACCCCGTCATTGCTCGAAGCGCTCCGTGTCCTCGAAGGTAGTCGCTCCCTGCCCGCGGGGGCGGTGGCCGAGCTGCGCGACGCCTACCGCTTCCTGCGTCGTCTGGAGAATCGCCTGCAGATGCTGCAGGACCGGCAGACGCACGAGCTGCCCGCGGACGAACCAGGCCGCGCACGCATCGCGGCTGCGATGGGCGAGTCTGACTGGGGCACGCTGATGACCGCGCTCGCGACCCATCGGGCCCGCGTATCGGCGCATTTCAAGGCGGTGGTCTTCGCGCCCGAGGCCGACAGTGCGAAGGCCGTCATCACCGTGGACCTTGGCCCGCTGTGGGATGACGGCGAGCGCGCGGATACGGGCCTGATGGAGCACACGCTCACGGAGGCGGGCATGCACGATGCGCCCGAAGCCGCGCGCCTGCTGGCCGAGTTTCGTGCCTCGATGCTCGAACGGCGCCTCGATGCGGCGGGCCGCAAGCGTGTGCGGACCCTGATGCCCGCCGTCGTGGCCGATATCGTCGCCGCAGGCGGCACGATCGGGATCCTCCGGCGGGTGCTGCGGGTGTTCGAAGCGATCGGCTCGCGATCCGTGTATTTTGCCCTGCTGCACGAAAGCCCCACGGCGCGCCGGCGACTCGTCGACTTGTGCGCGCACGGTGACTTCCTCGCCGCGCAGATCGCGGCGCATCCGCTCCTCCTCGATGAGCTGATCGACGATCGGCTCCTCGAGGCGCTCCCCGATCGCGCGGCCCTGGCGCGCGATTTCGAACTGCGCGCCGGGCAGGCCGTTGATGACGACCCGGAGCACCAGGTCGAGTCGTTGCGGCACTTCCAGCGCGCCGCCGTGTTCCGCATCGCCGTCGCGGATCTCACGGGGCGCCTGCCGGTCATGCGCGTCAGCGACCGGCTCACCGATGTGGCTGAGCTGATTGTCGAGCGGGCGATGGATCTTGGCTGGCGGCAGATCGTCGCCCAGTTCGGTACGCCGATGTGTGGCGAAGGCGAGGCACGCCGCGCGGTGCGCATCTGCGCGGTGGGCTACGGCAAGCTCGGCGGCATCGAACTCGGCTACAGCTCGGACCTCGATCTGGTCTTCCTGCACGACTCGACCGGTGAGGCACAGGAGACCGACAGCGCGAAGCCGCTCGACAATCAGGTGTTTTTCGTGCGCCTCGCGCAGCGCATCGTGCATCTGCTCACGATGCACTCGGCCGCAGGCCGGCTCTACGAGGTGGACATGCGCCTGCGGCCGAGCGGCAAGGGTGGCATGCTCGTGACGAGTATTGCGGCGTTCGCCGAATACCAGCGCAAGGAGGCCTGGACCTGGGAACACCAGGCGCTGCTGCACGCGCGCGCGGTTGCCGGCGCGCCATCGCTGCGTGCCGATTTCGAACGGGAGCGGCTCGAGGTACTGCGCACCGCCGTGCGGCGCGACACGCTGCGCGAGGACGTGCGGTCGATGCGTGAACGCATGCGACGCGAACTGTCGCGTGCGGCGACTGGTCAGGTCGACCTGAAGCAGGACCCCGGTGGAATCGCCGACATCGAGTTCCTGGCCCAGTACTGGGCGCTGCGCTGGGCCGGCGAGCATCCACCGGTGGCCCTTTATGCAGATACGATCCGGCAGCTCGAATCGGTCGCCTCCGCGGATCTCGTGCCACAGGCGACCGTCGACGTGCTGACGCACGCGTATCGCCTGTATCGCGAGCGGATTCACCATCGCGCGCTCGCCGATGCACCACCGATCGTCCAGCAGGAGGAGTTCGCCACGGAGCGCGCCGCCGTGATTGCGATCTGGGAAGAATCGATGAGCGGCTTATAATGTCGGCAACGCCCATTCGGGACTGCTCCATGACGGCCAAAACGCCCCCGCTTCTTCCGCCCAACGCCCAGAATCAGTACGAGGTCACGGCCGAAGACCTGCCGCTTGCCTGCCCGATGCCGCAGATGTACCTGTGGAATTCACATCCGCGCGTGTATCTGCCGATCGAACCGACCGGGTGGGCAAAGTGCCC
>CAUJHX010000168.1 GCA_963204795.1 Pseudomonadota bacterium | reverse complement strand
CCCGGGCACGTCACGCTCGGGCGCCACGATCATCGGCGGGGTCGCTCTCGGCATGTCGCGCCGCCTCGCGACCGAATACTCGTTTTTCCTCGCGATCCCGACCCTGATCGGCGCGACGCTCTACAAACTGTACGAGGAGCGTCATCTGTTCGTGGCAGCCGATGCAGTGCCCTTTGCCATTGGCGCGGTCGTCGCCTTCATCACCGCGCTCCTGGCGGTGCGGGGCTTCATCCGCTTCATCAGCACCCACAGCTTCGCCGCCTTCGCTTGGTATCGCATCGTGTTTGGCCTTCTGGTTCTCCTCATCGCCTGGCAGGCGTAGCATGGCGCTGCCATGCGAAGAAGGACTTTCCTCGGTAGCGGTATCGCTACCCTGTCGCTCGCCGCGCTGTCGCCACGCCGCCTGTACGCCGCGCAGGACCTGCCAGCGGTGTCGCGGACGGGCAAGGCAATCACCCTCCCGGCATCCGATATCGCAGACCTGCGCGCGCGGCTGCGCGGCATGCTGCTGTCCGCAAGCGATGCCGGTTACGACGCGGCGCGGCGCATCTGGAACGGCGCGTTCGACCGCAAGCCGGCCCTGATCGCGCACTGTGCTGGCGCCGCCGACGTGATGCGCACCGTCGAGTTTGCGCGCGCCCACGACCTCCTCGTGTCGGTACGCGGTGGCGGGCACAGCATCTCGGGGCAATCGGTCTGCGAAGGCGGCCTGATGGTGAGCCTCGAGGAGATGCGCGGCATCCGCATCGACCCGCAGGCACGCATTGCGCGGGTCGAGCCGGGCGTCCTGCTGGGGGAGTTCGACCGCGAGGCGCAGGCTTTCGGCCTCGTCACGCCCGCGGGCACCGTGTCGCATACGGGTGTCGCGGGCCTGACGCTCGGCGGCGGATTTGGGCGCCTCGCCCGCAAATTCGGCCTCGCCTGCGACAATCTGCTGTCCGCGGATCTCGTCGCCGCCGACGGGCGCCTCGTGCACGCAAGCGTCACCGAAAACCCTGATCTTTTCTGGGCGCTGCGGGGTGGCGGCGGCAATTTCGGGGTCGTCACTTCCTTCGAGTTCCGGCTCCATCCCTCGCCACCGATCCTGCTCGGCGGACCGGTGATTTTCCCGCTCGCGCAGGCGCGCAGCGCGCTACGCGCCTATGCCGACTTCGCCGGCGACGCGGCCGACGACATCTATGCCGATGCGGCGCTCACCACCTTGCCGGATGGCAATCGCGTGCTCATCATCGACACCTGCTATGCAGGCGCCATCGACGCGGGCGAGCGGGCCTTCGCCCCGATCCGCAAGTTCGGCACGCCGATCGTGGACGCGATCGCACCCACCCCCTACGTCAAGCTGCAGCAGACCGCCGACCAGGTCCTGGCGCGGGGTCGCCGCTACTACGTCAAGGGGAGTTTTCTGCGGGAGATCGACGCCGCATTGAGCGACAGTCTGGTCGAGGGATTCGCGGGCCTGCCAACGGGCGTCACGGCAAATTTTGCGGATGCGGGGGGCGCGATCAGCCGCGTGGCGCAGACCGCCACGGCCTTCTGGAACCGTGGGGCGCGCTGGAACCTCGTGTGCTCGGCCGTGTGGGACGACCCTGCCGACAGCGAAGCCGGCATCGCGGCCGGGCGCCGCGTCTACGCCATTGCCGAGCCCTACGCGAAGGGCTTCTATGTCAACGACGCGAACCTCGCCGAGCGGACCCAGGCCCAGGTCGACAGCAACTATGGCGGCAATCTTGCGCGGCTCGAAAAAGTGAAAGCGCAGTATGATCCGGCGAATCTCTTTCATCTCAACGCCAATGTGATGCCAGCGCGGGCCTGATCCGCGCCGGCACCCAGGCCAGCCCCAGCTGAAAGCCGACATCCGGCGTGTTGTTGAAGTTCTGCAGCAGGTTGCCGGTGCGGTGCCGGACGCCGGCGCTGAGCTGGTATTTCCCGCCACGCAGCTCATCGAGATCCGTCTCGCGGCGCGAGTACACGCTCTGGCTGACATAGCCCTGCAGGTTGAGGTTCGTGCGTGCGCCGAGCCGGCGCTCGTACCCGAGGATCAGCGTCGGAATCACCCGTGAGCCCTCTGGTACGGGGAAATCCGCACCGGCGTAATAGACCCCGGCCAGATCCAGATACCACGCATGGTGCTGCCGGCGACGCTGCAGAGACAGTTGCACACCGAAGTTGGCGTGCCCGGTCGACAGCAGCTCACGTCGCCCCGTCACGGGAATCTGGAGGGCACCCTCGGCCACGAGATGCCATTCACCGGACAACCCGAATCCTGTGTAGCGCAGCCCCAGGATGGGGTCCATGAAGCCGCCGTCGATCGGGGCGCCGAAGCTCGCATACTGCACCGGCGCACTGCGCCAGGGAGGCCGTGAAACTTGACAGTTTCCTTTGAAACTCAATAGGCTGGCCTCCAACCGCGGCGCTACGCGAAGCACCTATGGAGAGCCCCTGAGATGCCAGGCAATCCACCCGCTGCGGATACCTTTCAGTATCAGTCCGGTTTCGCAAACCATTTCTCGAGTGAGGCACTGCCCGGCGCGCTGCCCGCGCAGAACTCGCCGCAGCGCTGTCCCTACGGCCTCTATGCCGAGCAGCTGTCGGGTACCGCCTTCACGGCGCCGCGCGCGAGCAATCGACGCTCGTGGCTCTATCGGATCCGCCCCGCCGCACTGCACGGCCCGTTTCGCAGGATGGCGAGCGATGCCCTCACGAGTGACTTCACGGAAGTCGAGACGCCGCCGAACCCGCTGCGCTGGGATTCGCTACCGATCCCCGATGGTGCCGTCGATTTCATCGACGGACTCGTCACTTTCGCCGGTAACGGTGATCCGCATGCCCAGCGCGGCTGCGGCATTCATCTGTACGCGGCGACCCGCCCGATGACCCGGCGCGCCTTCTACGATGCAGACGGTGAGCTGTTGATCGTGCCCCAGGCCGGCAGGCTGCTGCTCGTGACCGAACTCGGCCGCCTGCCCGTCGAGCCGCAGGAGATCGCGGTCATTCCGCGCGGCGTGCGCTTTCGGGTGGAACTGCCGGACGGCGTGGCACGAGGGTATGTGTGCGAGAACTACGGCGCCGCGTTTCGCCTGCCGGATCTCGGGCCGATCGGTTCAAACGGGCTCGCCTGCGAGCGCGACTTTCTCACCCCTGTTGCATGGTACGAAGATCGCGACGAATCTTGCGAGCTGGTCGCGAAGTTCATGGGGAATATGTGGTCGACGTCGATGGACCACTCGCCCTTCGACATAGTCGCGTGGCGAGGCAATCTCGCTCCGTACAAATACGATCTGCGCCGCTTCAACACGATCGGCTCGATCAGTTACGACCATCCCGACCCGTCCATCTTCCTCGTGCTGCAGGCCATCTCCGATACGCCGGGGGTCGACGACGTCGACTTCGTGATCTTTCCGCCGCGCTGGCTCGCGATGGAACACACGTTCCGGCCACCCTGGTTCCATCGCAATGTCGCCAGCGAATTCATGGGCCTGATTCACGGCGTTTACGACGCGAAGGCGGAAGGCTTCCTGCCAGGCGGTGCGTCGCTACACAACTGCATGACCGCTCACGGGCCCGATGCAGAGACCTTCGAAAAGGCCTCGCATGCGGATACGACGCGGCCCGAGCACATCGTCGACACGATGGCCTTCATGTTCGAGACCCGCTGCGTCCTGCGGCCGACGCGTTACGCGCTCGAATCACCGCTGCTGCAGACCGATTACTCCGAATGCTGGCAGGGGCTCAGGAAGCACTTCAACCCGACGCGGGCGTGACAGACGCAGCGCAACCGGCAGCGATCGCGCGGAATCCTTCGCTGACTCGAGCGTCGCGGCTGACGAGCTGCCAGTACTCATGGGCCATGCGCCATGCACTGGAATGCGCGCGCAACGTGTCGGAAGTGGTGTGCGGCGGAACGAACGGCCTTGCGGGCAGATGATCATGCTCGGGCGCAAAGAGCATCGGCAGCATGTCGTAGACCGGCGCCAGGCTGAATGGCCCGTCGTACCCACCGTAGAACGCCAGATTGCCAAAGTGTCGATCGGTGTTCGCAATGAGCCCACCGAACGTTGCGATCAGGCGCACCTGCTCGAGCGTACCCTGATCGAGTCGCCCATCACGATGCAATCTTGTCGCCGCCGCTATCCAGTTGTCGAGCAAGCCGTATTGCTGTGAGTCTATCGCCAGCAGCGACGTCACGCCGACACGCCCTTCGATCTGGTTGCGATCGAAACGATCCATTTCGAGATACGTGCGATTCGCAAACCGGAGGATTCGCGAGCTGACCGCAGGCAACCCCTTATTCGCAAGGTGCACGTGCGCGAGGTGCTCTGCCACCAGCAGGTCAGACCACCTCACGCCAATCAACGTGTCCGCGGGCGGCGAGAATTTCACGAGCACATGCCAGGCTCGAGGGCCTTCCTGCAGAATCGCTGCAAACTTCGGTTGCTCGCCATGGGCAGATGAGCCCGGCAAGCCTCCCGCCATGACCAGGTTCGCCAGTTCCGGATAGTGCACCTGACGTTGTGACGTCTGGACGAGCGTGCGTGCGCTGCGTATTCGCAGATAATCATCCAGAGCCGCGGTGCCGAGGATGAGATCCCCAACGGCATCCGAGCCGCGTTGCGTGAGGTAACGCAGGTAGTGATCATCGTTCCAGTCGATCACGCGCTCGGGTAGCTGCAATTCGGGATAGCGGCGCGGCACAGCACGACCGAGAAATCCGCCGGGCCGCTGATCTTGCAGAAAGCAGGGAATGCCCTGGTACAGCCCTCCCCGTGCAAATTGCCGACGCGAGGAAGCGAGGAAGTATTCGTTCGAGGTCAGCGCATACAAGGTTCCCAGCTCCTCGATGTCGCCGGACCCGCTTACCCTGTGCAAAGGCCAGGCACTGCCGATGCCATCAATGATCCGGCGCAGGCCATACCTGGCGCCACGCGTTGTCCCCATGCGAAGGACGCGACCACTTTCGATCAAGCCGCGCAGCTGACGCGAAACAGTCGACTGGGAAAGCGCCAGCAGCTGCTCCAGTTCTCGCGAACCCGCAGCACCGATGCTCAGTCGCCTTAGCAGCAATTCTGGCTGGGACGTGGCCGTCACGGGCCGACTATATCAGCCACTGACTTAATATTCGACTAGTTAAATAACTATATAGATATAATCTAAAAGTCAATCGAATCAGTCAGTTGCATTGATTTTATACTGATGCATAACTTAATATTTGCAACAGACCTGCCGGCTGCAGGGATCGAACCCGCGACCCCCTGATTACAAATCAGGTGCTCTACCAACTGAGCTAAGCCGGCGACGTCAGGGCGATTCTACCCCGGCACCACCCGCCCCCGCGCCCTGGGCCGGTGAAACTGCTACCGCCGGCGTCGGGCAAGGTTTCAGCTCGAGCTGCCCCGCCCCATCACGATTGAAGGCCTCGGCTTCGGCAAGCTCCTGCGGAGTACGCAGCAGCAGGTCGATCCACCAAGTGGTTCCGATCCGCAGGCGCTCCGTCACGTCCGGCACATACCCGAGCCGGCGCAGTTCCGCGGCGCGACGGTCCGCGCGCTCGCGCTCCTGGAAGAGGCCAACCGAGATGCGACGCGCGTCCGTTTCGGCCATGACACTCGCGTCCGTGATACCGGCGCGCGACAGGCGCGCGAGCACGCGTGTCTCCGCCGCAGTATTGCGCTGCGCCGGCAACGACACCCAGAAACCTTCCGTGACCCGCGATTCCTCGGTGCGCTGAAGTGCCTCGTAGCCACCTTCTTTGAACGCGCCGGCCGCTCGGGAAGACTCCTCCGCCGTGGCGAATGGACCGATGGAGCGACACGCCGTCCCGGCCGTCAGCGTCGCGGCCGCTGCACCCGGGGCACCGCTCGATGCCGTGAGGGCAGGTGTCACTTCGCTCGCGAGCCTGAGTCGCGGCACGTCGGGCGGCGGCGAATTCGCCATCGGAGGTGCGACCGGCGTGAGCATCGCCCAGGCAAAAAGGCCGAGGTTGGCGGCGAGCAGGACAAAGAACAGGGTACGCACGGCAGCGAGTTTAATCGAGCACCGCGAGACCGCGCAGTACGAGATCCGGCACGTGCGCATACGGCAAGGTGAGCAAGGGCAGGACTGCCTTCGCACCTCCACCCGTAATCACGACGCGGGGCCGGCCGCCGTAACGCCCACGCGCCGCACTGCTCGCCCGCTCGACGAGTGCCGCAGCCGCATGGCAGGAGCCCAGCACGATCGCCTCCCGCGTGCTGCGCGCAAACAGCGTGCGGCGCCTGGTTTCGCCCGGCGCGGCGCGGCGCAGGATGCCCTGAGTGTCGCGCAGCAGCACCTCCACCATCAGCGCGGGAGCCGGCACGATGACGCCGCCGCCATGCTGTCCACTCCGCGATACGAAGTCGATGGTCATCGCCGTGCCGATGTCGACGACACACAGGGCCGGCGCCGGCGAGTACAGGTGATGCGCTGCGATGACCGCGGCCCAACGGTCGGCGCCGAGACGCCAGGGTTCGAAATAGCCGCAACGCACGCCACTCGCCTGCGTCGTCGTGCGAAGCTCGGACACTTCGACACCCGAGGCGCGTCGCAATGCCTGCACGAGCTCGCGCGTGCGCGCGGGGCGCGCCACCGACACCATGCGGATCGCGTCAATGCGCTTTGGCAGCGCCGCGAGCAGCGCAGCCACAGGCACGGCGCCCTTGCCGCCGACCGGCAGTGCCCGCTGGCGCCCGATGCGATCGCCTCTCGCCATCGCCCACTTGATGCGGCTGTTGCCGACATCGAGCAGCAGTCTGTGCTGCGCACGATTCGCACTCATGCCTGCACCCGCACGCTGACCTCACCTGCGACGAAACGCTGCAGACCGGCCGGTGTCTCCACGAGCAGCGACCCACCGGCGTCGATGCCGCGTGCGATGCCGACTTGCGGCTCCGCGCCCAACTGCACCGATATCGCGCGCCCGCGCAGCGCGTCTGCCTGGCGCCATTCGGCCGAAAACGGCGCAAACCCTTCCACCGCAAACTTCGGCAAAGCCATGACAATTTCACCCACGAGGCGCGCGACGATGGCGTTGCGATCCGCGTCACCGCCGAGTTCGAGGAGGTCGATCGCCTCGTTGCCGGCTGCGGCCACCCGGGCCCTCACATCGGCACCGAGCGCGACATTCACGCCGATTCCGATCACGACGACCGCTGGCCCTGACGATTCCGCACGCATCTCGATGAGGATACCGCCGAGCTTGCGGCCATCCGCCACGAGATCGTTGGGCCACTTGAGCGCGAGTCCTCGTACATCCCGCGCACCGAATGCGCGCAGCGCGCACACACCAACCACGAGCGACAGCGCGGCGAGGTCGCGCGGCAATTCAGGGAAAGTCCAGGCGATCGACAGGCACACCGCACCACCCAGCGGCGCGACCCATGCACGACCGCGCCGGCCACGACCCGCCGTCTGGTGCTCGGCCAGCAGGACGGCCGCCTGGCCGAAGGGAGGCTCCCCGGCCGCGAGCAGTGCCGCATTGGTCGACGGCAGGGCCCACTCGACTTCGCAGCGCGCGACACGCGCCAGCGCATGCGCCGGCAGCTGCGCGAGGATTTGGGCCACATCCAGCGCGACGATACCGTCGCGCAGGCGATGGCCGCGATGCGGCACGAATTCAACGGGCACTCCTGCCTCTTCAATGGCGTGCATGGCCTTCTGCACAGCACTACGGGTGACGCCGAGCTCATCGGCGAGGGTCTGCGCGGACGCGAATTGCCCATCGCTCAGGCGGCGAAAGACCTGCTCCGCGAGGCTCGCTTTCCGCACTGTCTTCACCGGCCGCGCCCGAGGAGCCACAGCCGGCGCGCGCGCGGCTCCGTACCGGCACGCATCCGGGCTATGTTGCTGCGATGCGTGTAGATCACCAGTACCGCGGCGGCGATGCCGAACACACCGAGCGGTCGCAACGGTTCGACCTGTGCGAGGCTGACATACACGGGCAGCACGGCGGCGGCCACCATCGACGCGAGGCCCACGAAGCCGCTGGTGACGACCATCAGCAACCACGCGCCGAGCACGACCATGAGCGCGCCGGGCGCAAGAGCAAGCAGCGCACCGACGAGCGTGGCCGCCCCCTTGCCGCCACGAAAGCCGTACCACACGGGCCAGACATGTCCCGCCATCGCCGCGAACGCGCAGGCAGCGGGCAACCAGTCCTGCGACGCACCGAAGCGCAGCGCGACGGCAGGCAACGCCGCCGCCGCGCACCAACCCTTGCCCAGATCGATCACGACAACACCGAGCGCAAACCACGGCCCCTGCGTGCGCAATGCGTTGGTGCCTCCCGCATTGCCGCTGCCGAGTCCGCGAATATCGACTCCGCCATGGAGGCGTCCGATCAGGAGCGCACCGCTCACCGAACCCAGAAGGTAGGCCGCGAGCACGGTGAATGCCGCGACGGCGGCGCCCGTCATCACCGGAAGACCTCGCAGAGCATGCAGCGCACGCTGCCACCGCCCAGCCGCTCGATCGTCGGCACCGGCACCGCCAGCACGCTGTCCGTGCAGGCCGCGAGACGCGCATGGCGCTCCGGCGCGAGGCGCGCGCGCGCCGTCGCCGACAGCACGAGCACGCTGCTGTCGCCGAGAGCCTCGTCCCACGTGCCGAGTTCGAGCAGGTTTCCGGCAAAGGCTTCGATCTCCTCGCGCGAGAGCCTGATGAGTTCGCGACCACTCTTCGCGAGTCGCGCCAGCACGCGCTCGCGATCGTGCTCCACCACGCAGTCCGCGCCGATCGCGGCAAAATGGCGCCCGATGCCCATCAGCACATTCGTGTGATAGAGCGGCACGCCATCGCGATCGACCGCATCGAAGACCTCCGCAACATAGCCCATCGCTGCGCACCATTCGGCGAGCACCCGTTCATCGGTGCGCAATGATCGGCAGGCGTAGGCGACGCGCCCGATGTGATCGAGCACGAGGCTGCCTGTCCCTTCAAGATACCGGCCCTCGCGCTCGTGCGCAGTCAGGTCGAGTGTGCGTGCGATCCGCAGGCCCGACGCGGCGGCCACTTCGTCGAGGATCGCGCGCCGCCGCTCGGGGCGCCGGTTGGCGGCCTGCATCGGATACAGCACCACCGTGCCATCGGCATGCCAGCTCACCCAGTTGTTCGGGAAGAGGGCGTCGGGCTTGACCGGCTCGGACGTATCGTCGACCACGCAGACGTTCACGCCTTCGCCGCGCAGTGCCGCCACCATGCCATCGAACTCGGCGAGGGCGCGCCGACGACTCTCGACCGGCGACAGCGTGTCGGGGCGCTGCAGGCGATTGCTCGCAGCCGTCTCGGCGTTGAATCCGAAGGCGGCGGGACGCACGAGAAACACCGCATCGGCGCACTGCTGGTTCATCGGGTGTGTCGGCAGGATTTACAGTTGAGAGTGGCGGCAGCGGGAAACGCCAGCAAAGATATAGCAGTTTCAGGGACTTATCACGTGTGGCACAGGCATTGCTGCGATTTCACGGGGGCTCTGCAGCGAGAGCGTCCGCACGGGGGGTCGAGCGCGTCGTCAAGATCGCGCCGGAACGGGGCCTGCGACGGAATGTCGCAGGCCCTTTTCATTGGCGGCGTCAGATTGGCTGCGTCAGCGATAAATTCCGAGGTAACGATCCTCGAACCGGCGCTTCAGCCAGTGAAAGGCGCGCAGTCGCGGCAGCGCGAGATTCCGCGCTTCGCTGCGATACACCAGCATGCCGCTGTCGAGGCCATCGACGATGCAGGCAAGTTCCGTCTTGAAATGGTGGGTCCCCGGTTCACCGCGCAATTGCGCCGCGATGTTCCTCGCCGCCGCTACCGCCTGCAGATCGGCCTGATGCGCCTGCTTCGCCATCCACTCGGGCCCCGGATAGCTGCCGGCATCGCCCGCCACATACACGCGCTCGAGACCGCGCACGCGGCAGGTCTCGTCCGCCGCGACGAAGCCTCCCGCCGATTTCGGCAGCTCGCTCGCCTCGAGCCATGCGGGCCCGGTGAGGCCCGGCATGAAGAGGATCAGGTCGGCCTCGATTTCCTCGCCGGCGGTCACGACCTTGCGGGTCTCGAAGCGGACCACCTTGTGACCGAGCCGGGTTTCGATGCCCCGTCGCTCCATCTGCGCAAGCAGTTTCGACACGGCCGGCCGACCGAGGCGCTGCCCGGGCTCCTTCGAGGGATTGAAGAACACCAGCCGGAACTGTTGGCGCCGGCCTTGCCGGCGCAGCAACGTATCGATGCCGAACAGGAACTCGAACATCGGGCCGCCACGCACTGCGCCTGGCTCCTGCGGATTGGTTGCGAATCCGACTGCAATGGTGCCGCTGCTCATCGCGGCGAGCCGGTCGCGGATCGCTTCGGCTGCCGTGATGCCCTCGCAGGGAATGATCGCGTGCTCGATCCCCGGCAACTTGCGCAGATAGCGTCCACCCGTGGCAATGAGCAGGTAGTCGTACTCGAGTACGCCATCATCGGTGGTGACACGGCGGCCGCCAGCGAGCACCTGCTGTACAGTGCCCCGGTGCCAGCGCGCCTGCTGACGCGCGAAGAAACCGGCGAGCGGAATGCGCAGATCGTCGCCGCGTCTCATCCCGGACGGCAGCCAGATGAGGCTCGGCAGGTAGAGAAACTCGTTGCGCGGCGAGACCACGACGATGTCGGCTGCGACGCGCTGCCTGCGCAGTTCGCGGACCGCGGTGAGGGCGGCGAAGCCGCTTCCGAGGATGACGATCCTGGGCCGCGCGTGCTCTGCCATCAGGGCATCTCGCCGGAATAACACGTCGATATTCAATGACGCTCTCCTTGCAGCAGCGACCGGACCGTCCGTCCGTCCGTCCGCTTGCAATAATATTAGTTATCGCTTATATTAGAGTCAACTGATTCATGCCCGTGCCGGCCGATGTCGAAACGAAGCCGCCGACTACCCGAGCTTGCAGCCATGCAGGCGCATGCAGGCGAGGCTGCGCAGCTGCTGAAGGCCCTCGCCAACGAGCGCCGGCTGCAGGTGTTGTGCCTGCTCGCCAGCGGGGAGCGTTCCGTCGGCGAGATCAACGAGCTGCTCGAACTCAGTCAATCAGCCCTGTCGCAGCATCTCGCCGTGCTGCGCGACGAGCATCTCGTGCGTACGCGGCGAGAGGCGCAGACGATCTTCTACTCGCTGGTACCGGGACCGGCCGCGGCTGTCATCGAAACCCTGCACCGCTTCTACTGCAGCGTTCCGGTCGACGCCGGTCACGAACGGGGAGCCGCGTGACGGGTGACGTCGAAGCAACCTGCGTGGCGCGCAAGCGCTGACCGGGGCATTGCCCCGCCGTTCGCCGGATGCCGTTCGGCCATGCGCATCCCTTAGAATTGCCCCATGAAGCTGCACCAGCTCCGCTACCTGCTGGCCGTCGTCGAGAACGGCCTCAACATCACCGCGGCAGCGCAGCGCCTGCATACCTCGCAGCCGGGCGTCAGCAAGCAGCTGAAGCTGCTCGAGGACGAACTCGGTTTCCATCTCTTCATGCGCGAAGGCCGTGCGCTCACCCGCCTCACGCCCATCGGCGAGCAGGTCGTCGTGCACGCGCAGCGTGTTCTCGGCGAGATCAAGTCGATCAAGCGGCTGTCCGAGGATCTGCGCAACGAGGCGGGCGGCACGCTGTCGATCGGTACGACCCACACGCAGGCCCGCTATGTGCTGCCGGAGGTGATACGCAGTTTCCGCGAGCACTATCCAGGCGTGCAATTGCATCTGCACCAGGGCACTTCCGAGCAGATCGCGGCCCTGATGGAGCGCGACCAGATCGACTTCGCAATCGCTACCGGTTCGCACGAGCTGTTCCCGGACACGACGCTGCTGCCGCTGTATCGCTGGCATCGCACGGTCGCGGTGCCACATGGGCATCCGCTCACGCGCGAGAAGAAGCTGTCGCTGAAGTCGCTGGCCCGTTACCCGATCATCACCTATTCGTTCAGCTTCACCGGCCCCTCCTCGCTCAACCAGATCTTCGCCGCCGCAGGCCTCGAGCCCAACGTCGCGCTCACTGCACGGGACGCCGACGTCATCAAGACCTATGTACGGCTCGGTATGGGGGTTGGCATCGTTGCGACCGTCGCGATCGAGCCGGACGCGGACAGTGACCTCGTGGCGCTCGACGCTGCGCACATTTTTCCGGTCCACACCACCTGGGTGGGATTCCGGCGCGGCACGCTGCTGCGCAAGTACATGTACGAGTTCCTGCAGGCGCTCGGGGGTCACCTCGACCGCCGGAGTGTCGATCGCGCGCGGGAATTGCCGACACACGGGGAAGTCGCACACTACTTCGCCGGGATCGAACTGCCGATGCGCTAGCGACCCCGGGCTACCCGGCCACCCCGCCGGGCGGTCCCCCTGCGGGGCGGGGTGGCGCTGCTGCCCGGCTGTGCATATAATAAGCACCGCTTATTAGTTGCACTACTTAGTATGCGCCGCCCCGAAGAATCGATCGGCTTCCTGCTGAGCGACACGGTTCGCCTGATGCGCACCGAGTTCAACCGCCGCCTGCGCCAGCACGGCATCACGCTCGCCCGCGCCAAGACACTGTGGCGCCTCTCGCAGGAGCCCGGGCTGCGCCAGGTCGAACTTGCGCAGGTCCTCGAGATCGCGCCCATGACGCTGGTGCGCCTGCTCGATCGTCTGGCGAAGGCTGGTCATATCGAGCGCCGCCGCGATCCGGGAGACCGGCGGGCATTTCGCCTCTACACCACGCCGGCGGCGAAGCCGGCGCTGGCTCTCATCGGCCGCACCGCGAGGGAGGTGCGCGCCATCGCCCTGCGTGGCCTCGCACGCGCCGAGCGGGAAGCGCTGCAGCGGGGGTTGCGAGTCATCAAGCAGAACCTCACGAAGGGCATGCCATGAGGTCCTGGTTGCGCCCCGCGCTGCTCTACGGCGTGCCGCTCGTGATTTTCGCAGCTGCTGCCACCGTCTGGATCACCGGGGGCCGCTATGTGGACACCGACGACGCCTACGTGAAGATCGACAAGCTGCCGGTCAGCGTCGATGTCGCCGGTACCGTGCGCGAAGTGCATGTGAAGGAGAACCAGCGCGTCGCCGCCGGCGCCCCGCTGTTCACACTCGACCGGGCTCCCTATGAAGTGGCTCTGGCGAAGGCCACAGCTGATCTCGCTCGCGCAAGCACCGATGTCCGGGCGCTCAAGGCGAGCTACCGCGAGCAGCAGGCGCAGATCGCGCTGGCGATGACACGCGAGCAGTTCGCGGGGAAGGAATATCGCCGGCGGGCCGATCTCGCGACGAAGGGGTATATCCCGGCGATCAATCTCGACGAGGCGCAGGAACAGGCGGACCTCGCGCACCAGCAGACGATCGCGCTCGAACACGATCTCGCGCGCATCAGCGCCACCCTCGGTGGCAGCATCGACCTGCCCGTCGAACAGCATCCCGAGTACCTCGCCGCAGCGGCCGCACTCGCGCAGGCAAGGCTCGATCTTGCGCGCACGACCGTCTACGCGCCATTCGCGGGGGTAGTCAGCAAACTGCCGAAAGTCGGCGCATATCTCGCGCCGGGCACGGCCGCGCTCGCGCTCGTGGGCGGGCAGCCCCCGTGGATCGAGGCGAACTTCACGGAGAAGGACCTGACGCACGTGCACGAGGGTCAGCCGGTGGAGGTGCGTTTTGACATCTTCCCCGGCAGGAGCTGGCGCGCCGTCGTCGACAGCATCAGCCCCGCGACCGGCGCGGAGTTCTCGGTGATTCCACCGCAGAACGCCACCGGCAACTGGATCAAGATCACGCAGCGCATCCCGGTGCGCATCGAACTCCTGCCCGATGCAAGCCCGCCCGGCCTGCGGGCGGGCCTGTCGGCCTGGGTGAAGATCGATACCGGCCGCCGGTGACCCGTCAGGTACATCGTGGCTGGATCACGGTTGCGATCATGATCGCAACCGTCATGCAGACGATCGACATGACGATCGCGAACGTCGCGCTGCCACACATGCAGGGCGCGTTGTCGGCGTCGATCGACCAGATTGCCTGGGTGCTCACCTCCTATATCGTCGCCGCGGCGATCTGCACGCCGCTCGTCGGCTTCTGTGCCGCCCGCTTCGGCCGCAAGCGCCTGTTCATCACAGCCATCATGGGCTTCACGATCGCCTCGGCCCTCTGCGGCGCAGCGCAGTCGCTGCAGGAGATCGTCGCGGCGCGCCTGCTGCAGGGCATGTTCGGAGCCGTGTTCGTGCCGCTGTCGCAGGCGGTGCTGCTCGATACCTGGCCACGCGAGCGGCACACAACGGCGATGTCCTGGTGGGGCGTCGGGGTCATCGTGGGCCCGATCATCGGCCCCACGCTCGGCGGCTTCCTCACCGAGTACCACAGCTGGCGCTGGGTGTTCTACATCAACGCCCCCATCGGCCTGCTCGCCTGGCTCGCCGTGACCGTATTCCTGCCCGAGACGCCGGTGGATCGCGAACGGCGCCTCGATCTGTTCGGCTACGGCCTGCTCGCGATCGGTATCGGCGCGCTGCAGCTGTGTCTCGATCGCGGCCAGACGCTCGACTGGTTCGCCTCGCCCGAGATCATCCTCGAAGCACTGATCGCGGGCGTGTGCTGCTACATGTTCATCGTGCACATGTTCACGCACCCCACACCCTTCCTCGAGCCGGCGCTCTTTCGCGACCGCAACTTCGTCGCCGGAACGTCATTCGCGTTCATCGTCGGCATTACCCTGCTCGCGGCCGTGACGCTGCTGCCTCCTTACCTGCAGACCCTGCTCGGTTACCCCGTGCGCGACGTGGGTGTGCTGCTCGCCTCGCGCGGCATCGGCACGATGATCTCGATGCTCACGGTCGGGCGGATCGGCAATCGCGTGCATCCGCTGCAGCTGATCATTCCGGGAATGCTGATCACCTGCGCCTCGTTCTACTGGATGACCCTCTTCAGCCTCGACACGACGCCCGCGATGGTCGTCGGTTCGGGGTTCGTGCAGGGACTCGGCCTCGGTCTCGTCTTCGTGCCATTGACGACCATGACCTTCTCGAACCTGACGCCGCAACTGCGCAACGAAGGCACGGCGCTCTACACGCTCGTGCGCAACATCGGCAGCAGCGTCGGCGTGTCGATCGTCACGAGCCTGCTGGCGCGCAACACGCAGGCCAACCATGCGGCCTTCGTGCAGTTCGCCTCTCCGTTCAATGACGCAACGCGGCTGCCGGGCTACCCCGCGGAATGGGCACTTCAATCCCCGGCCACCATCGCAGCCCTCGAGCATGAGATTTCCCGCCAGGCGCAATTGCTCGCCTATCTGCAGGATTTCCGCTTCATGCTGTGGCTGTGCATTCTCACGATACCGATGCTGCTCGTATTCGCGAAGCGCAGGAACACGGCTCCCGAACCCACCTTCATCGAGTGACGGCGTTATAGTGCGCGGACGTCGACCGCTTGCAGCCGACCGGGGGAGGCGACCATGGAAAGCACTTTCCGCGCACGCTCGAGCCTGCGCGCCCTGGCGATCGTGGCGTGGGCGCTCCTCAGCGGCTGCGCTGCCCTTGACTCCACACCGTCCCGGAGTGCGCGTGACGCACTTCGCGCGCACGCCTGGACCCTGCCGGCGTGCCCGTCGGAGCCCGGGCAGCTGGCGACCCGGCTCCTTGCGCCCGTCGTCGGTGCCGCGACCGATCTGCTGCTCGACCGGGTCGCAAGCGCATTGGCGGCTGCGGCAACCGCAGATCGGGAGGGCGTCGCATGGTCAGGCAGCGACGCGCGTTATCTGTACTTCGGCCATGTCGCAGGCGAGGCGGTCGGCGGCATCCCGACACCGGCGCTCACAGGATGCGTCGTGATTGCGCTGACGGATCGCGCCAGCTCGCAGCCGGCAGCCTGGTGCGCGGCGCACGATGCAGCTCCAGCGGCAAGCCCGGCGTTCGATGTGCCGTGCACACCCGAGGGCCGCCGTCTGCTCGCCGCAGCAACGCGCGATGTGCCGCAAGCGGAGGCTGCCGGGGGCGGCGCACTGCCGCGCCTCTATGCCGAGATTCGCCTGCGCGCGTCGCGCGATGGCGCGGCGATCGTGCCGCAGGCGCTGAACCTCCACTATCCGGCGCCGCTGCAGCCGCGCGCATCGGCCACGCGCGATCTCGCATTCACGCTGCAACTGCGATTGCCCGGCGAGGCGAAAGGCGCCAACCTCTTCGTACTCTTGCGGGACCTCGCACCGGGCAAGCCGCGCTATGAGCCCGACACCGATCTCGCACAGAACGATTCCCTCTGGACTGCCGTACCCGCCTACAGCGGCCGCAAACTCACACCGGCCGATGCGGGCGAAGGGCTCGCTCCCGTCAACATCGTGACGGATATCCGTGAAACCGGCGATACGAATGCTTTCCTGCAGGCCCTTGCGGCCGGATTCGGTCGGGCCCGCCCGGCACTCGGGATGGCGCTAGAGTAGCGGCCCCGGAACCGGAGGCTCCAGATGTTTCGACGCACCCTGCTTGGCTGCGCATCCGCGCTCGTCATGTTCGCACTGCCACCCGACTCGGGGGCACGCACGCAGAAGCCCCCGCTCCACGGCCAGAACTGGGTCGCGATCACCGGCAAGCCGCTCGCTGCAACGGCGGGCGCAAGGATATTTGAGCGCGGCGGCAATGCCGTCGACGCCGCCTGCGCGATGATCGCAGCGACCTCCACCATGTGGGATACGCTGTCCTGGGGCGGTGAGACACAGGCGCTCATCTACAACCCGAACACCGGCAAGGTGGTCGGCGTGAACGCACTCGGCGTCGCGCCCAGCGGCGCGACGGCGGAGTTCTTCCGCCAGAAGGGCATGAAGTACCCGCCGGAAGACGGCCCGCTCTCGGCCGTCACGCCGGGCACGCCGGGCGGCATCATGGTGATGCTCGCGGAGTACGGCACGCTGAGCCTCGCCGAAGTGCTGGCACCCGCGATCGCGCTCGCCGATGGCTATCCGATCGAGGCCGAGACGGCCAATCGCATCGAAGCGACGAAAGCGCAGCTGAAGCAATGGCCCGACTCGAAGCGCGTGATGCTGCCGCACCAGGGCGCCGCGCGCGAGGCGCCACAGGCGGGCGAGATATTCCGCCAGCCAGACCTCGCGGCGACATTGCGCAAGCTCGTGGCTGCCGAACGCGCGGCGCTCGCGGCCGGCAAGGACCGCAAGAGCGCCATCCTCGCTGCCTACGACCGCTTCTATCGCGGCGATGTCGCGGCGGATCTCGTCGAGGCAACGCGCGCCCTCGGGGGACTCTTCACGCGCGACGATCTCGCGAAATGGCAAGTCAAGCTCGAAGAGCCGGTGCATGTGAACTACAAGGGACTGGAAGTCTACAAACTCACGACCTGGGTGCAGGGCCCGGCGATGCTGCAGGCACTCAACATCCTCGAGAACTTCGACCTGCAGGGCATGGGTTTCAACAGCGCCCGCTACATCCATACCGTGTATCAGGCGATGAGCCTCGCGTTCGCCGACCGCGACTTCTACTACGGCGATCCGTACTTTCCCCCGGCGGAACCCGTACAGGGCCTCCTGTCGAAGGAGTATGCGCGCGCGCGCGCGAAGCTCATTCGCGAGGGCCGCAACGACCCCGACATCCGCCCCGGCGACCCCTATCCGTTCCAGGGCGGCGTGAATCCCTACGCTGCAAGTCTCGCGAAATGGCACACAGTGCCATCGGCGCATGTGTCGGCACCGCCCACGGCGTCGCGCCTCGAAGCACTGCAGCGCGAGTTCACGAGCGGCACCACCTCCGTGGTCGCTGCGGACAAGGCAGGCTGGGTCGTGTCGGTCACACCGAGCGGTGGCTGGGTCCCGGCCGTGATCGCGGGCCATACGGGTATCGGACTGTCGCAACGCATGCAGAGCTTCGTGCTCGACCCTGACGAGAATCCGTTCAACGTGGTCGAGCCGGGCAAGCGCCCGCGTGCCACGCTCACACCGAGCCTCGCGATGAAGGACGGCAAGCCACTGATGGCTTTCGCGGTGCAGGGCGGCGATACGCAGGACCAGAATCTGCTGCAGTTCTTTCTCGACATGGTCGAGTTCGGCATGACCGTGCAGGAAGCCACCGAGGCCGCGAACATCAACAGCTACCAGATGCGCGCGTCCTTCGGCGGCCACGAATCCCAGCCCGGGCGCATCCTGCTGGCCGACGCGACGCCCCCCTGGGTGCGCGACGAGCTGAGGCGCCTGGGCTATACACTGCAGTTCGCCGAACGCACGTCAGGTCCGATCAATGCCGTGTGGCTCGACCGGGAACACGGCACGATCTGGGGCGGCTCGAGTAACCATGGCGAGGACTACGGGATCGCCTGGTGAGGGGGCCGCATAGCAGCAAAACGGCTGCTGGCGCCGCAATCCTGAAACGCGCATAGTCCCCGGTCCTGCCGCCAGGAACAGGGAAGAAGTCATGGGGGCCCCGGCGATCGATCACGCGCGCCTGATGCGTGCGTCCGGAGACTGTATCGAGGCTGCTGCGCGTTTCGGAACCGCGCAGCAGCAACTTGTCGCGCGCCGCCTGATTGAAGATGCGGGCGCCTGGCAGGCCTGGGAACGCGAACACGACGGCCTGATGCGCAAGGTTGCGTCCTCGGCCCGCGAAACAGGCCAGATACGTGTCCTGAAATCGACCTCGTTCGCGCTCATCGAGCGCATGTCACTGTTCGAATACATGACAAACCGGCGCTTGCGTGGCGGTGCGCGCCGGCGCGCGCTCGCCCAGTTTCATGGCTCGCGCGCCTACACCGACGCGCTGCTCGCCGAGCACGGCAACTTCGTCCGCTCGGCCTGCAGCCATTTGTGCTCGCACCACATCGGCACGGTCGTGATGCTCGACGGCGCGTTCCAGGAGCCGATGGCGCGCTACCAGGACCTCTTCCGCGAATACTTTCACGCCTTTTGCGACGTTTCGCTCGGCGAGCGTGCCGACGCGGAATCGCTGCGCGCGCTGCTGCCCTACCTCAAGCACCAGGTCGCCGAATTGCGCCGCGCGATTCTCGCCATGCCGCGCACCCTGCCAGACCTGGTGCATGAAGCCGTGATCCGCCGGCCGACCGGCGACACGGTACGGATGCCCCGACCGCGCTAGCCACGTCGCGCACAGTGCGGAACACTATCAGCATGGAGCTTCCCGGTCCCAGGGCCCGCGCGCTCATCGCGCGCGACGCCGCCGTCACCACACCGTCCTATCCGCGCGACTATCCGTTCGTGATGTCGCACGGGCACGGTACGGAAGTCTGGGACGTCGACGGCAACCGCTTCCTCGACTTCGCGGCCGGTATCGCGGTCTGCGCCACCGGCCACGCGCATCCGGATGTGGTAGCCGCAATCAAGGCCGCAGCCGATGATTTCCTGCACATCTCAAGCGATTTCTGGCACGAACGCATGACCGCCCTCGCAGAGCGCCTCACGCGCCTCGCGCCGCTCGGTGAGCCCGCGCTCGCATTCCTGTGCCAGTCAGGTACCGAGGCTGTGGAAGGGGCCATCAAGCTCGCGCGCTACGTGACGCGCCGCCCCCGCTACATCGGCTTTCTCGGCGGCTTTCACGGCCGCACGATGGGCTCGCTCGCGTTCACCTCGAGCAAATACACCCAGCAGCTCGGCTTCGCGCCTGCCATGCCGGGAGTGACCCACGTGCCCTACCCCAACCGCTTTCGCCCCCTGTTTGCGGGCGCGGATCAGGGTGCCGCGGTGCTCGACTACATCCGCATGCTGTTCGAGCGCAGCGTACCGGCTGCCGAGGTCGCGGCAATCGTCGTCGAGCCGATCCAGGGCGAGGGTGGCTATCTCGTGCCACCCGACGGCTTTCTCGCCGGTCTGCGCGCGCTCTGCGACGAACACGGCATCCTCCTCGTTTGCGACGAAGTGCAATGCGGCGTCGGGCGCACCGGCAAGCTGTTCGCGTGCGAACATTGGGGCGTGAGCCCCGACATCGTGACCCTCGCGAAAGGCCTCGGTTCGGGCATGCCGATCGGTGCGGTCGTCGCAAGGAAGCGCTACATGGGTGAGTGGCAGCGCGGCGCGCATGGCAACACCTTCGGCGGCAATCCACTCGCCTGCGCCGCGGCGTGCACCACGCTCGATCTCGTCGAGCGCGAGTACGCGGCGCTTGCCGCGAAGAACGGCGTGTACTTCCAGGGGCGGCTGCGCGAACTGGCGACACATTACCCCTGCATCGGCGAAGTGCGCGGCAAGGGGCTCATGATCGGCATGGAGCTCGTCGAGCCCGGTACCGCACGCGCGCCAGCGAAGAAACTCTGTGATGCGCTCATCACCCGGGCATTCCACAACGGGCTGCTGCTCCTGTCCTGCGGCACAAGCACGGTACGCTTCATGCCACCTCTCAATGTGAGCATCGCCGAGATCGACGAGGCCGTCGCGCTCCTGCGCACGAGTCTCGACGAAGCGCTGCGGGGACCTGGCGCTTGACGACCGAACGCCCGGGGCGCGAGCTCGGTTTCTGGATGTGCACGGCGCTCGTCGTCGGCAACACGATCGGCATCGGCATCTTCATGATGCCTGCCGCACTCGCTCCCTACGGACTGAACGCACTCGCCGGCTGGGGCATCACGGTGATCGGCTGCATGTTCCTCGCCCGCGTCTTCGCGCGCCTCGCGCAGCTCTACCCCGCCGCAGATGGTCCCTATGCCTACATCCATTCGACGCTCGGCCACTGGCCCGCATTCCTGTCGATGTGGAGCTACTGGGTCTCGAACTGGATCACGAACGCGACGCTCGCCGTCAGCGTGGTCGGCTATCTCGACGCCGCGGTGCCGCCGCTCGCGCGCTTCCCTCCGGCTCTGCTGGCACTCGCGCTGCTGTGGCTCTTCGTCGTCGTGAACCTGCTCGGCACACGCGCGGGCGGTCGGGTACAGGTCGCCTGCACCGCGCTCAAGCTCCTGCCGATGGTCGCCGTCGTGCTGCTCGGCGCCTGGGTGGTGTTCGCGGACACGGGCGCGTACACGCGCACGGTGCCCGCGACGACGCTTTCCTTCCCGCAGACCATGGCAGCTTCCACGATCGCGCTCTTCGCGATGCTCGGGCTCGAATCCGCGAGCGTGCCGGCCGGCCGGGTGCGCGATCCGGGTCGCAACATTCCGCGTGCGACGCTCATCGGCACGTTGCTCACGGCCGTGATCTATATCCTCGTTTCGACGGTGCCACTGCTCCTGATTCCGCAGGCGGAGCTCGCGCAGTCGAGTGCGCCGTTCGTCGACCTGCTGGGCAGCCATCTCGGCGAAGGCGTCGGGCGTTGGCTCGCGCTCTTCGTGGTGGTGAGCGGCCTCGGCGCGCTGAACGGCTGGACGCTGATCGGCGGCAATCTCACCGCGACGATGGCAACCCAGGGAGACTTTCCCGCGGGATTTGCCAAACTGAACGGGCGCGGCGCGCCCGCCCGGACGCTCATCATCACCGGCCTGCTGGCGAGCGCGATGATCCTGATGAACTACAGCAAGTCGCTCGTCGACGGGTTTGTGTTCCTGAGCACGATCGTGACGGCTGCGAACCTGCCGTTGTACCTGTGCTCCTCACTCGCGCTCGTCGTGATGTGGCGCCGCGGCGAGCGCCCGGCGGGGAGCGATCTGCAGGTGATGGGCCTTCTGGGCACGGCCTATGTGGTGCTCACCTTCTATGGTGTCGGCCACGTGCCCTTCCTCTGGGCACTGGCGCTTGCGGCGGCAGGGGTACCGTTTGCGCTCTGGACGCGACGCGCGGGTCGCGCTCAGCGGGTGCCGAGCGCCGTCTCGTAGAGCCTGTCGAGGAAGCGCAGCTGCTCCGCGCGTGCCGGCTTGCGCACGGCCACTCGCGTCCCGAGATCGAGCATCAGATCCGTGCTGCGTTCGTATCGCGGCCAGTGCGGCAATCCGGGGCCATTGGGGTCGCCGTGCTTTGCAAAGTTCACCCAGTAGCCGGATACGACTTCCGCCATGCGCCGGTCAACAGCCGTGGGCAGCGCGTCAGCGCGCGAGCGCCGATTCATGCCGGGATCGCCGAATGCAAAGGCGACGTCGTCCGAGTGGGCCGCACCGGGTACCGATCCGCGCCGGCCCTCGGCCACATAACTGAATTCATAGAACCACGCCGGCTTGCCGACGCTCGACATCTCGCCCGCCAGAAAGCGCGCGGGGCCGCGGAACAGCATGTCCATGAACCAGGTTCTGACCAGGGTCGCTTCGTCGAGCCCCGCATAGGTCTGCCGGACCGCCGCGGGATCCTCGCCGCGCAACATGTCCTTGAGCTTGAATTCGTACGGCCCGAGGAGCGATGCCTCCCAGTTCGTGGTGCCCGACAGGAACGGTACGGGCTGCTGTCGTCCTGCACGAAAAGTGCGTGCGATGTCGTCCGGCAGCACTTCCCCGTCGACCACGGGGTTCATCGAGTTCGGAATCTCTTTTTCCGAGTACGCGATGATGCGGTCGGTCGGCAGTGCGCGCAGCTTCGCCGGCGCTTCGCTGTCGTTGGCGATGCCGAAACTCGCGGCCATCTGCAGGCCGTCGGCCTCGAGCGACAGGAATGGCCCGCCGTCACCCCGCAGCTTGCGATCGCCTTCGATGCGCGCCGCGCCACTCTGCGCGATGGCGCCCTGGAAGAGGCCGCGCGCAGACGGTGTGGCCATCAGCGTCGTGACCGACACGCCGCCCGCCGACTGGCCGAAGATCGTGACGCGCGAGGGATCGCCGCCGAAGGCAGCGATGTTGTCGCGCACCCAGCGCAGGGCTGCGACCTGGTCCATCAACGCATAGTTGGCGAGTGGCTCGTCCGGCATCGAGGCCGAAAGCGCCGGATGCGCGAAGAGGCCGAGCCGGTCGAGGCGATAATTGATCGTGACGACCGCGACGCCCTTGTGCGCGAGCGCGAAGGGCTCGGCGCCAGGCCACGAGCCGGCGCCCCAGCGATAACTGCCACCATGGATCCACACCATGACGGGCACACGCGCACCGCCGTCAAACGCGCCCGCAGGCACGTAGACGTTGAGTTTGAGGCAGTCCTCGCCCATCGGCACCCCCGCAAGGGGATACGGAGTCCGCCGCGATTGCGGGCAGATGGTGCCGAATGCGCTCGCGTCCAGCACCGCATCGCGATGCGCGGCGGGGCGCGGCGGCTGCCAGCGCCACTGTCCCTCGGGCGCCGCGGCATAGGGCACGCCGCGAAACACCGCGACACCACCCAGCATCTGGCCGGTGACCCCGCCTTCGGCGGTCGCGATGACGCGGGTCGCCGGCGCAGCCGCCGCCGATACCGACGTCATCGCGATGCACAGCAGCGCAAGACCGCCGAGAGGGATGACAGGTCTCATGTCAGAAACGGTAGCTCGCCGTCAGACCCCAGGTGCGCAGGCGAGGGTATGAGACCGTGGTGCGGTTGAGGAAGATCGCGACCTGGTTGTCCACGTAGTTGTTGAGCCACGCATCGCGGAAGGCTCCGGTCGGCGTGGCGTCATCGGTCAGGTTCTCGCCCCACAGCTCGAACCGCCACTGTCCGGACTCGAGACCGAGGCGCGCATTGAGCCGCTCCGTGGAGCCGGTCTTCGTGAGGCCTTCCGACATCGGCTTCTGGCTCGCCTTGTACGAGAAGTCGAGGCGGCCGAAGAAGTCGAAGTCCGTGAACGCCGCGTGCCGATAGTCGAGGCCGAGGTTCCACTGCGTCGGTGAGGTGCGCGGCAGGTCAAAGCCCGAGATGTCACCGCCCGAGGGCGCGAACGACGGCAGCGTGATCAGACTGCGATTGACCGCGTCCTTGAACTCGGCATCGGTGTACGAGAAGCCCGCGTTCGCGGTGAAGCCCATCCCCAGTGCCGCGCGCAAGGCAAGCTCGATGCCCTGCGACTTCGCGCTGCCGACGTTGAGTGTGACGGTTTGCGGGATGGATGCGCCCGGCGACAGCGCGGGCAGTTGCATGTCGGTCCAGTCGACGTAGAAAAGCGCCACGTCGAAGTTCACCCGGCCATCCGCCAGCGAGCCCTTCGTGCCGAGCTCCCAGGTCCAGTTCTCTTCGGGATCGAACGACTCCTCCGCGGCGACGCTCGCGTTCTCGTTGAAGCCGCCGGCCTTGATACCCTTGGCAGCCGACGCGTAGATCATGAGTGCATCCGCCGCGCGGAAGTCGACCGTGAAGCGCGGCGTGAAGAACGACCAGGTATCGTTGAATGCGCGCGGATTCACGATCACGCGGCCGTCGCGGACCGGCGTACTCTGCGTCTTTTCTTCTTCCGCGTAGCGGGCTTCGACACGGCCGCGCAGACGATCGGTGAAGTCGAATTCGAGCGCACCGAACACCGCGCGGGATTCCGTTTCGCGCGAGAACCGCGAGAACGCGGGCACGCCGTTCGTCACGAACCAGGGCGTCGCGATCGCCGTATAGAAAGGCGGAATGAAGCTGACGAAGTTCGCGGGCAACGCACTCAACGCGCCAGCATCGAGACCGCCGTCATACTCCTGTTCGTAATAGTAGAGGCCCGCCGTCCAGCGCAGGCGCGTGTCTTCGCCACCCGAGATGCGCAGCTCCTGGCTGAACTCATCCACGTAATCCCGATCACCGCGAAAGAGCTTCGACTGGAAGACCTGCGGCACGACCGGGCCCGAGGGCAAGCGTCCAAGATAGAACCACGAGGCCGGGCCGACGAGGCGCGTGGCGTCCGACAGCGCCTCGTGGCGCAGCGTGTTGTAGCCGGTGAGCGAGGTAATCTGCCCGATGCCGGTGCTCCAGTCCGCCTGTAGGCTCGCGCGAAATACTTCGCGGAACTCACCCACGCCGCGCGGGTCGGCGCCGAGTGCGGACAGATTCGCCTCCGGCAGCTCGCCGCAGAACGCCAGCGCCTGGCCCGCCCCATTCAGCTCGCAGTTCCCTCGCACGAAGCCCACTGCCGGCGGGCCGATTTCGTCGTCGGAGTAGTAGGCATTGGCGCGCACCGAGAAGGCATCGGTCGGATCCCATTCGAGGCCGCCCGACCAGGTGCGGTACTCATGGCCACCCAGCTCGTGGCCGGGGGAGCTGTTATTGCGATAGCTGCCATCGAACTCGTCGTAGCCGACGGACAGACGGCCCCGCAGGTTCTCCAGGATCGGGCCACCGAGATGCACCGCGCCGCGCAGCGTGCCCTCGGAGCCGCCGGTGGCCGACACCCGGCCACTGAATTCGTCTGGCGCTCGCCGGGTCACGAAGTTGATCGCACCCGCAAAACTGTTGCGCCCGTACAACGCGCTTTGCGGGCCTTTCACGACTTCGATTCGCTCGACGTCGAGCAGGTTGAAGTTGAGGCCCGAGCGGCCGGAGACATTGACACCGTCGAGAAAGATCTCGACGTTGTTCACGTCACCGAACACGTCGTTCTGCGTCAGACCGCGGATCGTCGGGATCGCAAGGTACTCGCCGATCATCGTGTCGAACACGAGGCCGGGGGTCAGCGCGGCGACGTCGCGCAGATCGCGAATGCCGGCGGCTTCGATGTCTTCAGCGGTGAAGGCGGTGATGGCAACCGGCACCGTCTGCAGATTCTCGGCGGACTTGCGCGCCGTGACGACGATTTCCTCGAGCGCGTGGACGCCTTGCGCCTCCTGGGCGCCGGCGGGCAAGGCCGCCGCAATCGCCGCCGCCACGAACATCGACACGACAGTCTTGATCCCGGTCATGGAAGCTCCCCGTGAAGTCTGCGCAAATGCGCGCAACATCCACGCGCCCCTGCGCGCCGGCAAGCGCGTTTTCGCGGGCGACGCGACTTTTTCGTGGATGCCGTTGGCGTTCGCGAGTTACTGGGTATGATTCGGGCCGAGATGC
>CAUJHX010000167.1 GCA_963204795.1 Pseudomonadota bacterium | reverse complement strand
ACGCCCACCACACAGATGGCCCGGCGCCCGAGTTCGTCCAGATCACCGTTGCTGCCACCCTGGCCCGAGCCCCCTCCGCCGCCACCTCCGCCGCCACCGCCCGAGCCGGCAACCGTTTCGTAGGCGAAGCTCACTTCACCGGCGATACCGGACTGGGCGAGATCGGTGAAGAGGTCATCCGCCGTGAGTTGCTGGTCGTCGTTGAAATCGATTGCGGGCCTGCCCGAGTCGACGCCGAGCGCATAGACGCGATTGCGTCCGGAGGCGGGCAGGCAGGGATCGAGCTGCGACGGCGGTGTCGGTTGATAGGAGGGGAACAGGATCACGCCGTTCACGGTGAGCGCCTCGGCCAATACCTTTTCGCCCGACAGGTCGCCATTCAGCCGCAGGTCGAGGGTCCAGCCACGCGCCTGCGTGGGTACGGGCGTGACACCCGGATTGCTGGTGATGTCGATCAGGTCGGTGCTCGCGATGGGCGTGAACGAGTTGTAGTCGGCCTGGGTCAATTTCGCGAACGGCAGCTTGTCGCGCAGCGAGTAGAAGCGATCGCGTGTCACCGTGCTGAGCGGGTGGCCGCGGTAGCCCGAGCCGATCGCGAGGTTGTAGTATGGGTCGGCGCCGCGGCGCTGGATCAGCGCGACATCGGGGGTGTAATAGAAGCGCCGGTTGTCGATGTCAGTGGGTGTCGCCAGGTCGCCCGCGCCGAGGCTCGCGAACACGCCGCCCGTGACGAGGCTGGCGCGATCCGCGCCGTTGAAAATGTCGAAGCGGAAGACGCGCCCGCCCATGTCGGCTGCGTACATGCGGTCGGCAAAGCCGTCGCCATCGAAATCGACGACCTGCACGCGGCCAGGTATCGAGTTGCGCATGCGGTCGAGTTCGAGATCGGGAGTGCCGGTGCCGCCCGGCCCTCCCGCGTACCACAGCAGTGAGCCGTTGGCGGCATCGACCATGTAGATGCGATGGCCGATGGCATCGGCAACGTACGGGCCATTCTCCTGCGCGCCATCGTAGCCGCCGCCGAAGATCAGCACGAGGTTCTCGCCATTCTGCGTGGCGCCGTTCACGCGCACGCGCGCGATCGCGGGTGCCGACCAGGTCTCGCCGATCCCTGGCAGTTCGGTGGGGCCGATCTTCCAGCGCAGGCGCGGATTGTCGCGATCGGTGACATCGAGCGCGTAGTAGGTACGGCCGCCGCGGCGCATGCCGAAGTAGATCCACACGCGATCGCCGGCCGCCGCGTCGATGATTCCGTCGAGATTGACGTCGAACTTGAGGACGCGCACATCGCCGTCGAGGCCGTAGGAGCGCGACGCGACGCCGGCATTGCGATAGAGGTCGGGCAAGCGCGTGAGGAGCTCGGGCGGAATGAAGGACCAGAGCTCGGCGCCCGTACGTGCGTCGACGGCGTGCAGGAAGCCGTCGTTCGTCGGCACGAACACGAGCGCATCCTGCACGTCGGGCGAGGCGGGTGTCCCGCCGTAGGTCACGAGCGCGGGTCGCGCGTGCAGCGGATCACCCATGAAGCGGTGCATCTCGTTCGTGTCGCCATCGGCATCTTCATCCTGCACGTCGATGCCGCGCGCCCAGTCGATCAGTTGATCGCGGGTCGGCGAGGGCGCGCCGGCGAGGCCGAGCAGCGTATCGGTGAGCGTGCTGTTGCCGCGCTCGAAGCGATTGGCGGCGACCGTGAGATTGCGATTGCCGGAACCGTCCACGAGCGTGTACATGCGGCGGGCGGTCTCATCCGGCATGCGACTGACGGCACCGCCCACTTCGACGTTGGCGCCATCGGCCGCTGCCGACCAGAAGCTTCGGATGCCCTGACGGAAAAAGCCGGTGGTCGGATCGACCGCATCGTTGCCCGAGGCATCGACGATGCGCCCGTCCCGGAAGCCGTACTTCTTCAGGTTCCCCGGCCAGTGTGCAGTCGCCTCGGGGTTGAATACCGAGATGTACAGGTCGTTCAGGGTCTCGGTCCGGTTGAAAGCATTGATCGATACCGAAGGCGTGGTAAACGTGGAACTCGTCTGCAGGATATCGCCGACGATCGCCTGCAAGGTCGTGGTGAGGTTCGCGACGTTGTCGGCGGAATAGGCCTGGCCGCCGCCGCGCGTCGCAGTCTGATCGAGCAGTGCGGAGCCCTCGACCTCGGGCCCGAAGCCCACGGTGTAAGTGGTGACGTTCTGCTGTCCGGGAAGGGCGCTCGACAGGTCGGCATCGTGCAGATATTGCGCCATGTCGGCGAGGCACGCGCCGTCACCCGTTCCGCTGCAGCCGCCACCGACGAGTGAGGCATAACCCGGCAGCGCCGGAATGAGAGCATTGGCTCCGGTGTCCAGCGTGGGCTCGCCGTCGGTGAGCAGGATCGCGAAGTTGCGCTGGCACTGATAGGCGATCGGCGACTGGTAGCGCGAGGCATCCTGAGGGTCGCGGGAAGCCGGCACGCTGGGAAACGGAGTGCCTCCCACCTCGGACTGCGCACCGTATTCCACAGCGCGACCGGCGAAGTACTGGCCGGCCTCATACATCGTTTCCGCAAGGGGCGTGAAGCCATCGGCCGTGAGCGCGTTGATATTGCCCACCAGCGAGTCTCGCGCGGTTGCGATGTCGGCGATCTCGTGGATCACCATGCCGCCCTCGGTATTGCTGCTGAAACGCATCAGGCCGAGGTTCACATCGCTGATCGATCCCACCAGCGAGGTGGCGACCGCCTGCACGGTCTGCAGACGCGAGATGGCAGTAGGTACCGGCGGCGCGTAGTACCAGTTGAGCCAGTTCGCGCTGTAGAGCGTATACGTGGACGCCGTACCCCAGTCGATTTCGCGGCTGGAGTTCGCCGACCAGGGCGCGTCCGCGTCGCCGTTCTGTGCGTAGCGCAGGGAGGATGTATCGTCCGGCCCTTGCGCACCACTGTCCGCCCGGCACTCGACAAGCGAGTCGGGTGCGGCGCCCGAAAGGCGCGACCAGGTCGCGGTGGCCGAGTCGAAGCGCGCCGTGTCGCCGGTCCAGCTGCCAGCAAGGCCCGCGAGGCTCGAGCGCGCGGCCGCGCAACGGTTCGCGGCGGCGGAAATGCGGGCCGTTGAATTGCAGGCGGGAGGCTCGGTGCTTCCTGTGCCGCTCTCGCGCCAGTAAACGCTGCCGGCGCTGCAGCTGCCGCCGTAGGTCACGGCCGGATCGTAGGGCGCGCGCGGCGCCTCCACGGTGCTGCTCATGCTGCCCGAGGTGTCGATGATGAACAGGATATTGGGCTTGACGTCGCGCAGCGCCGCCTGGTTCACGAAAATCTCGGTGTCGTCGGCGAGCGCGGCGGCGCCCGATGAAAGCGACAGGATGCCGCACGTGAGCGCGGTTGCCATCCGGGTGCGGTGCGTTCTCATCGCCTTGCTCCCCGTCGCTCGCCGTGAGGCTGCAGCGCGGCGGTCATCGAGCCGCTCGCGATGACGCGGGTGACTTCGTGCGAGCGCGCATCGTAGAGCACCGTGACGGCAGTGCCGGGTGCTGCAACAAAGCCCGCGCGGAGCGCTGCAAGTGCCACGGGATCCTTGGCGACGAAATACCGCGTGCGGGAACTCGTCACGAATGACTGTGGCGCGCAGCCCGCGCAGCGTGTGACGACGAGCATTCCGGCTGCACCCGACGGCAACACGACCGACGATGCCTGCGCTTCCACCGCCTGTTCGAGGATCCAGCGGGGCGGATCAGCCGCCTGCAACGGCAAGGCAGCCATGGCGAGTCCAGCGAGAAGCAGGGCGTGGCGCGATGACATGTTCATTCCCCCAGAGCGCCGAGTCCGGTACCGATCTGCCCGACGTTGCCGCCACCACCGCCGGCGCCGGCGACGATGAATAGCCCCTGCACCTGTCGGTCGCGCGCGTTGCGCAGGGAAGTGCCGGTGCTGTCGATTTCGTAGTGCAGGCCGACGAAACGATCGACGCTCGACTGTGGCAGACCGGTCTCTTCGCCCACGTAGCGCGATGCCGTGCTGAAACGGTCGACTCCCGACGTGCCCACCGGCACATCCAGTACCTGCGTGGGCGCGGCGCCCGGCACCGTGGGTACTGCGCCGATGTCGGCGATCGCTTCCTCGATGCCGGCGGCCGCCGCCATCGCAGCCGCGCGCCGGTACTGTTCATTGCCAGCCATCACGAGTTCGGTGGTTGCCGTATTCATGCCGGTGACCGCGAGCAGCGTGAGGATCAGCAGCAGGACGAGGCCGATGACGAGAGCGGCGCCGCGTTCGGTATTCATAAGGTTCGCGCGTTCTTCAGGGAAATGGTGCGGGACATCAGCACCCGTCGAAAGCGCCGGTCGTCACCTGCAGGTGTGTAATCAACGTCGGCGTACTCGTAGCGGCGGTTGTCCTCGAAGCCTTGTTCGGGACGATCGGCGCGCACGCGCACCCAGACACGCACGGCGACGACCTGGGCGCGATCGAGGCCCGCGAAGTCGGGATTCACGTAGCGGGTGGCGCGGCCGTCGGATTCGGGGATGCCATCGCCGTTGGCATCGGCGGCGGGGTCGATGACGCCGTCGTTGTCGTAGTCACCCGTGTCGATGCCGAACTGCACCTGCAGATCCTCGATACCCGGCATCACTTCGGTATCGATGAATTGCGCGCCACCGGCCAGTGTCTTCACGCGCAGCGACGGCAGACCGGGACGGTCGACGGCATCCTGCGAGAGATAGAAGGCGCGCACCACGAGGTTGTGGATTTCGTTGTCGGCATCAATCGGCCCGGGCGCGTTGCCATCGACGAACAATTGCTGCGCCGAACGGCTGCGCAGGCGCGACGCATAGAGCTGCAGTCGCCCGGCGTCGGGCGCCGCCGTCACGGTTTCGACGCGGCGGATCGTGAAGGTGTCGGCGGTGCCCACGGCCCCGGCTCCATAGGGCGCACACGCGGCGCCGGCACCCGGGCCGAGCACGAAGGAATCGTTCGAGCCCTGCACGGGAGTCAGCACGTCGACCGCAAAATTGGTGCCGCAGTCGTGCGCGCCTGCCGGCAGGTTCGCGACCGCCACCGGTGCGGCAGCCGGAATCGGCCGCTCGCGCATCTGCGCCGCGACCGCGTACACGGTGCCCGGCGACGCGCCGCTCACGAAACGGATCGTGTCGGGCGAGTTGGTGAAGCCGTAGTAGCCCGCCAGCTCGATGTCGGGCTCGAGCACCGACAGCACGTAGCGGCCATTTTCCTGCAGACGCGCCACGCTCTCGTTGACCGCATACGTGGTGCGGCCGCGCGAGAAGACGTATACCGCGCCGACGATCAACACCGAGCCGATCGCAAGCGCGACCAGCAGTTCAATGAGGCTCAAGCCCCGCTGCGGATGCGTGCGCTTCATGAGATGGGCGGCCTCGGCATCATGACGAGCTCGGTCGAATAGGTGTACGGCTCGTCGATGCCCGGCTCCTGCCAGGCAATCGTGATGCGGTAGCGGTCGGGGCGGCCGGGATTCGCCGCCTGGGTGTGGTCCACGACGGCGGCGGCGATGGCCGGGTCGGCAGGCGCGGGCAAGGCATCACTCACGGCTTGCTGCCAGCGGGCGAGGTCGTCCTCCGCCAGCTCGGCAACGCTGCAATTGATGCCCGCGTCGGCCGCGGTCGGCGCGCAGCGGCGTACGGCCGGTGCGCCTGCGTACGTCGCCGTGTCATACGCATCGCGCGCGTTGCCATTGGCGAGAATGCGGTCGGCGATGTCGCCCGCGAGATTCACGGCGTGCGTGCGCAGGAGTGCCGTGCGGCTGCTGCGCAGGCTCTCGACGAAGAGCCCGGCGATGCCGAGCAGGCCGATCGAGAGCACGACCAGTGCGACGAGCGACTCGACCATGGTGACGCCACGTTCTCTCAGTTGCATGCGAGCCCCCACGCGGCCAGGCGCGCCGGATCGCGCACCACTTCGCCACGACCGGTGCGGGCCACTTCGATGCCGCGCGCCGCCGACTGGTTGGTGCCGCCCTGCAGTGCATAGCCACGCTCGTCGCAATAGACGACGCGTCGCGCGGAGCCTGGAGGGGTGTCGAGCAAGAAACCGTTTGCGCCGAACGAGAGACAGGCGCCATCCGCGGCGGACACCACACGACCGCGATCAGCCACGGGTTTGCCGCCGGTGCGCGTGATGTCGTTCGTGTTCGCGATGGCGCAGTCGCTGTCAGGATCGGCAAAGACGAGCCAGCCGGAGAAGTCTACGTCGCCCGAGCAGGCGGGCGAGGCCGCGAGCGGACCGTCGGTGGCGCACAGCGACACGGTGCGCTGCTGCTTTACGGCCTCCGTGCGTGCCATCTGCACGGCCGTGAGGAAGTCGTTGGCATCGGCGGTCAGGCGGCCGTTGCGCCGAAACTCCGTGAAGCTCGGCGCGCCGATCGCGAGGATGACGGCTGCGAGCGCGAGCACGATCATCAGCTCGAGCAGCGTGAACCCCAACTCGAAGACGGACTTCCCCCCCATAGCGACCGACTATAGCGCCGTGCGCGGCGCCCGCTCACGGAATCCGATGATCGGCACTTCGGTCAGGACGAGCGGCGGGGCGTGCGGCGTGGCGCCCGCGCGATTTGACGATAAGTGGCGCAATCGGGTTACGCAGTGTCAGTTGGCGGGGTCAGTTGCCGCAGGGTGTCGCGCTGCCGCGTGCCGGGCCGATGCGCAAGCGTGGGCGGCCAGTCTGGCTGACGATGACCGCCCGCGGTGGTACGCCGCCGACTCTGCTGCAGAATTCGAAGGTGCTGGTCATCCCGGCGCGCGCCGTGGGCCAGTACGTCACGGCGCTGCGCGTCGCGTGCAGATGCGTCGGGCTCTCAACCTGGTGCCGCCGCAGGATGGTTTCGCCGGGATCGCGCACCGGGGTGAACTCGGCCCGCCTGTTCTCGAACACGATCCAGCCGCGCGCTGCGGCGACGCCCCGACCGACACAATGCTCGCCGTCCGATGACAGGCAGACGACGGTCGGGACGCCGCCGAGGATGGCGCGGCTGCGGGCGAAGTGCAGGGTGCCGAGGAGCTTGTTGGCCCCTGTCGTAACGCCGGCCCGTGCCCGAAGTGTCGCGAAATCCGGGATCGCGAGCGCCGCCAGAACTGCCACCACCGCGATGACTGTCACGAGTTCCCAGAGGGTGTGGCCGCCCGTGCGCATGGAACGAGCATGCGCCCGCGTAGCCCCGCAAGTGCGACGCGTTTGCAACGAATTTCAACAGATTCATATAATTGACGGATGGCCACGTCAGAGATAGCGGAGCGCCTCTTCGCCCACGGCATCCAGCCGACGGCACAGCGCAGGCGCATCGCGGCGGTGCTCCTCTCGGCTCCGCAGCACATGTCGGCCGAGCAACTGCTGGCGCAGCTCGTCGCGGACGGCGCACGCGTGTCGAAGGCGACGGTCTACAACACGCTCAACCTGTTCGCGAGCCGCGGGCTCATCCGCCCGCTCACCGTCGACGGCGCGCGTGTGTGGTTCGACTCGAATGTCGAGGCGCACTATCACTTCCACGACGTCGAGAGCGGTGCGCTCACCGATGTCGCGGTGCCGGAAGTGGAATTCAGCCGTTTGCCACCACCACCCGCAGGGATGGAAGTCGCCGGAATCGATCTCGTGATTCGCTTGCGGAAAGCGTCGCCAGGCTAGCTTGACGGTGAACTGTACGAATCGTACAGTGAGTATATGAAACGCAGCGTCAAAACTCCTTCGAAAGGTGTTGAGCAGGCGCGCCAGCAACTTCCGGCGATCCTCGATGGAGCCGCCGCAGGGCGTGTCACAATCATTACCCGACGCGGCGAGGAAGTCGCCGCAGTGGTACCGATTGCTGCCGCCCGGCTGCCCAGGCCCATGCCCTTGACGGGCCTGGCGGGCACCGGCTGCGGACTGTGGGGCGATTACAGCGCCGAAACCATTGCGCGGCTGCGCGACGAATGGAGCCGCTAGACGCCGCAACATTGCCTGAAGGCGCGCTCCTGCTGGTGGACAGCGCGCCCATCATCTACACGCTGGAAGCCAACACCGGTTTCGCGCTGCGATTCTTGCCGTTGTTCGAGCGTCATGCGCGTGGCGAGCTGGTACTGGCGGTGACCACGGTTACCATCGCCGAAGTGTTGACTGGCCCGCTCGGCGCCGGCGAGGAAGCCCTCGCCAGGCGCTATCGTGCGACCCTGGAAACCTGGCAAGTAGTGGACTTCAGCACCGACATCGCCGAGAGCGCGGCGCGGCTGCGGGCGACATATCGCTTGAAATTGCCCGACGCCATCCAGCTTGCCAGCGCGCTGGCCATCAATGCCGACGCGCTGGTAACGCATGATCGGGACTTTGCGAAGGTGCGCGGCCTGCGCATTCTCTGCTGAAGACCCTGAACGTGCCGAAGGCGCGCGTCGGCACGGTTACCGGGTTTGCCTCACTGTGGGGCATTCATTAGAATCCGCGCCCCCGTGCCGCTTTAGCTCAGCTGGTAGAGCACATCATTCGTAATGATGGGGTCGTCTGTTCGAATCAGACAAGCGGCACCAGCTATTTGCTCCACCCCGGCATGTCGCCCGTCAGATGCACGAGCCTGGTGAACCCGGCGTCGTGCAGCACTTTCAGTGCAAGGCCGACGCGCCGCCCGCTGCGGCAGTAGGCGACGATCGTCTTGTCCTTCCACGCCTTGAATTCGGCGAGGCGCGCCGGGACCTGGTCATGCGGGATGTTGATCGCGCCCGGTATGTGGCCCGCCGCAAACTCCTCGGGTGTGCGCACGTCGAGGATGACGAGCGAGGTGGGCTCGGCGGCCGTCTGCCGCCGCAACTCGGCGGGAGACATTTCGGCCGCGATCCAGGAGTCGTCGGCGCCGGCAGGGGGCGCAGCGCCCGCAAGCAGCACGCAGGCGAACGATCCGCGCAGGATCTTCCGTGCCATGGATACTTTCATGCCGGTGATGGTGATGCAGCGGCGGCGTGCGTGTCCACTTCGTCCCGCTGCAATGCAAAAATACGCGCATAAACGCCCCCTCGCGCGAGAAGGTCTGCATGGCGGCCCCGTTCGACGATCCCGCCGTGCTCGAGCACGAGGATTTCATCGGCATTGAGCACGGTCGAGAGACGGTGCGCGATCGTGAGGGTGGTGCGTCCCGTCGAAAGTTCGCGGATCGCGGCGTTCACTTCGCGCTCGGATTCGACATCGAGGCTCGAGGTCGCCTCGTCGAGGACCAGGATCGGTGCGTCCTTCAGGAGCGCACGCGCGATGGCGATGCGCTGGCGCTGACCGCCCGAGATCCTGCCGCCCATTTCGCCGACCTGCGTGTCGAGCCCCTGCGGCAGGCTGTCGATCCAGCCCTTGAGGTGCGCGCGCCGCACCGCCTCATCCACCTGCGCCCCGGTCGCGCCGGGCCGGCCCATCAGGATGTTTTCGCGGATCGTGGTATTGAACGTGTAGTTGCGTTGCGAAACCACGCCAATATGCCCGCGAAGCGCCTCGAGCGTGTAGTCGCGCACGGAGCGGCCGCCGACGAGCACCTGGCCTTCGTTTGCGTCCCAGAAGCGCAGCAGCAGATTCGCGACCGTGCTCTTGCCGGCGCCACTCGTACCGACGAGCGCAACATGCCTTCCGGCCGCGACTTCGAAACTGATGTTCCGGAGCACCACCTGTGCGCCGCTGCCCTTGTCCCCGTAGGTGAAACTCACGTTGCGCAGCGCGATGGAGGCGTCGGCAAGCGGCGGGGACCTGGAGACGAGGTCGGTGACGGTGGGCTTCTGGTCCATCAGTGCAAAGAGGCGCCGCGCGGATACGATCGAGACCTGGAAGTCGCCGACGACGTTGTTGAGGCCCTGCGCGGCATTGAAGCCCGTGATCGCGATCGCAACGACAACGGGAATGTCACGCAGCGGCTCGATGATCCCCGCGAGGTACAGATCCCAGCTGACCCACAGCACAGCGACCGCGGCGGCCGCGACGACGCATTCGGTGACACCGCGCTGCACTGCGTCGGCGCGCATCAGGGCGTCCTGCCCCTTCTTCAGGCGTACGCCGATGTCCCATGCCTGGCGGCGCCGGCGTTCTCCGTGACCGAAGGCCACCGTGTCACGGATGCCCTGCAGGCTGTCGGTGAGAAACGCACTTACTTCGCCCTGCGCGTGGCGCCATGTCTCGCTGCCGCGGCCGCCGGAAAGCGCCGTGACAACCGGCAGCACGATCACCATCACGAGCATGAACGGCAGCAACGTCCACACGTATGTCATCGAGTACCAGTGGCCGAGGAACGCGAGGAGGATGGCTGGCACGAAGAAGGACGTGATCACCGGCGCGATCGTGTGGGCATAGAAGGGCTCGATGCGCTCACAGTCGTTCATGACACGCGAGACCGCGTCGCCCGAACGCAGCGCGGCAGTTCCTGCCGGCGCGAGCGGCTCCATGCGATCGTAAAACTCGTTGCGCAGCATTGCGAGCAGTCGAAACGCGACGTAGTGGCCGGTGTACGTCTCGACGTAGTTCGAGAGCCCAAGCGCAAACGCGCAGGCGACGAGGCCGAGCGCGATACCGGTGATGGCAGCGCTGCCCGGTTCCGCGACGAAGCGGGCGACGCCGGCCGCCGCGAGCGCGATGAGCGCGGCCTGCATCGTGAGCTTGATCGTGCGCGCGCTGACCGACAGCAGCATCACACTACGGAGTGGCCGCATGAACGCGAGCAGGCGGCGCAGGATCTGCGTATTGCTCATGCCGTCGCCCCGGCGATGGCGAGCATGCCGGCGTACGGGCCGCCGCGCGCGAGGAGTTCTGCATGCGTGCCCGCCTCGAGTACCTGCCCATGGCCCAATACGACGATGCGGTCGGCGCTGCGCACCGTGCTCAGGCGATGCGCGATCAGCAGCACCGACTTGTCGCGGGTGAGATGCCCGAGGGCCTCCTGGATCACGGCCTCTGTCTCGAGGTCGATCTGCGAGGTGGGCTCATCGAGCAGCACGATCGGGGCGTCCTTCAGCAGCGCGCGCGCGATGGCGAGGCGCTGCACCTGGCCGCCCGACAGGGACAGGCCACGCTCGCCGACGAGCGTGGCGTAGCCCGCGGGCAGCGCTGCGATCTGGTCGTGGATATTGGCCGCGCGGCAGGCCGTTGCGAGTTCCTCGTCCGTAGCGTCTGCTTTCGCGACACGCAGGTTCTCGGCAATCGTACCGTAGAAGAGATACGGATCCTGCGGCACGAGCGCGAGGTGGGCGCGCACCCAGTCAGCCGGAACTTCATCTGCGCGGTGGGCTCCGAGATTGAGGGAGCCGCCCGACGGCTGGAGCGTGCGCAGGATCAGGTTCACGAGGGTCGTCTTGCCCGAGCCGCTTTCGCCGACGAGGGCCAGGGTCTCGCCGGGTGCGAGTTCGAGCGAGCAGTGATCGACCGCAGGTCGTGAGGCACCGGCGTACTGGAACACGATCTCTTTCAGGGACAGGGCAGGGCACGCCTCGGGGGGCGGTGCGGCGACTCCAGCCGGATCCGCGACGCCCGGGGCCTCGCCGAGGAAGGCGACGATCTGCTTCGCGTACGCGCGGCCGATCGCACCGGCGAAGAAGAACTGCCCGACGAGCGTGAGCGGCTTGGCGAACTCCGCACTCGCGAGGATCAGCGCGACGACCGCACCTGGCGTCAGCGCGCCGGCATCGAGCCGCAGCAATGCCGTCACCGTGAGGACGAGCGTCGTACCGAGCGCGAAGCCGAAGTCGACGAAGAGGATCATCAGCTGGTTCACGAGCAGGAGTCGCATCGTCTCGCGGCGCTGCTCCTCGCTTGCCGCATGCATCTCGGCGCCGCGCACCTTGCCGAGGTTGAACATCTTGAGCGTCGTCATGCCCTGGATCGAATCGAGGAAGCGCGCGCTTTGTTCGGCGTTGACCTTCGCGAAGCGCTCGCTCGCCCTCCGGAAATTGCGCCCCATCATGCCGAGAAAGAGGGGTGTCAGTGGCACGCTCACAAGGAGAGCAACCCCGACGACCCAGTCGATGAGGCCGATGAAGACGCACAGCAGCAGCGGCGTCGCCATGCCGACCACGAACTGGACGAAATAGATGCCATAGAACATCTCGATCCAGTCCATGCCCTCGACCGCGATGTTCACAAGCTCGCCGGTGCGCTTGCGGTCGAGCACGGCCGGGCCGAGCCGCAGGGCGTGCGCGTAGATCATGTCGCGGATCGTGAGCTTCGTCAGCGAGGCGGCCTTGTGCTGCGCCGTGCGATAGAGCCAGCCGCAGAGGAACTTGATGGCGAGGAGGGCGCCGATCCACGGCAACCAGATCGCGAGCAGTGAATAGCCCATCGTCATGGCGTCGATGGCGCGACCGATGAACCAGTAGAGCGTGAGGCTCGCGACGAGCCCGGCGAGGCCGACGATGATGCCGACGGTGAGCCAGCGGCTCGTGGACTTGACGATCAGCCTCTTGTCGATCCCGAGCACCGTGTACCCCCGAAGACGTGGCAGAAGCCTAGACCTTGAAGTAGAGTTCAAGGTCAAGCCATGGTAACGAAACGCCGGCAGAAAGCCGACCTCCCGAAGGCGACACTCACCATCGGGCAGCTCGCGCGGCGCGCGGGGGTCAGCACCTCGATGCTGCGCTTCTACGAGCGCGAAGGATTGCTCGCGCCGCCGGCACGCAGCGCCGCAGGTTATCGGCTGTATCCGGAAAGTGCCGTGCAGGCGCTGATGTTCATCCATCGCGCGCAGCGGCTCGGCTTCTCGCTCGGCGACATCAAGCTGCTGTCGCGAGGTCACACCGTGGTCGGCATCGCCGAGCAGCGCTTCATCGAGATCGAGCGACGGCTCACGGAACTGCTCGTACTGCGCCACGAACTCGAGTTGTTCCTCGACGACCTCGCGAAGGAAGTCGGTCGTGCGGGTGGCGGCGCGGCGCGCATCTACCGGCAGCTCGTCGACCAGGTGTGCGGCCACGAGCCGCAGCGCTCCGCGCCCGGCGCTGTGCAGCGCCTGACCAGGCGGCTCGGCTGCGCGCTTGCCACGGTCGAGCAGGACCGGGTGTTTGCGGCATTGCGCGGCCGGCACATGCACGTGTGGAAGGAGGCCGACGGCTACACGATCCTCGTGCGCGACCGCAGCGCGGCGGTGCAGGCGGCGCTCGAGCGACTGGTGGCGGACGAGGCGGGCTGCGGCGTGCATGGTGACGCGGAGCTCACGGCCGCCCCCGACGGCCTGCAGCTGCGCGTGCGCGGCGAAAACGCCTTCCTCTACGCGCAGCTTTTCCTGACGCTCGAAACGGCCGCTTGACCCGCTGCCGATGCGGCGATTCGGGTGATGTCGCTCCAGGCGGCGCGTTGCAGGAGCTCTGCGGGAGCGATCCAGGACCCGCCCACGCACGACACGTTGGGCTGGGCCAGGAAGGCTGCCAGATTGTCCGGCGAGACGCCCCCGGTCGGGCAGAATCGCAACGCCGGAAGCACTGGCGCGACTGCCTTCAGCAGTTCGATCCCGCCGCAAAGTGCGGCCGGGAAGAGCTTCTGGCAGGAATAGCCTTCGTCTGACAGGTTCATCATCTCGCTGAGAGTGGCTGCGCCCGGCAACCAGGGCACCGACAAGCGGCGCGCAGCGGCAAGGAGCGCCGCGGTCGCGCCCGGGCTCACCGCAAAGGCCGCGCCCGCATCGGTGACTCGCTGCAGGTCATTCGCCGTGCGGCAGGTGCCGCCACCGACGCAGAACTCCGGCCGGTCCCGTGCCAGCCGTTCGATGGCGGCCAGCGCCCCGGACGTTCGCAGGGTCAGCTCCATGATGCCGATGCCGCCCGCCAGCAAGGCGTCGGCGAGTGGTACCGCATGCGCGACATCGGTGAGCGTCACGACGGGTATCACTTTGCTGATGCCGAGGATGCCGGCGATTCCTTCAGCCATCGAATGACTCCCACGGATTCCCGCGAACGCGGTTGGACCCATTATGCCACCCGGTATCCAGGGGGTTGCGCGCTTCAGGATCAGACTGGACTGAGGGGACACCAAAGGCGAGGATCTGGAGTCGCCGCATACAGATGGAACGATGTGGAACTGCTGATCGACGCTTCGCGACCGGTCGTCGCGATCGGTGAATGCATGCTCGAGCTGTCTCGTACGGGCTCGGCCGGGGGCGGGAGGCTGGGCGAAGGCTGGAAGCTCGGGCTGGGTGGCGACACCTACAATACCGCCGTCCATCTCTGCAGGCAGGGGTTGCCGGTTCGCTATCTGTCCGCGCTCGGCCAGGATCCCTGCAGCGCGGAGATGCTGGCGGCCTGGCAGGCGGAAGGACTGGATACCGGTCTGGTCCTGTTTCATCCGCGCCAGGTGCCGGGCCTGTACGCGATTCACACCGATGCAGCCGGCGAGCGCAGCTTCTCTTACTGGAGAAGTCACTCGGCGGTGCGATCGCTGTTCGAGCTGCCGGGTGTGGACGCAGCGCTTGCCGCGGCCGCAGCGGCCGGCCTGCTGTACCTGTCGGGCATCACGCTGTCCCTGTTCGGCCCTGCGCAGCGGGCGCGCCTGGTCGAGCTGGCGAGGCGTGTCCGGGCACAGGGCGGCGTGGTCGCCTTCGATGCGAACTTTCGTCCCGCCGGGTGGGAGGACCTTCGCACCGCGCGTGCTGCAGTACAAGCCGTCGCGCCGCACGTGTCCATTGCGCTGCCGACGCTGGAGGACGAACAGCAATTGTTCGGCGAAGCCACCATCGATCGCATCATCGGGCGCTGGTCACGAAGCGGTGCGACCGAGGTCATCGTCAAGCGGGGCGCTGCGGGTTGTATCGTGGGGACGGCGTCAGGGCAGGTGGTGGTACCGGCGCTTGCGGTCGAAGAGGTGATCGATACGACCGGTGCAGGCGATGCGTTCAATGCCGGCTATCTCGCTGCGCGTTCGCGTGGCAGCGGGCCGGAGGAGGCCGCAGAGGCCGCCGTGCGGCTCGCGGCCCGGGTGGTGCAGCACCGTGGTGCGATTCTGCCGCGGGAGACGCCTGGCTGGTGAGTTCCGCGCCGGCTTGTTCATGAGCCAAACCACTCTTCCCGGGTCTCTGCGCAGGTCAGGTTGCGTGATGCGACGACGCGCAACCAGGCGTCGGTCTTCGGCAGTTCGTAGTCGAAGAAGTAGTGCATGGCCTGCAACTTGCCGCGCATCAGGTCGATATCAGCGCCGCCGGGACTTGCGCTTGCCGCGTGGTGCGCGACGAGGCCGACATCGAGCCAGAGCCATGCGACGACCATGTGTCCGAAAGCCTGCAGGTAGGGGGTGGCATTGGCGAGGGCTTCTTCCGGTACATCGGTTGCCCAGGCCAGCCGGGCCGCTTCGCAAACTTTCTGCAATGCCGCGGCGAGTTCTTCACCACGATTCGACAAGACGCCGGATCGTGCTGCGCGCCCAGCCGTGTCCTGCACGCGCGCGCAGAGGGCATCGAGCGCGGCGCCGCCATCGATGCGCACCTTCCGGCCGAGCAGGTCCAGGCCGTGGATGCCGTGCGTGCCCTCGTGGATCATGTTGAGGCGGTTGTCCCGCCAGTACTGTTCCACCGGGTAGTCCCGCGTGTAGCCATAGCCGCCGAGCACCTGGATCGCGAGGCTGTTCGCTTCGAGACACCATTCACTGGGCCAGCTCTTGGCAATGGGGGTGAGGATCTCGAGCAAGCTGGCTGCGTCGCGCGACTCTACTGCCGTGCCCGTCGCCTTGTCGTCCGCGAGCCGTGCGCAGTACAACGCGAGGGCGAGGCCGCCCTCGGCATAGGCTTTCTGTGCCAGCAGCATGCGCCGCACATCCGCATGGTCGATGATCCGCACGGGCGGTGTCGCAGGATCCTTGCCGGCCGGACCGGGGCGGCGTCCTTGCCGCCGCGTCTTCGCGTACGCGAGGCTCGCCTCGTATCCCGCCATGCCGATGGCGGCGGCTCCTGCGCCCACCGCGATGCGCGCTTCGTTCATCATGTGGAACATGCAGCGCAGCCCTTCGCCGGGCTTGCCGACGAGATAGCCGATCGCCCCGGCTGCGCCTCGCACCGCGTAGCGGCCTTCACCGAAATTGAGCAGCGTATTGGGGATGCCGCGGTAGCCGAGCTTGTGGTTCAGGCCGGCGAGTGCCACGTCGTTGCGCTCGCCGGTCAACTCGCCAGCCGGGGTGACGAGCTTCTTTGGCACGACGAATAGCGAGATTCCCCGGGTTCCTGCCGGCAGTCGGCCGTCCTCACCGGGAATCTTGGCCAGCACGAGATGAACGATGTTCTCGGTGATCTCGTGATCGCCGTTGGAAATCCACATCTTGCTGCCGATGAGACGGAACCGCGGACCAAGCGGGTCCGACTGGTGATCGGCGCCATCCGGCACGGCTCGCGTGATGATGTCGGACAGGCCGGACCCGGCCTGGGGCTCGGACAGGCACATGGTCCCGAACCAACGCCCTGACAACTCATGGCGCGCAAACACGTCACGCTGTCGCTCCGTGCCGTGGGCGAGCAGCAGGTTGGCATTGCCCACCGTCAGCAGGCCACCGCCCCCCAGTCCAATCCCGCCCTTGGCGAAGAACACGTTGGCAGCCGTTTCCACGACTGTGGGCAGTTGCATGCCGCCGAATGCGTAATCCTGGGTCGCGGCGAGCAGGCCCGTTTCGACATAGGCGCGCGCGGTCTCGTAGGCGCAATCCGGCAGCACCACGCGCTCGCCCTCCATCCGCGGCTCCTGCGTATCCACGCGCCGGTTGGCGGGAGCAAATTTCTCGGCGGCGACACGCTCGCAGACCTGCAGCATGGATGCGAAGGTCTCGCGGCTGTGGTCCGCAAAGCGGGGCCGGGTGCACAACGCTTCGATGTCGAGCCAGTCGAAAAGAAAGAATTCGATGCTGCGACGCATGGACGCCGATACTCCTCTCGTGTGCGCGCGGCCCGGTGGGTTTCCGGCCTGTCAGCCGTACTGCTCCCTGAGGGCACGCTTGTTGATCTTGCCGACGCTCGTCCTCGCCAGCGAGTCGACGAACGTCACGCGTTCCGGCACGGCGTACCGCGGAATCGTTCCGGCCGTGGCGGCCGCCGCAATCCATGCCCGGATCGCATCGCCCGTCAGGGACTCGGCGTGCCCGGGTCGCGGCACCACGAGAACGTGGGGCCTTTCGCCCCACTTCGCGTCGCGTACCGCGATGACGGCGACTGCGGCGACCTCGGGATGTCGTGAGACGATGTCTTCGATCTGGATCGATGACAGCCATTCGCCACCCGTCTTGATGATGTCTTTGGTGCGATCCGTGATCTGCACATAGCCGTCGGGGTCGATGCGGGCGACGTCCTGGGTGTGCAGGTAACCGCCGCGCCAGAGCTCTTCGGAGGCCGGTGCGTTGCCCACGTAGCATTGGGTCAGCCAGGGTGCGCGCACCACGATTTCCCCGCTCGCGCGATCGTCATGTGGCAGCGGCTGCCCCTTGTCGTCAACGATCCGCAGATCGACCAGCGGAATCGGTGCGCCAGTGCGGCAGCGGCGCTCAATCTCTGCTTCCACCGGAAGGCTGCCGGGCGCAGATGTCAGGCAGGAGACCGTGAGGGCCGGCCCGGTTTCCGACATGCCGTATCCGGCGTAGATGTCGATGCCGCGATCGAGCGCCTCGCGTGCCAGCCCCGTGGAGAGCGCGGATCCCCCGATGCAGATCTTCCAGCCGCGCAGGTCGCCGCCGCTTGCGACCGCTTCGGACAGCAGCATCTGCAGGATAGTGGGCACGCAATGGGAGTACGTCACGCCTTCGTGCTGGCGCAGGGCGAGGATTTCACCGGGCACGTACCGCCCCGGATAAACCTGCTTGATCCCGAGCAGGGTGGCAACGTACGGATTACCCCACGCATGCACATGGAACATGGGGGTGAGCGGCATGTACACGTCGTCGCTGCGCATGCCCTGTCCATGAGGTGCCCCACCGCCGGCCGCCATTACCGCAAGCGTATGCAGGACCAGCTGGCGATGGCTGAAGCACACGCCCTTCGGCACACCGGTAGTGCCTGTCGTGTAGAAAGTGGTGGCGACTGCATTCTCGTCGAAATCCGTGAACGCAAAGTCCGGGGTCGATCGGGCGAGCAGGGCTTCGTACTCGTCATCGATCCACTCCGGAATCGTGAGGTCGCTGGCGCCGTCGGCAATGAGCACGACGGTTCGCAGCGCCGGCAACTGTTCGCGGATGCCCGCGAGCAATGGCAGGAACTCGTGGTGGACCAGCAGCACCTCCGCGTGCGCGTGGTCCAGCGTGTACGCGATCTCCCCCGGCGAGAGGCGCACGTTCACGGTTTGCAGCACGGCGCCCATCATCGGAACGCCGAAATAGCACTCCAGGTACCGATGGCTGTCCCAGTCCATCACCGCAACCGTGGTACCCGCTTCGACGCCGCGCGATGCGAGCCCGCTCGCGAGGCGGCCGAGGCGCTCGCGAAGCCCGGCGTACGTGCAGCGAAACTGGTTGCGGTAGACGATGTGCTGCGAGGGAGAGATTGCGAGCGGTCTGTGCAGCAGGTGTCGCAGCAGCAGCGGGTAGTGATAGGCCTCGCTCGCCCGCCCGGAAAACCTGATCGGCATGACGTCTCCTGAAGGTCACTCGTGGTCGATCCAGACGGGACTCGACCAGGCCGTCTCGCAGTCGATCCGCAAGACACGGGTGAAATAGCTCTGCGCAGCTTCCGCGCCCGGTTTGTCGTCGCGCCAGTCGATGTCGCACTCGGTGCGTCCGGCAAGATCGAGTTTCTCGATCGGCTCGCCGTTGCGATAGATGACGGCTTCCCGGAGCGGCACCGCCGAACGGATCGAAAGCCGGTATACGGGACGGTTGGGGAGTCGTCGGCGGGAGAGGGCAGAGCCCATGGGTTGCCCGTCGAGTGTCGCCCACACCGTGAACCCCGAGCAGGTGACTGCGAAGCTGCGCTTGCTGGTCAGCGCTTCGAAGAGGCCCGCGCGGCCGCCTTCCTTCACGTACACCGCAGCCAGTCCGCTGCCGAGATGGTGGAAGATGTGACCACGGGAGGGCAGCCGCCCCTGCGCCAGACCCGGGTAACCGTCGTGGCTGTCAGACGAGGCGATGAAGCCACTGCGCACGCCGCGCCGCAGGGAATGGATATGCGCCAGTTCCTTGATCCGGGCGGCACCCATCGATACGGGGCGGCCGTGTTCGAGGGAATCACCCCAGCTGGAGTAGATCTCCACGACCGTGTCGAACTGCGGGTCGTGGAAGCGCGCCATGTCCAGCGGGAACTGCGCGGCGCTCATGTGGTGGGGCACGGTGATGGAGGGAAGCTTGAGGCCGCGCAGATAAGCCCACAATTCCGCAGGGGTCGGTGAGTCAGCGGGGCGCGCACTCTGGTTGGTGTACGGATCGCGCGAGAAATGCAGCGGACCGGGGGTGTCCGCGAAGTACACGTTGCGGTGGCCGTAGGTATTGGAGGTCCATTCGAACCCGTGCATCGTGATGAACTTCGGCGAGTTGTACGCCTCGGTGAGCCCCGTCAGGTGGGCCCAGTCCCGCGCGTCCATTTGCCAGTCGTGCTCGGACAGGCAGAAGAAGTCCAGTCCCGCCACGTCCCGGGCGAACCGCATCAGGGAATCCCGATCGCCCGTGCCGCACGGACCTGCCGCGCCCTTCCCGTCGGGGATGTCGGACAGGAAAATGCTTTCGCCGGAATGATTGTGCAGGTCGCCAAAGAGGAGCTGGTATCCTTCAGGTGACCACCGGGGTGGCGCCGAGAGCGTCCAGCGCATCGCCTCCAGATGAGTGTCGACCGCCAGGGGCCGCAGGCCCAGTGCCACCCGACACCACTGCCGGGTCGGCACCCGGCCGACGTAGCGCAGGGTCAGCCGCGCCGGCTCGCCCGGCGACACCAGGCCCTTCGGCACGATGACGACGAGGTGTCCGTCGACGAAAGTCGATTCACGGGTGAGCATTTCGTCGAGATCGAAATTCATCCCGAAGGCGGTCGCGTCCACCCGCGTGACGTAGAAGCCCGCCAGCCCGTTGTCCGATTCCCAGATCCGGGACTCCTTGACCAGCGCGAGCTCCGCGATGCGCGTGTCACCGACCGACAGCTCGAAAACGCCGGTGGGCTGCGGTATCGGGGAACCGTTACCCATCGAGAAGTTCACGACGAAGCAGGCCAATTCGCACGGATTGGCGGGGACGACGTGACTGAACCAGGTCAGCGTGTTGCCTGCGTTGCCGTCGAGGATGTGCGCGCTGAGTGCCAGGGACGATGACGCGACCTGCTTGCTGGTCACGTCATAGCGACGGCAGCCGTCGTTCGGTGCGAAAATTGCGCCACCATCACCGAACACGTCGAAGTTGATGACGTCGATGCCGGTCCGCTCGCGGATCAGGCGCAGCGTTTCCGGTTGCGGCCATCGCGGGGAGAAGGTCTCCTCGGCGATCCCGGCGAGGGCCCGCTCCAGCTCACGGCGTCTGGTGTCGGACAATCTCACCGCGCGCCAACCTGCGTGAAGTCCGCCAATGGAGCGCACTTGATCGCGGTGGTCAGGCGTCGATGCCAGTCAATGTCGCGCCACATGCCACGGAATTGTGGTCCGCAGAAGTTGCTGGTGGCGAGCGCCTTCCAGCGGCCGGTCATGAGTGCGCGCCCGACGCCGTGCTCGCAGACTTCCTTGACCCAACCCCAATCGAGCATGGGCCAGTCCCGGTAGTTGATCGGGCCCCAGCACTCCGTGGTCACCAGCGGCAGGCCTGTGGTCTGCGACCATGTTGCGGCGGCATCGATGGCGGCTTCGAGGAAGCCCCGCCAATGCCCGGGCGCCTGCCGGTATTCGGCCTCGGCCCGTTGCATCGCCGGATATCCGGCCGGGTCGAATCGGCTGGCGCCGAGGTCGTAGCCGATGCGCTGATGGAAGTCGCTGAATTCCGGGGAGCACATCCAGATGTGCAGTTCGAGGAGGTCGAACCTGGAGACGTCCTGCCCGGCCGGATTCATGAACTCGCCGGCATAAGAGAAGCAGTAATCGAAACCGGGGTGGCGCTCGCGCACGGCGAGGATCGCGGCGGTGATCCAGTCGCGCATGCGCGGCGTGGCACGGGACTCAATCCCGGTGCTGTTCCAGTTTGCGTACAGGAACGGGCTGTAAGTGGGCAGGGGAATCTCGTTGGTCAGATCCACGTACAGGATGGAATCGGCCAGGCCTTCCGCCACCACGACGTCGAGCACGGCCGCCCATTGCCCGGCCTGGATGCGTGGCTCGACCAGCCGCATTCGCGAATCGGCAGTGTCCTGCCGGTACCAGGTGGAGAGGCCCACATCGACACCGCGATCCCGGCACAGGCCGATGAACTCGACCAGCGAACGACGGGGGGAGGCGATGCGTACCGGGCCTGGCGCACCCCAGTCATGCTGATTCCACACCGGCAGGAGATCCCATTCCCGGTCCACACCGGCCGCGACCTCCTGGGAGAGCAGGTGCGGGAAAGCGTCGATGCGCACGGCGGTGTAACCGCGCTCGACGAGACCGTCCAGCGCTCGAGCCCAGTCCTCATATCCAGACCCCTCCCATCGTCGCTCGAGCCACGAGAAGTCCCACATTGCGATGGCGCACGGCCGGGTCAGGGTGGATATGTGCATGAACCCTTTTTCAATCCATTCGACTTGTTCAGCCCTGCCAGCGCGTGCTGCGGGTCTGGACCGCGCCGTTTGCGCCCAGATCGCCGCGCAGGCGCACACCATGACCGGGGCGATCCGCAAGGCGCAGGAAGCCGCCCGACACTTCGGGTAGTCCCTCGGCGATCTCGGTGTACCAGGTGCGCAGCCACGCCCGGGTGGTTTCCTGCACGAGCCCGTTCTGCTGGGCGCACGCCAGGTGGGCAGCGACGGCAAGTGACACGGGGCCCGTGCAGTCGTGGGGGGCGACCGGTACCGTGAACGTGTCCGCCAGATCCGCAACTTTCTTTGCCTCCGTCAGCCCTCCGGTCCAGCCGACGTCGACGGTGACAAAGTCGACGGCGCCACGTTGCAGCAGGGGCAGCAGTCCGCGTCGCCCGAAACAGGTCTCGCCGGTGGCGATGGGGACGTCGATCTCGGCGCGCAGGGCGGCCAGGGCGTCCACGGCGTCCGGGCGCAGCGGATCTTCGATCCAGTAGGGCCGCAGGCCGGCCAACGCGTGCGCGATCCGCGTGGCCGAGCGGCGATTCCACAGGCCATGAAGTTCAATCATGACGTCCATGTCCCAGCCCACCTCACTGCGGATGGCCTCCAGGATGCCGACGCCGGCAGCGAGTTCGTTCACGCTCAGGTCCACACCGCCGGTGCGTTCCGCCGCCATGTCGAACGGCCAGATCTTCATGCCGGTGATGCCCTCGTCGGCGAGCTCGCGCGCCAGCGCGCCGGGCCGCGTCAGAAAGCCCTGCAGGTCCTCGTACTGCGCAGTGCGGGAGGCTGGCGGAAGGCCCCAGTTCGTGGAGTTCTGCCTCATCGTGGAACTGACATAGTCCGGGCCGGCACAGGTGTTGTAGATGCGGATCCCGTCGCGCGCCGCGCCGCCCAGCAGCCGGACGATAGGCTGGCCCGTCTGCAGGCCGAGGAGATCCCACAGCGCCATGTCGATCGCCCCGTTGCCGCGCTGTTCGATGCCGCCGGATTGGTAGCCGACGTAAGGCGTGAGCAGCCGACCGATTGCCTCAGGTGCAGGATTCACGGCTCCGAGCAACAGCGGAGCGACTTCACTGTGAAGGTAGACCTCGACGGCGGCGGCACAATAGAACGCCTCCCCGAGCCCGGAAAGACCGGTGTCCGTGTGCAGGCGCACCAGACACAGGTTCGGCTGGATACCCGGGCGGATGGTCTCGATTTCAATGATCTTCACCGACGCGCATCCCTGAGTGCAGCGCCGATGTCCGGACCCGCAGGATTGCCGGGCGGCAGGATGTCTGCGAGGGGTCGATCGAGATCCGGCCCGTAATGCGTCTCGGCAACCGACAGATGTTTGATCATTTGACGGCGCGCGGCCCGGCTGTCCCGCCTTCTGATGGCTGCCAGGATCGCGTGATGGATCGGGGCGCCGGTGTCGCGGACGCGCCGGTCTCCGAGGCTTCGCAGCATCAGCGCGAAGCTGAGGCTGCGGATGGAGCCGAACATCACCTGCAGTACCGAATTGCGCGTCGCCAGCAGCACTGCCTCGTGAAAGGCAAGGTCCTTTTCCGCCTTGGCGATGACATTGTCGGTGGCGTCGAGGGACTCGAGCAGCGCCTGCATGTGCTTCAGATCGGCGGCGCTGCGGTTTGCGGCCGCGAGTGCTGCGGCCTCACCCTCCAGCATGATGCGCGCTGCGGACAGCTGTCGCGCGGTCACTTGTCCACGCCGGGTGAGGATCTCCGGGGTGGCCACCCCGCCGGTCGGACGCAATTCCCGCACAAAGGTCCCGCGGCCAGGCTGCGCCATGACGAGCCCGCGCTCCTGCAGGATACGCAGAGCCTCGCGCACGACCGGCCGGCTCACCCCATGACGCTCCGCCAGCTTGCGTTCCGATTCGAGGCGCGAGCCTGCCGGCATGGCGCCCGTCACGATCCTGGCATCGAGGTGCGTGATCAGTTGCGCCACCGTGGCAGGCATCGCCGCGCCCGTGGTTGTTGTGGTCGGCACCGGAACTCCCTTGCTGCCGTTGACGTGTCGCTGCAATCGCAGGCTATCACTGCGGATGGCCCCGGGGAGACATGCCTGCGGCCCGCAAGCCGCTTGCACCACCGCGCCACCTCGTGACAGACTACCAAGACTGGTATGACCGGTCTAGCCAGTGGCTTCAACCAAGCCCCGGGCACGATGTGCCGGGTACCGGCACGAACCACGCGGGGAGGAATCTGGAATGACACGGCATGGTAGTTGCTGCTTGAGGACGGGTGCGCTGCTGCTGGCGTTTGTTGCGCCGTTGCTGCCGGTTTCGGTGGCACACGCACAAAGCCGGCCAGAGGCGCAGGACAAGGGGCTGGAGGAGGTCATCATCACCGCGCAGAAGCGCGTCGAGCGGCTGCAGGATGTGCCGCTGGCGGTCAGTGCCGTGTCGGGCGATACCCTGCAGACGCTTGCCATCAACAGTCCGGTGGAACTGCGCTACGTCGCGCCGAGCCTGAACTTCCAGGGTTCGGCGAACGTCCGGGGCGAAGGCTTCGCCCTGCGTGGCGTCGGCACCGCCGTGTTCTCCGACACCGTTGAACAGAGCGTCGGCACCGTCGTCGACGGGGTGCCGCTGGCGCGTCACGGGCAGGCCGTAGCCGACCTGATCGACATCGAACGGGTGGAGGTACTGCGCGGGCCGCAGGGCATGCTGTTCGGCAAGAATGCGTCCGCCGGCGTGATATCGATCACCACGAAAAAGCCTGAATACACCAACAGCCTGCAAACGCGCATCTCCTACGCCACGAAGAACGAGGTGAAGGCGAGCGCGATCGGCAACCTGAAGCTCGCTGATACGCTGGCCTTGCGCGTCGCCTATTCGCAGACAACGCGCGACGGGATCATCGACAACATCTATCGCAATGAAGAGGTGAACGAGCGCGATTCAAAAGGTGTGCGCGCCAGGCTGCTGTGGGAGCCGACAGCCAGGCTCGATGTCAACCTGATCGGCGAGTGGAACGAGAGCAAGCAGCTCTGCTGTGCCTGGACCGTGCGCACCGCGCCGCCTGGCACGCCCTACGCGAACCTGACGGCGAGCGCGGGCATCATTCCGGGCCCGCGCAACCTGCAGATCGCCGCCGACGAGAGGTTCTTCCAGGACCTCGAGAACCGGGGCGCCTCGCTGCAGCTGGACTACGACGCCGGCTGGGGAACGCTGACCTCGATTTCCGCGTACCGGGACTGGAAATCGAAGGACAACAATGACCCGGATCTCCTGCCGATCAATTACCTCGAAATCAACCAGGGCATCAGCGAGCTCGAGCAGTATTCGCAGGAGCTGCGTGTCACGTCCCCCTCGAGCGGTCCGTTCCAGTGGGTTGCCGGCGTGTTTCTGAACGAGTCGAAGATCCGCGGCAACTACGAGCAGACCGGCAAGCTGGGAATCCCGCTGCCGGGCACCATGGTGATTGGCAGCGTCATGGACGCCACGACCCGGAACACCGGGTCGGCACTGTTCGGGCAGGTCTCCTATGAACCGGTCGAGCATGTGAAGCTGATCCTCGGCGGGCGCTACACGGACGAAGAAGTGAAGTTCGATGCCGACATGCATCCGGCGCCGCAGGCTTTCATGGGCATCCCCGGCCGCTTTGTCGGGCCGGTCTGGGCACGCAAGTCGGTCACGAACACTTCCGGTCGCGCCACGCTGCAATATTCCTTCAACGATGACATGATGGTCTTTGCATCGGCAGCGCGTGGCTACAAGGGGCCGGGCGTGGATACGCTGGGTGTCGTGCAGAGCCAGACCAATGTCATCCGGCCGGAAATCCCGACCAGTTATGAAGTCGGCCTGCGCTCGCAGTTCCTCGACCGCACCCTGACCTTCAACATCACTGGCTTCACGACTGATTACAAGGATTACCAGGCGCAGATTTTCGACACCAGCATTTCGCCGGCGCGCTTCGCGCTCGCCAACGCCGGCAAGGTGCGTACACGTGGCTTTGAGGTCGACCTGGTGAGCCAGCCGGTCAGTGACCTTACCCTCAGTGGCTCGTTTGCCTATGTCGACGGCACGTTCCTCGAGTTCAGGAACATCGGGTGTTACTCAGGCCAGCCCGTATTGCCGCTGGGCACGCCCCGGACCTCGCCCGGCCAGTGCATCCTGATCACGCCAACGCAGGCGGTCACCTATGCTGACGGCAGGCAACTGCCCAACTCGCCGAAGTTCACCTACAGCCTGACCGCGAGCTACCAGCACAGGGTGAACGACCTTCGCATCGACCCTTCGCTGAACTGGTTCTGGCGCAGCAAGGTCAATTTCGATCCGTCGGGCAATCCGCTGTTTGTCGAGAAGGCTTATGGGCTGCTGAACGCCAATGTCAGTGTTGGCCCCGACAGCGACAAGTGGCGGCTGTCGTTCTTTGCCCGCAACATCTTGGACAAGCATTTCGTGAACACGGTGTTCGGCCAGCCGGTGCTCAACAACCCGGGCGTGTCGGTGCAGTTCCCGAGCCCCGAAGCCGAGAGGCTGCTGGGAGTCGCTGTGGAAGTG
>CAUJHX010000166.1 GCA_963204795.1 Pseudomonadota bacterium | reverse complement strand
GCGCGATAGCTCGAGCGCACGAGCGGCCCGGAGACGCATTCACGAAAACCCCGCGCGAGACCCCACTGGCGGTAGCGTGCGAATTCCTCGGGCGTCACATAGCGCTCGACCGGCAGGTGATTCACCGTGGGGCGCAGATACTGCCCGAGCGTGAGAATGTCGACGTCGATTGCGCGCAGGTCGTCCATTGTCGCGGCGATCTCGTCGTCGGTCTCGCCGAGACCGAGCATCAGGCTCGTCTTTGTCAGGACGCCTGGACGATGACGCTTTGCGTGCGCAAGCACGGCGAGCGTCTGGTCGTATCCGGCACGCGGGTCGCGCACCGGGTGCGTGAGACGGCGCACCGTCTCGACGTTCTGGGCAAATACTTCGAGACCTGAGTCGACCACCGTCTCGACGTCGCGCAACACGCCGTTGAAATCAGGCGTGAGCGCCTCCACCGCCGTCTTCGGGCTCTCCGCCTTGATCGCGCGGATGCAGGCCGCGTAATGCGCGGCGCCGCCATCCGGAAGGTCGTCGCGATCGACAGAGGTGAGCACGACATACCGGAGCTTCATCAGCGCGACCGTGCGCGCCGCGTGCTGCGGCTCTTCTTGATCGAGCCAGCCGCGCGGATTGCCGGTGTCGACGGAGCAGAAGCGGCACGCGCGCGTGCAGACCTTGCCCATCAGCATGATGGTGGCCGTGCCCGCGTTCCAGCATTCACCGATGTTGGGGCACCTGGCCTCTTCGCAGACCGTCGCCAGTGAGTGCTCGTGCACTGCCCGGCGCACCCGCTCATAGCCTGCGCCGGCCGCGAGGGGTGCCTTGAGCCAGCGCGGCTTGCCGAGCAGCCCGCGACGATCGATCTCGCCCTTCTGCTTGATGCCGTCCTTGATGGCCGTAAAGCCCTGAGGAGTCACGTATTTTTCCCCGCTGCGAGTGGCGGGCGCCGACTCCTGCACGAAGGGTATGTCTTTGAGCCCGGACATGGGGCCCATTTTACCGGATCGGCCGCGTTGATATCGGCTTCGGGTATCGCTCCTTTTTTATCGTGAGATCTGCATTCAGAACGGCACCCTGACGCCCAGCGATCTCCGCACCGCTCGATCGTAGATTGCATGTGCGGTTGCAAGATCCTGTGCGGCGATACCCAAGGATTTATAAACGGTAATGTCTTTGTCCGCCGTGCGGCCGCACACGGTGGCACTCAGCACTTCGCCGATTTCACCCAGAACATGGCGTTTTTCAACCAAGCCCGCCTGCATCGCGTGACGCAGTTCGCCCGCCTGTTCGTAGGCCGACGGGAAAAATCGACGAAGAATTTCGATCTTGTCACAACCTCATCATCCGCCTCTCTTGCCGCGGCGACGCTTGCTCCAACAAGGTTGACATGCACCCCGTCTGCGAGCCACGCGCCCTCCAGGACTGGCTCGCGAGCGGAGGTCACGGTACAAATGATGTCGGCACCGTCGACGGCCTGGCGTGCGGTGTGAGCCACTTCGAACCGGATATCCCGCTCCCGCCCGCCGGCTTCCGCGAGTTTTTTTTTGCCTTTTCCAGCGAACGTCGCCACACACGCACGCGTCGGAGGTTTCTCACCTCCCCTATGGCTCGTAAATGCTCCTCCGCCTGTTTTCCAGTTCCGAGAATTGCCAGGTTTGCGGCGTCGTTGCGCGCAGAAACATCGCGACTCGCCATTATCCGCAGGCCAGCAACCTGCGCCACTCGAAGGTTCACTACAGAGCCTTCCGTCGATCTTGCGCACCGCGGCTCCTGCAAAATCAATGCGCTCGTACTCACGTGGCGCCGGAAACGCTCACTACGAAGGGGCGAATCGGCGAAGTAGTGACATGGACTCCCCCTGCTTCTACGGCATCGGTTGTGCCAGATTGAAGGTTGTCGAGCGTTCAATCACGAAGCAGGAGGAGTCGAGATGGAGATTACACGAGTGGGATTGGATATCGCCAAGCAGGTGTTTCAGGTGCATGGCGTGGATGAACGAGGAAAGATACGGGTGCGCAAACAGCTCGCTCGAGCGAAGGTGCTGGAGTTCTTCGCACAGTTGCCGCCGTGCCTGATCGGGATCGAGGCCTGCGGCAGCGCGCACTACTGGGGCCGCGAGCTCACGAAGCTCGGCCATACGGTGAGGCTGATGGCCGCGCAGTTTGTGGTCCCCTACTGCAAGCGCGGCAAGAATGATGCGAACGACGCCGAGGCGATCTGTGAGGCGGTCGGGCGGCCGAACATGCGCTTCGTGGCGGTGAAGAGCGAGGAGCAGCAGTCGGTGCTGATGGTGCATCGAGCGCGGACGCTCGTCGTCGCCAACCGCACCGCGCAGGTGAACCAGATCCGCGGCCTGCTGGGGGAGTTCGGGCTGGTAGTGGCGAAGGGCGTGGCGCGGCTGCGGCGCGAGTTGCCCGGTATCCTCGAAGATGCGGAGAACGGCTTGCCGGTGCTTGCGCGCGAGGTGCTCAGCGGATTGCTCGAGCAGTTTCATCAGCTCGATGCGCGCGTGAGCGCGTACGACCGCCAGATCCGCCTGCTCGCCGAGACGAGTGAACCGGCGCGGCGACTGATGAAGGTCGAGGCGATTGGACCGCAGACCGCGACGGCGCTGGTGGCGAGCATGGGCGATCCACATGTCTTCAAGAACGGGCGCAGTTACGCCGCCTCGCTCGGGATCACCCCCCGCCAGCACTCCAGCGGCGGCAAGGATCGGCTCGGGCAGATCACCCGCCGGGGCGATCGCTACCTGCGCACGCTGCTGGTGCACGGGGCGCGGGCCTACCTGCGCGTCGTCGACAAGAAGACCGACGCCAAGAGTGCCTGGGCACGACGACTCAAGGAGCGCCGGCACGTGAATGTCGCAGCGGTCGCGTTGGCCGCCAAGCATGCGCGCGTTGCCTGGGCGATCCTCGCGCATGGCACCGACTATCGACCCGCAGGTCCGGAGCTCGCCGCGGCCTGACGTAGGCCCAAGGCTTCGGTAATCACGGTCGAGATCGAGGAGGTACGGCCCGCCAGGATTGCAGCAGCGTAGTGACTGATGGAAACAGGTCAGACCAGCGCAGGATGAACCTGATAGCCCGTGCGGTGGCTTGAGACACCGGGGAAGTTGTTGCGTATTCCGGCGATCGTGAACAGTAAATCCACGCGATGATGAACAGTGCGTGGTGCCGGCGACTGGAGTGTGGGTTTTTACGTCAGGTGTTCACGATCCGTCAACCGACGCCCCACTTCTGCGGGGTTTGAGCTTTTTT